>DOZP01000149.1:7249-12479 GCA_003517945.1 Porphyromonadaceae bacterium | reverse complement strand
TGTAAATGCATATACGTATGATAACCAACTGCTGGTTTCGAATAGTTCGGCTACATTCTATAAATCCAGGTATGAAATTCTGTATTCCATACGAAATGATACGATTTGTTTTGATTTTGAGGAATTAGGGCGGAAAAAGCCTGTAAAAGCGAGGCTTTGGTATGGTGACAAGCAGGCATATAAGGAGGTTGCACTTCCTTATGAAGAACCATTCCGGCAGTCGGTGGACCAGTATCGCATTCAGGTGGAGGAGCCGTTTTATTCGCAGACGATAGATGCCGCTGATTTCGATTCGAAACTGGATATTCAGGGTGGAATCAGGGCTGATTCGTTTAATGTTTGCCTGGTTAATCCGCTCGGCCTGGATGTGTCATGGTATATCTATCAGGGCAACCGGCTGATTGAGAAAGGAGCGGGTAAGGAATTTGATTTTAAATATCCGAATACCGACTTGAGCGTCGCTCATTATGTGGAACTTTTTTATTTTCTCGGAAGCAGTGAAGAGGCTTACCGCCGGACTTTTATACCCAAAACAGAATTTCTGGATGTAGCTATCGATTTGCCGGAGCGCATATATCCCGGGCAAACGCTTGATGCGACGGTTACGGTAAAGGATAACATGGGAAAACCGGTGAAAGGGGTTGACCTGACGGCTTTTGCATACAACAGTCAGCTTGGTTATACTGTACCCGATCTTCCTTACTACGGCCCTTCTCCCCGGTACCGCGAGCAGCGGACCAGCTATTCGATCCGTGAAATCAATCCGTCGGACTTTCATATTCCGCTTAATTATGCGCGTTGGAAGACAAAAGCGGGACTTGATACGATGAAGTATTATCAATATACGTATCCGCTGGGAGAGTTATTCCGGCATGAAATTGAAACGCCCGATTCTACGACGGAGTTTGCTCCGTTTGTTATGAAAAACGGCGAATCGGTACAGGTTTTTGTCGTCGAGCTCAATGATGAACCCGTTTACTTTTCGTGGACTGAGCAGCCGAAACGGTATTCGTTTGTTGTACCGGATCATACGGCCATGCAGAAAGTGACCATGCGCCTGCATGACCGGGTGGTGATCATTGATTCGATCCGGTTCACTCCGAATAAGAAAACGATCCTGAGTGTCGATATTGATTCGTTGCCTCCGGAAAAGGTGCGATGTATGATGCTTGGTTCCACGCAATTTACCGGTCAGGAACGATCGGCTTACAACTACTATATTTCACGTATTCCGGTTTTGGAAAATTATGATTTTACTTATCTGCGGGATACATCGCGCAATGTCGTCTATCCGTTGTTCCACCGCTGCCTGCAGCCGCTGAAGCGGTCTGTGCTGGCCGGGCCTGTTCCGGGCGGTAACCGGATGATGCAATACTGTGACAGTATTATTTATAAACATGAAGGCGGATTCCGGTACGAATATGATGGTAACGTGGTATATAAGTATCCTGAACAAACATGCCTTGATAATTATCTGACATTTTCATCTACTACGGATTTCGGTAACCTGAATGATTTTGCGTTGACGCCGAAAGTGTTCCGCCGGCTGATAGAACAATGTAAAGTAGAAACGGATAACTGGCGCCCTTCCAATATACATATTATACAGAATGGGCTGAATATCAATTTTAAAATTTTTCCGCATCCCGATTCTACGGGTGTATCCAATTTGCTTTTCCGGGATATCCGTACGGATTCACTGATATTTCCGAATCAGATAGAATACGGAACGCGTAAGTACGGCAATATTCCTGCATCTACGTATGATGTTATATTACTTTATAACAGCGGACGCTATGTTTGTTTTGACAGTATTGCATTCAAACGGCATTACTATATCGAAGCGGATATGACCTCACGTCCGCTACAGGAAGCTGATTCCATTTCCCGGAAATGGCTGGCGTTGAGGACCCGGATGATGCAACCTGTACATTCTTATCAGATGTCCGGTTCACGTAGCGCTTATTATGACCGCCCGCTGATCGCCCGGCAGGTGACTTCGGCCAATGCCGTAAAAGGAGTGATAAAAGATTATGCGGGAGAGCCGCTTATCGGCACTTATGTATCGGTAAAGGGTACGAATTTTGGTACAATCAGTGATGTTGACGGTAATTTTGAGATTGGTGTAGATGGGGCTGAGGCTATATTGGTATTCAGTTATATCGGTTTTGAGACCCAGGAAGTGAGGGTTCGGAAAGGTAGTGTGATTGATGTTGTAATGCAGGAAGATCTGAGTCTGTTGGAAGAAGTGGTAGTGATAGGATATGGAACACAGCGGGAATCCGCTTTAACCGGAGCGATTTCAACCTTTTCTGCCAGTGACACGGCTCATTCTGCAGGAGAGGCTCCGCCGGAAGATCCGGAGGAGGATGAAGAGGAACATGCGGATCGTGAAGCGGAAGAACGTTTATACAGTGAACTGTTGCAACTGAACGGATTACGCAGCAATTTCTCCGATGTAGGTTTCTGGGAACCGCGGCTTGTAACGGATAAAAAGGGAAAAGCGCAGTTTGCCGTTGTATTTCCGGATAATATCACACAATGGAACGCGGTTGTGTATGCCATGAACCGGAAACTGAAAACCGGTACGGCGCGCAAATACATCAAATCCTATAAGCCGTTGATGGCAGAGCTGAAGAATCCTTCGTTCCTTGTTGCCGGCGATTCGGCTGATTATGCCGGAAATATACGTAATTATACGTATGAAAAGCAGGAGGTGAGCGGACAAGTGATGTTTGCAATCGGACCCGATACCGTTATGCGGAAAGAGATCCGGTTCGCTTCTTCTCATCAGGATAAAATGCCTGTCTGTCCTCTCACGACAGATAGTCTGACGACTACTTATCTGTTCCGCCGTGACGACGGGTACAACGATGGGGAGCGGCGTACCGTTCCGGTTATACGCCAAGGTACGGAAGTGGCGGAAGGTACGCTTGACTTTTTGCGTAACGGCGATCAGAAAGACGTTTCCGCGGCGCCGGATGAAGAACTACATGTAATGATTGCGGCTAAACAGTTGGATGTGTATATGGATGCGGTTTATTATTTACAGGGTTATCAATACGCCTGCAACGAACAACTGGCATCCAAGCTGATCGGGTTGCTGAACTACAGATTGTATGTGCAATATGCAGGCGAGAAGTTTCTATATGATAAAAATATCCATGAGATAATCAGGCGCCTGACGCAAAACCGGAATGATGAAATGTTATGGTCCTGGTGGGGGCGTTCGTCCGCTACTTCTTACTGGATGTCAGCGCATGTGATACGGGCGTTGGAAATGGCCCGTAAGGCAGGTTATCCGGTAAATCTGAATTTTAAAAGAATCGAACAGGATTATACGGATACCAAACGTTATCGTCAGGCATCACCGGCTGATCTGGATATTGTAGGCGCCTTGTCGGAAGCCGGGACGGAACAGAACTATGAAGAGATTATCGGCTTGTTCCAGCAGGCAATAGAACGACAGGAGCATATAGCCGATTCTATTGCGCGTGTACATGCACATGTAAACAGGCGATCTTTCCTGAAAGAGCGGATGCAACTGCTTGCATTGCGTCAGCAGCATCAGATCGGTTATTCGCCGGACAGCCTGACCGCATATCTGAAGAAGGATGTGTTGGGCGCTGTCTATTGTGATGACGGAAAGTCTTCTTCTTACTGGTACAATGATAACATGATGAGTACGCTGATTGCTTATCGTATCATCCGGAACGACTCAACCCTGCGTCATCTGATGGAACCCGTGCAGATGTATATATTGGGTACGAAGCAGTACTACTGGAATACCTATCAGGCCTCTTCGGCCGTCATGACGATCCTGCCGGATCTGATCGCCGGATCTGCCACGAAAGATAGGCCCGCTTCCGTATTGTTGTCGGGGAAAGAAAATAAAAAATTAACGGAGTTCCCTTATGAAACCGTCCTGCTTCCGGGCGAGCGCCTTACGATTGAGAAACAGGACGGAATGCCGCTTATTTACTCGGCATACAAGATGAGATATGTGACGGAGGAAAATACGGGAGATGCCTTTGAGGTTAAAACAACATGGAGCCACGGGGACACGCTTACTGCCGGTGTGCCCGTCACATTGCGGGTGGAAGTGAAGGTGAAACAGAAAAACGCCGAACATGTGATGATCGAAGTGCCTATTCCGGCAGGTTGCAGTTACCGGCCTGATCAGCCATATTATGATGAGAGGAACAGGGAGGAAACATACCGTGAATCGTTTAAGGAGAAGACGGTTATTTTCTGTGAGAGGCTGCCGCAGGGAAATTATACCTTTGAGATTGATCTGTTGCCGCGTTATACGGGGCGTTATACGCTGAATCCTGCAAAAGCGGAAATGATGTATTTTCCCGTGATAAATTCAACGAATAGCATGCGAAAGATTGAGATCGGAGAGCGGTAATGCAAAGGATACCTTTTGAGAATTTTACTTTTCAGGCAAAGGCTTGAGTATGCACATTGCTTCCATCAACATACAGCCCGAAAGGTGGGGGGTGAGGCCTACTCCTTTGGTTGATACGGGCGCCGACCACCATTTGCCGCCGTAAAGCATACTTTCTTTGTTTATTCCGTTTTCAGCCATGACCGTAGCGCACCGGGTGATATAATCATGAAATTTTTTACGTGTGGTATCATTTAAGTCCGGTTCGTTGATCAGTTTTACAAAATAACGGAAGAATATTCCGTGGAACAAACCGCCGTCGCCCGAAGTCGCGTCGCTTAATACGCCGTTGTTTGTCGACATGTGGTCAATCACATAATTGGCGGCATTCACCGCTTCTTCCAGGTATTGTTTATCTCCGGTGATTTTATACAGTTCGTGGGCGGCTCCGATGAAAGTGCCTTGGTTATAGGTATAGACGGCAGGACTGATTTTTCCTTTCGCATTCATATTATCGGATACTTTACCGGTTTCGGGATTATATAAATGATCTCTCAGCCAGGCATATATTTTGCTTGCTTCCTGAAGATAAGCCTGTTTAGGCTTTTTTCCGGGATTCATAATATCGTCGTACATCGTATAAATACGTGCCGCAATAATAGCCGCCGGCCCGTTGGAGCAGGCATTCTTCGATTTATTCACGTCGGTTTTCCATGTAATGCCTCCTTTCCAGGGTTCTTCTTTTTCCGGTCCCCAGGTAGACCAGATCCAATCGTTGTAGGTCTGTTTTGCTTTCAGGAAATATTCTTCGCGCTGTGTCGTTTCGTACATCCGTAATTG
>DOZP01000149.1:0-7240 GCA_003517945.1 Porphyromonadaceae bacterium | reverse complement strand
ATTTCTTTCCCTGAAAAATTGTATTCCGGAGCTCCTTTCCACCAAAGCGGATAGAAATTGAGGTATTGTTTTTCGGAGGTGCGCATATATGCATCGACGATGACATCCATGGCGTGAGCCTGCGGCCAATAGTGATTAGTCGTCATATTGGACAGGTCGCTTTCGTAATTGAAGTAATACCGGCCGGGATATCCCTCGAAATTAGCGCCCCAGAAATGTTTGATCAAGGCTTGCACCATTCCGTCGGCCATCTGATTCCAGTAAGCGTTTTCGTCGGCTTCTTTTAGCTTTTTTTTACGTTGTAGTTCGTTAGACGTGACGCACTCGCCCGGTTTCCCGGCAACATCCGTTTGTATGGAAAAAGAAAGGCTCAACGTGAGCGTAAATAACAAGATTTTTTTCATTTGATTATTTGTTTTTTTAATGAAACTACAAATGTAATATAAAATCAGAATAGTTCGTTATTCAAAAAGGTGTTAAATATGAAAAATGAAGGCATATAGCCCAAAATAATTTTTCGGTTAGTGTTTTGAGAGTTTATCATTTTACCTCTATTTGATTATTTGTTCTTATCTTTGATGCGAGGTTTTGATTCACAATGAAAAAAATGCAACTACTACGGAAAATATATTCGCCTGTTTTTACTTATAATTGAAAGTTCGGATTATTCCTCGTTCTTTTATTCGGAGTTCCCCGTTTTATCCTGGTTCTTCAGGCAAATGTCGCGGGAGGATATAGTCAGGCATTTATCATTTTTTTTCTGATGTGGTTCGCACCGTTTATTTTTCTGACCCGCGAAGGCAGGAGGGAAATAGGAGTAAAACGTTCGGGGAAATATTTAGGGTTACTTTATTCGTTTGTACTGGGTATTTTATCATGCTCTCTTATTTTTCTTTTGTTTTATTCGTTGTATGATTATTCATTGAGCAATGCTTTTGTCTATATATCCGGAAGCGGTTCAATGCCCGGTGATATTCCGGGTCCGGATAAGTTTATGTATTTTATTATTGCTGCCATACCCAGTATGCTGTTTAGTCCGATAGGCGAGGAATTTCTATACAGAGGTGTTATTCATGGTAGTTTTGTTGCTGATTTTGGGGACGTGAAAGCATCCTATCTGGATAGCTTGGCTTTTGCCGTAACCCATCTGGCGCATTTTGGCATTATCTATCATGCGGGAAAGTGGGAATTTTTACCTTTGCCCGCCCTTCTTTGGGTATTGTCTATGTTTCTGGTCAGCCGGCTGTTTTTCAGATGTAAACAAATGTGCGACTCCGTTTATGGTGCAATTTTATCCCATGCGGGTTATAACCTGGCGATGATGTATTTTATATTTTATCATCTGCATTGATGGTTTTGCCATTTGAGGATCCGTTTTTATAAAAAGAAATAGGAGTTTTCTACATTAATTTTTGATTTATTTCGGTTTGGAGTCGGAAAGTGGATATGCGTGTGTTTTTTTTAGCTATTTTTGCACAGGTATAGTATGAGGGTATAAACAAATAACGGGAAAAATAGATACTAAAAATGAATTATGTACAATTAATTAATCAGTTAACGGAAATAGAGTATAAAATTAGCCAGGATAATCTTATGCTGAAATATGAGCGGAATTTTAATCGTGTCCGCAATCTTCTGGAAGAAGAAGGTTATCTATTCAGGTATCCGATCGGGGAAAAATACAGGGAATCAAATACCGACTGCGAAGCCGGTATTATAGGAGAAGAAAGTGAGAATATGGTTGTTGTACAGGTAATTAAGCCGGTGATTTATAAAAAGGATGCGGATAAAATTACGTTGGTTCAGAAAGGTATCGTGATAGTAGAAAAAGAAAAGTAATGAAAGCGGTAAATTTTGGAATAGATCTGGGTACTACCAATTCTCTTATTGCCAGGTTTGAGAATGGGAATGTGATGTTGTTTAAAAACCCGATAGGACATAAGGAAAGTCTGGCATCGGTTGTTGCTTTCCGCAAAGATCGTGTCTTGATAGGCGATAAAGCGCGCGAATATCTTTTGAAAGATCCGGTCAATGTATTCGGAAGTTTCAAACGGAGGATGGGAACGGATTATAAGTTCTATGTCGTTAATATTGATGAAAATATGACGCCGGTTGAACTCTCGGCTATGGTGCTGAAAGAACTGAAACGTTTTATCCATACCGGAGAAGAGCCCGAAGCCGTAGTCATTACGATTCCGGCTTCGTTCGATACGATGCAGGCGACCGCAACAAAAGAAGCCGGTTTGAAAGCCGGTTTTCAGGAGGTCTTTTTGCTACAGGAGCCGATTGCCGCGAGTCTTGCTTATTTTAATCATATTAACCGGAAAGACGAAGATGGCCTGTGGCTCGTTTATGACTTGGGAGGGGGAACATTCGACATCGCATTGATCGAAACCAAAGAGGGTGAAATGAAGGTGAAAGATCATGTAGGAAATAATTTTCTGGGCGGTGTGGATTTTGATTCTCTGATCATTGAAAAGCTTTTTGTGCCGAAGATGTCGGGAGAGCTAAGCATTGATAATTTCTATGAACAACTAACCGAAAGGTATGGGAAATATGAGAAGATCTATTATTATCTTTTGTATCTTGCGGAAGAAGTAAAAAAAGAGCTTTCTATACAGACCGAATCCGAGGTTGATTTTTCAGTTGAGATAGATGGGGAAGCGTATGACTTTTATATCACGATCACGCGTGATGAATTTAACGGTATTATATCCGGAAAAGTGGACGAAACCATTACGATGATACAGACTATCATGGAACGTAACCATTTGCAGAGTCATCATGTCAATGAGATCATACTTGTCGGTGGAAGTACGTTTATTCCTTATGTAAGGATGCGGTTATATGAAAAAACAGGAGTGAAAGTGAATTCCGGAGTCGACCCTACGTCGGCGGTGGCTATTGGAGCTGCTTATTATGCGGCGAATAAATATTATACGCCGGAAAAGAAAAGTGTGCCGCATAAAGATTTCGCCTTGATACCGGGCATACGGGCATACGACGATTCGCCGGAGGGAAGCGGAGCGCCGGAGGAGGCTCCTGATCTGAAAGTTACCGTCGTTTATAACAAAATGAGCAGAGATCCGGAAGAGGTTGTTCTGATCAGGGTGGAAGGTGAATATGAAAACTATACGTACCGGATAACGCGTGAGGATGGCGGATTTGATACCGGTATTATGAAAATGAGAAGTAAATTTACGGAATTCCTGTCTTTATTACCCGGTATAACTAATCGTTTCAGGTTGCATATTTTTAATAAGGCGGGAAAAGAAGTGCAGTCGGAGGATATTGCAATAACTCATGGCCAATACAGTATCGCGGGGCAACCGTTGCCCAAAGATATATGTATTGAGGTAGATGATAAAGAAAATAATACAACAAAGCTGGAGGTTATTTTTGAGAGAAACAGTATCCTTCCGTTAAAGAAAACCCTTTACCGGGAAATATCGAAGACCATAAAACAAAATTCCGGTGATAGTATTATTATCAGTATTCTGGAAGGAGATAAGTTTGCCCGTTCCATCTCCAATCTGCCGATAGGATTCATCGAAATATCGGGTAAGGATTTGTCGTCCGACCTGATAAAAGGTTCTGATATAGAGATCCGGATTTCCGTATCGGATGATCGGGTGTTATCCGTGGAGGTTTTTCTGGTGATGACGCAACAGGAGTTTAAAAATGTATTCTCCATATCGGAAAAACATATCAATATTTCACGCCTGAAAGAGCAGTTTACGGATCTGGAAAGTGATATCCGGACATCATTGAAAGAGTTTAGTATGGAAGACGAATCGGTATGGACTATTCAGACGCAAAATCTACTGAACGGGTTGCTGGAATACAAGACGGATCTGTTTCGGATGAAGGAAAATGATCATACCGATAAACGGTATATTATAGCGGAAACCGTGTCGCGGATATCACAGGAGTTTGATAAAATAGGCGGAAATGACCGGATGGAACAGCTTATATCGGAATATTTTAAGAGAAAGGAACAGGTACGGGAAATTATACACTCCGTAAATATGGATAAAGAAAAGACAATGGAAAAATTTAGCAGAATAATAAGTAATGAAAATCAGATTCTGACGTCCAGGAATCCTGCTATTGTAAAAAGAACGACTGATTATCTGGATAATTTGTACTGGGATGCGTTGTGGCATACGGATTCTCACGTGGTGTCTCTGTTTTATCATTACCGGAATATGGATTCAGGCAATTATAAAAGTTACCATTCGGCAAAAAATCTTTTTCAAATGGGAGAAAAAGCAATCCATGACGGGCGTTATATGGAGTTGAGGCAGGTGGTGAATAGTCTTGTCAATATCACCTATCTGAATGATCCGGATTTGTCGGGAGATAAAAAGAATTTTAAAGGTACCGGAATAGGATAGATGAAGTATTTATCGCCCATACGTCTTTTTGAGTATTGTGACATTGCTTATTCGGATCCGGATCTGAGTAAGATAAAGAGAATTATCTCTGCGGAATATGCCCTTGCAGACAACGGGATCATTGCCATTGACGGATTTGATTATACGAAAGACAGTATTCTGCAGGAAATTGAAAGAGACGATTTTCGGCAAAGATTAGTATATCATGATATTATATGGAAGAATAAAAGCCTGTTGAATGTGTTGGAGCGGGATAGCGTAGATGAGCATACGGATTCCTGGTTTTACCTCAGTGAAAATGAAGATTTCAGACAATTCGTCTCACCTTTTTTCGCATACGCTTTCAATAAGATAATGCACAAGTATCTGAGGGATTTTTTTCTTCTCAAAGCTTCAGCCTGGCTGAAATATTTAGCCTTTGTCAATTTTGTGGATGAAAATCCGGCGCTGGCAGATACGCGGGATTTTATATCGGATACGTTGAGGCTTTTCAGAAATACGAATAAGAGTAATTATAAAAATAATCTTTCAAGGATCGGTATATGGGCTAAACAACCTGTATATCTTTTTATCAATAATCTGCCGGAATCTTTGTCCGACGAAACCGAAGACCTGGTGATCGCATTGATAAATTTTACGGTAGAAATACAATCTACCAATAAAAAATTATGTTGTAATATAAGCGAGAACCTTTTCAAAATAACGAATGCTGATGAAAGGCATATAGAGACCATCCGGAAGAATCATAAAATTTATAAGTCAAAGGTCGGAAAAAAATCCCGTTGGAGACACTTTCTTAAATGGGGGTTTATTTTTATTTTCGTATCTAAAATTCTTCCGTTCATAGTCGGTCTGATTATCGGCTTGTTTAGCCTGATTTTTGGTTGGGAAAATGATGGGAAAGATCGTAGTTCTTCCGGTAAAAAGAAGTATAGTGCCGGTGCGAAACGGCAAAAGGACCGGGATCAGTCCATCTATACAATTTCCGGTAGTGAATTTTGCGGCATTAGAGAAGAATATACGCGGATTTTACAGGATACTTCCATTGTATTGGTTACAAATAAACCTGTTCCGCTGACAAAAGACCTGTATTTTTTTATGATTGAAAATAATCCGGCCAAAGAACATTCGGGATTACGGGTTATAAATCGTTCACTACAGAAAATTAATTGCTATATATCGGGATGTGATGAGTATGCACCCATGGATTTTGTGGTGGAGCCCGGTATCCGTTTTACAATGGATGTCAGGCATTGTTGCTTTAATATAATGTTTGCGGTTATTGATTCGTCACGAACCGGGCGGGTGGCAGAAGAGCCGGTCGTGCCGGTCCTGATTTCCGATTCGATAGACTTATCTCCCCGTATCATTCAGACGGATTATACGGATAAACCGCTTCATCTTTGGAATCCGGAAGAATTGTATGATTTTACCATCGAGTTTTCACAGGATAGTATCTTTATTTATCCCAAAGAGCACAATGAGCTCGGATGGTCTTATACAAATGTTGAGGGCGGGAACGAAACACAACCATCAGGTGGCAACGATCGTTAACTTCTCAGTACATCGCAGGTTTGGGGGAAGCGTTCGAACATCGTTTTAGCGAATACACATAACGGAATAATCTTTATCTCTTTTTCGCGGGCGAACTTAACGGCCTCCATGAACATGCTTTTGCCGATTCCCCGTCCTTCGTATTGGGGGGATACTTCCGTGTGATCAATCATAATCGTGTCGTCATCCGCCCACACATAGGTCATTTCACCCATTTGTGCCCCGTCTTCTATAGCCGTAAACATCCCTTTCGTACCGTGATCTTTTCTTTTTATTTCCATGATTACCGTTTTTATGATCCTTTAAAATGAATTTTTACATGTGTGCCGTCACAGTACGGAGGTTTTTTTGTGCCGCCGCAACGGCATAGGGCTGTTGTGTTATACCTTATTGCGGCCTCGCCTTTCTCGTTTATTATTTTAACATGGCCGGTTACCATGAGCGGACCGTTTGGAACCATTTCTATTTGGACTTCGGCAACAGCGGGCGTCTCTGTTTTTTTTAAGTTTTCATCTTTCCGGCCGTTGTAATAATAGGTCAAAGCTTTTGACGGACAACGTTCAATCTGTTTTATGATTTTTTCCGAAGAGATATCCGAAGCGTGCACCCAGGGACGTTTTTCCGGATTAAAGATTTCCGGCGATTCACGCCAGCAAAATGTTGAATGTATGCATAGTTTCGGTTGCCATACAATTGTGATTTCTCCATTCGTATATTCTCTCACAATTTCTTTTTTCTCTTCCATTGAATACCTCCTTTGTTATAGATGCCACTCTGCATAGACCTGAAATATTGGCAATAGCTGATTGTAAAACTGCTATAATAATCAGCGACTCTGTGCAAGGAGCCGCTGATTATTATACATACTATTAAGTAAACACTATGTCAAAGGTAATAACTATTTTTCATTTGCCGGGAAGTATCCGGATTTATTTTTTTACTATTTTGGATTGTTTACCGGCGGCTTTCACTATATACAAACCTTTTGGAAGAGCGCTTAAATTTACCATTGAGATACCGGCGGTTAATTTTTGACCAAACGCAAATTGCCCGTTCAAATTGTATATTTCAACCGTATTTCCTGCTGCGCATTCAATCGTAACGAAGTCGTCAACCAATGTCGGATACACATTTAATGTGTTATTTGTCTCATCATCGTTGATGTGTTGTGTGCTTGAAGGACTGTATCTAATGTTTGGGGTCGCGTCTGCCAGTTTGTTCCAGTTTTTGAGTACAAAATGAGGAATATTTGTATTGTCGAGATAGTAACCGTATACATAATCATACAT
>DOZP01000117.1 GCA_003517945.1 Porphyromonadaceae bacterium | reverse complement strand
GCTTCCAAAGCAAATAATGACTTCTTAAGCCCTATATACCTGAAAAAAGCCGGTATTGCTTACGAAAGTATGCAGCAATACGACAATGCCATAAAATCATATACGGCGATCAAAGAAAAACATGCGGTTTCAATGGAAGCCATGGATATTGAGAAGTATATTGTCCGCGCCCAACAAATGGCAAAAAAATAATACATGGCCACTGCTTATCAGAACCTATCTTCGTATGATATCAACAGCATTCCGGATGCGTCTAAGATGCGCGTAGGAATTGTTGTCTCCGAATGGAACAACTCCATAACCGGAAAATTACTGGAAGGAGCCTGTAATACACTGGAGAAACATCATGTCCCGGCAGACAATATCATTGTTCACTACGTACCCGGAAGTTTCGAACTCACTTTCGGAGCGCAACAAATTGCAAAATATTGCGATGTGGATGCCATTATTATTTTAGGATGTGTAGTCAGGGGAGACACACCACATTTTGATTATGTCTGTGAGGGGGTTACCCAAGGGATAACCACTCTGAACGCGACACAGGATATTCCCGTGATATTCGGACTCTTAACGACCGACAATATGCAACAGGCAGAAGACCGCGCGGGAGGTAAACATGGCAATAAAGGAGATGAATCTGCAGTTACTGCAATAAAAATGATCAATTTTGTTTGCAAATTAAAAAAATAGTTTTACCTTTGCACCGCAATTATGAGAAAGGGCAGTTACCAGAGTGGCCAAATGGGGCAGACTGTAAATCTGCTGGCTTACGCCTACGGTGGTTCGAATCCATCACTGCCCACTCCCCCCGAAAGGAATTTGCGGAAGTAGCTCAGTTGATAGAGCATTAGCCTTCCAAGCTGAGGGTCGCGGGTTTGAGCCCCGTCTTCCGCTCTCAAATAAAAAACGCTATCTTTTGATAGCGTTTTTTATTTATAATCATTCTATCCTTTCTACCTGTAAAAATCTCTCTTTCTGACGCGGACGATATCGCCGAATGAAGCTAATTTGGACATATTGATTTTTAAAGAATTTCCGACGATGACGTAAACCAGTGTTTTGTTTTTTATATGTGCTTCGTGAAACCTCACTACATCATCTATGTTCATTTCTTTTATTCGCTGCAACAGGTATTTGTTGGGGTCGTCATGATGACCGGCCTGCCTGTACCGGGCTATTTTTATGGATATATTGCGAAATGAAGGATATTCGTTATTTATCTGATTAATGATACTTTGAATGATGGGATCTATTTTTTCGGGATGTACCGGCATACGGTGTATAAGAGATTCGAGAACAGTCAATGCATCAATTGTTTTATCGCTTTGTGTTGATAAATAGGTGATAAATGTTGCGGGTTTGTCTGCCAGGCAGAATGGCGGGAACTGAATACCTCCCGAGGTCTGATAAGCATAAGAGCGAAATTCCCTTATCTCCTGGAAAATGAGAGACGACATACCTCCTCCGAAATATTCGGAAAACAGGCGCGCCGCACACCTGTCATCCGGCGATGTTAACGGAAGACCTACCTGAAAACCATATACTATATTCTGTGACACATCACGCATATCGTAGAAAAAAACCAACGGTTTGTCATATAGTATCGGTTCGCGGTAAACCGGAATGTTAGCTTCTTCCGTAATATTTTCCAGCGGTATATACCGGCGTATTTTATCTGAAACGAACGAGGCCTCCCGGGTTCCGCAATAGTGCAAATTACATTTTACTTTCTGAATGCTGAAAAATAAATCAAGCAGATCGTGCCCCTTTAATTTTTTTATTTCTTTCAGAGACGGCTTCGTTAAATACTGCGATTTCGTGCCGTACTGTACGTATTCAAACAAAGCGTCGGCAACATCATGGCTTGATTTGAAAAAGGCGCTTTCACCCACTTTCGCATCGTCTATGAGTGATTTCAGCTTTTTCCGGTCATCTTTTACATTTTGCATGAAGTCGCTCAACACGACCATTGTTTCTTCAAAGTATTTATCAAACCCGCTGATGCTTATCACAAAATGATTGCTGTCCGAATCAAAATGCATAAGGCTACCCAACACTTGCAACCGTGTGTGAAATTCATTAAAGGATTTTTTATCGGTGCCCAATAATGACAGATAGCCGGCCAGATATTTTATTCGCGGATCCTCAAGCGTACCGATTCCGTAAGAAAACTTAAGCGTAAAGATGGTGTTCTCCGGATTATTGGCTACATACAACGTCACTTTGGGCGTAAGCGGAATTGTTTTTACATCATTCTCGAAATCAAGATGCCGTATTTTTACCGTCTGAACAGGCAGTTTTTCTAATTTGCGGGCATATTTAGATGTAGCATTGGAATGTTTCGGTACGATTGGCGCAAAATCAGGCTTCGGAAGGTATTCCTTCATGTATTTACCTGTCTTTTTGCGAATAAACATATAATTGTTATTCAGGTATTTATTCGCTATGCGAACGACATCATCCCGGGTTAATGCGTCCGTACGTTGCAGATCCCCGATGTAGTCGCTCCAATTTTTCCCCTGCGTAAACAGGCGTATCATAATCTGACTCCGGGAATCAATGTCTTCAAGTTCGGTGATATGGCGGCGCAATTGTTCCTGTTTCAGACTTTCGAACATCTCTTCCGAAAAATCCCCGTTGCGTACCCGGTTTATTTCGCGCCAGACC
>DOZP01000253.1:4140-10187 GCA_003517945.1 Porphyromonadaceae bacterium | reverse complement strand
TTCGGCTGCGGATAGGTCAATTCATCTTCCGCCATACATTCAAAGGATTCCACACTATAAGGCTGCGTACTTTTATAGATAAAACCGGGACGTCCGCGCCCTCTGCCACTAATAAAAACCCAAATATAGCCATCCGGACCCATTGATACGGAAGGATTGTCATGCGGATCAAAAACGCCTTTCTTATCATACACAACCGTTGGCCGGCTTACCGTCTTCGTTTTATGATCATAACATCCGGCCATACAGAGCAGGTAGTTCCCATAATCCTTCCGCGTATGAGTGGATTTGTCCGCATCCGATTGCTGATTTTCGGCAATTCCTCCGTAAACGAAAAATGTTTTATCCACTTCCGGCGCATAGATAGCCAACGGTATATGCTTGGCCGTATAAGTCCCTAGACCGCCCGAATACTTATCCCCATATTCGGAAAATTGCCCCAATGTGAACCAGATCCCTTTATATCCGTCTATTTTCTGATTGTCAAGCAAAGGGTATTCCTGTGCCGATATTATTCCTGCAAAAAGAGACAGGAATAAAATGATCCGATATGTATTCATGTTCATTTGATTTTGATTTTTTCATTTGTCAAATGTATAGACTTTAATAGAATACGTTTACGGTTTTAGCGCACTCCCGCGTCTTTTTATGTATTTTTATTATTTGATCAGCAATTTTCCATTTGAGGCGAAACCGGCGGAACCGGCTACAGAATACTACTCACAGGAAACATGATTTTCCAAAAAAAATTCATTGACTTTTTTAAAAAAGAAAGGTTGTCTCACGACAACCTCAATCTTCATTGTTAACCTTAAATCTAATACCATGAAAAACACAGTACAAAGATAATACATTTATGTTGTCCAACATAATTTTTCAGCACAAAAAAACATAAAATCATTAAAATAATAATAAGAGGATGATTATGACGCCACCGGATTATTATCATTTCAATATCATACAAACCTCAAAAAACTTCAAAATATTGATAATCAGCATATTAATAAGCACATTCGCAAACTGAAAATTTCCTGTTCAGATTCTATCAGATAAAGGTAAACACATCTTTTTTATTCAATATCCTGAATAAAGCCAACAAAGATTTATCCGATTATATAAAAAACGGGAAAATCCCGCAATCTATCTGGAAGAAAGGACGACCGGCCCTAATAAACCGCTGTCTCTTAATTCCGCATCTTTTGAAGGCCCGTTGATGGTCCATGTCTTACGAATCTCTTCAGGTTGCCGCGCGTCATAGACCAGGCGGTTAAACCAGGTGCCCGTCACTTCTATCATTAACGTATTTGTTCCGGCGCGAATAGCCTCCGTCACGTCCAGACGATAAGGAGGAGCTCCCCATCCGGAAGGATATGACAAAGTCCAAGATTCACCAAGCGTTTTAAGAGGCGTCATGGTTGCGGACTCGTTTGTTACGGAAACTCTATCTTTTGCATCTGTTTCCGGCCTGAATACCAGAAAACAGGAACCGGCCTGCAGCAGATCGAGTGATACGGATGTCCGGTTTCCGTTCCGGTCTCCATACTTCGGTGTAACCGTACCCGTCACCGGATCCCAAAGCTCAACGGCTCCAGCGGAGCGAAAATCAAGCGTCCCTTTAAAACCCTTTCCTTCCGGCGCACAAACAAAATACCAATCCGCTCCGTCAATCCGGCGGTGTACCCATAATGCATCACCGCCTTTCACATCCGGTTCCATTTCAAGCGCTTGCAACGCTTCGCCAATGGACATTTCCGACAAAACCATTCCTTTGCCGACTTTGCGAATTCCTTTCTGCGGATTTTTACCCCAGATATTATTCACGGCAACATCAAATCGCTGCTGTGCGCTTTTTCCGCCCGTTAACGTAATAAGTCCTTCGGGAGCATCGCCGATAACAGTCGCGCCTTCGTTGATCAATGCATACAATTTTTCCAGCGTCTGCGGTAACATCCGCGGCGCGTCCGGCATCCACAGTACACGATAACGGATGCCCTCCGGGGTAACGATCATTCCGTCGTGCACAGCCAGACGGTTCAGTAATACGTCCGGATTACAATAGTCATACCTGAATCCTTCCGGAAACGGTATTTCCTGATCGGGTTTGTGATTCATTTCATCACCCAGATACCAAAGTACGTCCGAAACCGGTTTCCCACGTTCCAGCAGATAGCTGCAACGCGCCAAGTATGCATTCAATTCGGGCATATACTTCCACCAGGTCTGCCCACGCAGAAAAGGAGTGCCGATTCCCGAACCGAACGATGTTCCCGGAGGCAGGAACGGAGTCTGCGGATTATGTGTATACGTATGGAATACCAGATGAGTGACCCCCTCCACACTGTTTATATTGGCAACTTCCTTCAACATATCCAGGTGTTCATCCCAGGTAAGTGCAAATGAAGTAAACGCTTCGGCGGCCACACGCGGTTTGCCGTAGATACGGGCGGCGGAGGCGGTCGGTTTGACCGGTTTGAAATTAAGCGAACCGACATAATTTTCAGCCAGCGGCTGCCAAAATTCACACATCGGCACATCGGCATACTTATAATATTCCAGTATATCTGCCGGAAATATATCGCCCGCCGCAGTTTCATAGGTTATAGACATTCCGTTGTTTTTTGCATGTTCGGCCATCCGCCCGTAAAACCTGTTGGTAAAAAGATCTCCCAAAGTGGCGCGCCAGTCACGCAAAAAACGTTTCGTCGTCTCCGTATCATTCACAACATAGCCGAATACAGCCGGCAACCATTTCCGAAGCGAATATTCGGCAACACGTTGAAATTCATTTTCCATATTGTTTGTCCAAGTCTGGGTCTTACATTCCCAGCTATCCATCAACATGCCATTCAGCAATCCTCCCGCAAGCGGGCCGTCATTTCCGGAAAGGCGACCGATATATCCGGCAAACTGGGCATCCGGGCCGGACACGGAAAGTTTATCACATTCCCACCCTGTACCTTCGGGAGGTGCCGGACCATTGCGCATACCCGTATTCACATGACCAATTCGTAATACCGTCCATTTACCCTTAGGAGGTTCCCAATTCAGTTGTCCCTCCGCATCCATCTTGTCTGACAGATCCGTCACCTTATCAAAAGGAATATAAGCCGACGCGGATTGTTCCGGATGCTCTCCCGAACGCTCAATACTGCGTAACGTCCATCCGGCTTCCGCTTCCCAGTTGTTCTGACGGGCAGCCGAAAATAACCGGAGCGACTGAAGTGCCAGGTCATGCCGGTTCGCGAACGAAATCCGGTATGCGGATACGTCCGGCATTTCGGAACAGGCAAATGAAACGGGCCGGTCATCCTGCCAACTGGCCTGCGGCATCTCCGCACACAGTATATCCCGTAATTTTCCGTCGGGCATGACGGCTTGTATCGTGACAGTCACTCCCGGTTCATAACACCAGCCATGACTCATGCCGTTAATCGACGGAAATTCTACCGTACGGAGCACGACAGGCTCTTCAAACGAAACTTCGATCCAATGCGGATTGTCTGTCGATACGGGAGAAAACCGGAACGGTTCTTTCAAACCGCCGGACAAACAATCTTCCCATTGTAATTCGTGATTACTTTTTATGACTTGTGGTTTTAACGGTTCACCGGTATCGCCTTCGGGAGTCGGAAATGCAAGTACGGCTATATCCTTGTAATCGCGCCATTCCTCTTCGCCCAACTGAGGCTTTGGCAATTTCGCTCCGGATATCCGGGAGTCAGCCGTCAGATCCGTCCGGCTATAAACCAGATGGCGCATCGCATTGGACGGTTCGATCCACGGGCCGCCCGACATTGCCCAACCCGGACAATTCTGCATGGTAAAACGCAAACCTAAACGGCGGCATTCTTCCGCAGTATGCTTCACCGCATCATCCCACAACGAGCTAAGACAGGCTATCTGCGGTTCCACTCCGGGCCATGGGCCGCCAAACTGTCCGTGAAACAATTGTATTCCCGAGATACCGGAACGGGCAATCGCCTCCAGATCGGCCGTAATACCTTTCAGAGATACATTGCCCCCTATATAGTGAAACCAGGTTTCCGGATAATACACTTTCGGAGGCGATTGAAACGCCTCTTTGTCATAATCGCCGAAAGGACGGTTCAGCTCGCGACCGGATGGCACGGCCGGCGCCTGGGTAGTTGATAGTTCCTGCGCCATAGCCGGAACCATCAACGTACTAAAACAACATGTCATTAATGCCTGTAATAAAAAATAATTCATTTGTTTCATACGGTTATCTATTTTTATGAAACCCAAAGCAACGCCTGTGAAAGAATATTCAAAAAGGCGTGTGCGTCAGGATGCTTTACATGATCGTACGTGACAGGCAACTTTTCCAGCATTTCGTTAAAAGCCGCCTCATCATAACCATGCCCTCCGGTAATTAACAAAACATGGGGCACTTTTTTTTTCTGACAGGAATTCAACACAGGAAATACAATAAGGCAAACAAGTAAAATAAAGCCGATTTTCTTCATCATACAATTTATTGAAATTAGTTTGTAAAGATAATGCGAACTCAACATTTTTAATGCATCCCGGTTAAAAAAAATTTACATAATTTGCCGGATCACGAAGCATTGGCTATCTTTGCGCCTGCAAAAGATATACAATAGGACCTATCATGACTGTTTATCAATGATTTGTGATATGGAACTTTGGGCTTCGACTTTTGCTGAAAACTTATATTATTAAAAGTTCCTATAAAAATATGATGTTATTTCCGGCAATCAAAAGAGACAATACACCGTATCAGTATGATTTCAAATTGATAGGTGGAATATTGATTTATTTTTATGTCAATATGATCTTTATTCTAAAATATAATCCTTTATCTGTAAGCTCATTATGGATTTCGCTTTTCTATTTGGCAGTTGTTTGTTGCATTTTCTTTTTGTTGAAAAAATTACTCAAATGCCCCAAATGGGCAACTATTTTATATTTCACAGGCTGTGCCGGTATTTTGATTATGAATGTTTTATTGCTTCATTTCATTGATTATCAATCGGTAAATGTAGACAGAGCATCGGGTTTACATAACTGGAACGATTATCTGTTGCAAGGAATCAATCCGTATCTGTCGCAGACGCACATGGAGCATAATCTTTCTGTTTTTCCCGTCTGGGCGATTTTCCACTTACCTTTTTACGGTTTAGGCGATGTGGGGTATTCGCAACTCTTTTGTCTTATTCTATTGTTTGTTGCGTTATTTTTACACTTTAAATCACGGAGTTTGCTCTATATCGGACTGATGGCAATGTCTCCCGCCTTTTGGTACCATTGCGCCATGCGGAGCGACCTGTTGAGCAATATGTTTTTGGCAATGATTTTTATGATCCTGCTGCTTCGTTATCCTTTACTTTGGCAAAGGCATAAATTGATTACGGCCTTTACGATCGGATTATTGATGTGTACGCGCATTTTTGTTATCATTCCGCTGTTTTTGTTCTTCTGGCCGTATTGGCTTCACTTTTCATGGCGCGATAAAATTTTATTCGTACTGCTCTGTTTGACAGGCTTTATCGTTCCGTTCATTCCGTTTGTTATATGGGGTTACGAACCGTTAATAGCCTCTTGGAGTCTTCAAACGACACATGGTTCGGGCAATGCATGGGCAGCTATCGTCTGTTTTATATTGACGATCTATGCAGCTTTTTCCTTGAAAACCGAAAGACAGTTGTTTTTTTGGAGTAGTTTTATCCTGTTCGCCGTTACTTTTTTAGTTTCAATAGAAACGATTATAAATGAAGGACTTAAACCTTTCCTGTTTGAAAATTTGTATGATATTGCCTATTACAGCGCATGTTTTCCGTTTCTGTTTTATTTTTTAAGTATGGAGAAAAACGGATACCATATGCCGTCTAAAGTCCTTATCCCCTCATGGAAAAAACCACTCTAATGATCTTGATTTAAAACAGTATTATCAAAACTCCCTGCTGTTTCATTGAATTAAAATAATATTTAATACACATTTTGCATTCTAAATATAATATTCTGCAATATCGAAAATACCTGCACGAATAGCATATTTTACCGCTTCG
>DOZP01000253.1:460-4106 GCA_003517945.1 Porphyromonadaceae bacterium | reverse complement strand
GTTTTTTTCGAGAGCAATTTCTTTGGTCATTTTTCCAAGAGCAATTTCTCGTAATATTATTTTTTCGGTAGCTGTCAAATTAGCAAGCTGTTTTGGATTGGGCACACCGCCTGCTAATGCTGATTTTGCCGTTTCGCACAGGTAAACCTCACCTGCCGAAACGCATGTAAGAGCTTCGGTTATTTCTTCTTTCCTGTCATGCTTCATTACCACGCTAATTGACGAACCGGACAACAAAATTTGCCGTAAAAAAACCTCGCCCAATTCATCTGAAAAAAGCAACCAGGAAGATTTTTTTGCACCAATTCTCATATTCAGAAATTGATTGACGGAAGCGAAATCAAATAACGTATAATCCAATATTACTGTCGAATGCGGATAAAGTTTCAACTTTTCTTGCAATTCCTGATGCGAAACAGCCATAACAGTATCAACATTTTCGCCTTGCTGATACAGCAACGACAGGATACCTTCGCGGGTAATATCCTGATTATCGGCTAATATATAAGTAGTATCCATCAAGCACATAAACAATTATCAAGATGCAAACTTACTAAAAATTACGATTAATAAATGTGTTGAACACATTTATAGAGGGAATATACCACAAAAATGGTATTTTATAGTTTGTCTTTTAACCGTACTTTTGTCGGTGATTAATTCTCATTATTACTTATTCTGATGATTTAATCGCTTTATGACTTGTGGAATATAAGTAAGAAATTAAAATGACCAACATTATGAAACCTGAAACAGCCTGTATTCACGCTATAAGAGATAAATCTCACGCTACCGGAGCAATAGCTGTTCCTATTTATCAATCTGCAACCTTTGCCCACCCCGCATTTGGACAAAGCACAGGCTACGATTATTCGAGAACGCAAAATCCCACGTGCGAACACGTCGAAAAACTGATTGCCGCACTGGAAGGAGGTGCAGGAGCAACCGCACACGCAAGCGGGATGGCAGCAGTTTCCACGTTAATGGAATTATTTGCACCCGGCGACGAAATTATCGCAACCAACGATTTGTACGGTGGCTCTATACGGCTTTTTAGTCGTATATCAAGCAAGAACGGCATCGTCATACATTATGCGGATACTTCCGATTTGTCGGCTATTGAACGTTTGATAACCAAAGCTACAAAGGCTATATTTATCGAAACACCTACAAACCCCATGATGAAAGTAAGCGATATAGCGGGGATAAAAAAACTTATCGGTAAGCGGGACATTTTATTGATTGTGGACAACACATTTCTGACGCCTTATTTTTCTAACCCGATTAGCTTCGGAGCCGATATCGTAATTCACAGCGCTACAAAATACCTTTCCGGACATAACGACACGTTGGCCGGCTTTTTGGTCGCAAAGTCGGCGGATATGGCCGAAAAACTGCATTTCCTGAAAAAGACCACAGGAAACATGCTGTCGCCTTTCGACGCTTTTTTAGTTACGCGCGGGGTAAAAACGCTGGCTATCCGCATGGAAAAAGCACAGAAAAACGCTATCATTATTGCCGAATGGCTTCAAAAACAACCCAAAGTTACAGCGGTTTATTATGTCGGCTTGCCCGATAATCCGGCTTTTGAAATCTCTAAACGACAAGCGCGAGGCTTCGGTGCAATGATTAGTTTCAGGGTAGACAGCACGGAAACCGCCCAACATATTCTGAACAAAACAGAACTTATTCTTTATGCCGAAAGCCTTGGAGGAGTGGAAACGCTGATTACATACCCCATTACCCAAACCCATGCTGATGTGCCGGAAACAGAACGTGAGGCACGGGGCATAAACGGCAAACTGCTACGGCTTTCGGTTGGCATTGAGGCTGTGGAAGATATTATTAACGATTTAAAGAAAGCAATACGATGAAATACAATTTTGACACCGTCATTAACCGCAACGGCACAAACTCCATAAAATATGATTTTGCCTGTGAAAAAGGGAAACCGCAAGGACTTTTACCTATGTGGGTTGCGGATATGGATTTTTCCGCACCGCCCGAAGTCTTGGCTGATATTCAACAAGCCGTTGCTCACGGAATTTTCGGTTATTCCGAACCCAAAAGCGACTATTACGACGCCGTTATTGAATGGTTCAGGAATCATTTTGGATATCGTATAGAACAGGATGAAATTGTAAAAGTTCCCGGATTAGTCTATGGTTTAGCACAAGCTGTCCGCGCTTTTACCTTGCCGAACGAGGCGGTTATGATACAAACACCTGTCTATCATCCATTTTACGATGTGGTCCGTGGCAACGGCCGAATACTTGTAAGCAATCCGCTTATATACCACAATGGCAAATACAGTATTGATTTCAAGGATTTTGAGCAAAAAATTACGGATTACGGCGTAAAACTTTTTATCCTGTGCAGTCCACACAATCCTGTCGGTAGGGTGTGGACACGTGAGGAACTTGAACGAATGAACGAAATTTGTGTAAAGTACGGTGTTATCATTATCTCCGATGAAATTCATTGCGATTTCACTTGGAACGGACACACGCACACTTGTTTTGGCTTGCTAAACGAAAACGCCGTTATTGCTACTGCGCCAAGCAAAACATTTAATTTGGCCGGTCTGCAAGTTTCAAATGTCTTTATCAAAAATGAAGAATTGCGTAACAAACTGAAAGCAGAAGTAAGCCGAAGCGGATACAGCCAGTTAAACACAATCGGTATTGTAGCCTGCCAAAGCGCCTATACAAAAGGTGATAAGTGGTTGAAGGAATTGAAAGCCTATTTGGAAGATAATATAAAGACTATACGGGAGTTTCTGGCCACCCGGCTTCCGAAGATAAAACTCGTAGAGCCACAGGCAATGTATCTTCTTTGGTTGGATTTTTCGCAGTATGAACTCACGCAAGCAGAACTCGACCGCCGGGTAGAAAATGCAAAATTGTGGTTGAACGGCGGAACAATGTTCGGTGCAGGCGGCAAGGGGTTTCAGCGAATAAATATCGCCTGCCCAAAATCGGTACTGATGGATGCGCTTGAAAAATTGGAAAAGGAATTTATATCATAAATATACCATTAACGTGGTATTGTCGGTAAACAACAAGCAACCTATCTTTGCAGTATTAAAATGTAATAATAATTTAAAATAAAAAGATTATGAGTAAAATAGCAAAAAAACTAACAGACCTGATTGGTAACACCCCATTGTTGGAATTGGGGAATTTTGTCAAATCGCACAATGCTGAAGCACAGATTATCGGCAAACTCGAATACTTTAACCCATTGGGAAGTGTCAAAGACCGCATTGCGTTTTCTATGATTGAAGACGCAGAGAAAAGAGGAGCATTAAAACCGGATTCCGTTATTATTGAGCCGACAAGTGGGAACACAGGCGTTGGGTTGGCATTTGTTTCAGCAGCAAGAGGCTACCGTTTAATCTTGACAATGCCCGAAACGATGAGCCTCGAAAGACGTAATCTACTCAAAGCCCTTGGCGCTGAACTCGTGCTGACCGAAGGTGCAAAAGGGATGAAAGGAGCCATTGCCAAAGCCGAAGAATTGCAAGCAGAAACGCCCAATGCAGTCATTTTACAGCAATTTGAAAATCCAGCCAATCCGGCTGTACACATTCGCACAACGGCCGAAGAAATTTGGCGCGACACAGACGGGAATATAGATATTTTTG
>DOZP01000253.1:0-406 GCA_003517945.1 Porphyromonadaceae bacterium | reverse complement strand
TCGGCTTCGCCTGTACTTTCGGGCGGAAATTCGGCCCCTCATAAAATACAAGGTATTGGAGCCGGTTTTATACCTAAGACTTACGATGCTTCGGTAGTTGATAAAATTATCCAAGTAGAGAACGACGACGCCATCCGAACCAGTCGCGAACTGGCAAAAGCCGAAGGGCTTCTGGTGGGTATCTCTTCGGGTGCGGCTGTGTATGCGGCGTTGCAATTAGCCCAACTGCCCGAAAACAAAGGTAAAAAGATTGTAGCCATATTGCCCGACACAGGCGAGCGTTATCTTTCAACCGTTTTGTATGCTTTTGACGAATATCCGTTATAAATTCACCGTTCAGGGAGTGTAGCTTTTGTACCACAACAAATCGCAAATAAATGAAAGTATTATCCGATACATATAACAA
>DOZP01000011.1:564-3106 GCA_003517945.1 Porphyromonadaceae bacterium | reverse complement strand
GTGTTTGTATATACATTTTTCACTGCGGCATCCGCCCGTTTCGGCGATACCATACTCGCAACAAATGCTTTATTAATGCAGTTGTTTACATTGTTTTCCTACATGTCCGACGGTTTTGCATATGCTGCCGAATCCCTATCCGGACGATTCGTCGGCGAACGGAATGCGCACCTGTTAAAACGCTATATCCGGCAACTCATCTTCTGGGCCATCATGACCGCCTTGCTCTTTGTCGTCATCTACGTCATTTCATGGAAAGACCTCCTGATGATCTTCTCCCCGTCGGACGAAATCATTACTTCGGCCGGCCGGTTTATCGGATGGATCATAGCCGTTCCGCTCGTGGGATGCATTCCGTTTATGATAGATGGTATAATGATCGGCGCAACAAAGACAAAACTCCTGCGCAACACCGTCTTTATATCCACCGTATTGTTTTTTATGTGTTTTTACGCGTTAGTCCCTTTCATCGGGAACAGCGCCCTATGGCTTGCATTCATTGTATTCCTGTTCTTCCGCGGCGCATTATTATATTTCGGCTCCGACAGACTCAATGTCGAAAAAATAATAGGACAATAGTCTTTTTACCACAGCTCTCATATTTATAACATTTTCGTATTTTACATGAGTTTTTCTACGTATATTTGCATTTTCCAAAACATTTTTTTTAATTTTATGGCAAAAAATAGATAAGTATGAGGTTCACTTTAACCATATCAGTCGATAAAAGTAAAATTCAAAGTAGAGAGCGTCGAATTACACCCTTCTTTGAACTTCAGCAACAGCTCGGGCAGATTCCGTACGATATCGCCTATTGCGATAACAACAAAAACCGACGAAAGAAAAATAAAATATGTAACAGAGTCCATTTATTGAGTGAAACCCATTAAAATTACAATTTAAACAGTATTTAAAAACAATAAATTACCAACAACATCATGGAATTATCTACAAAAAACACAAAAGCTGAAATTTTAGAAGCTTACGAAAAATTGCTTGATAACGTACAGAACGCAAAAGCCAACATACCGAAACAAGTTCAGGAAGAAAAACAGAAGCAGGAATCCGTAAAAAAAGTAGCGGATATTACCCAAAACGCCATTGTAAACGATATCAACACCTTAAAATCAAGCCTGACAAAATCGCTGGATGATATTCTTTCGAGCCTAACCGGTGAATTTCAGAAACTGGAAAATATCCGTACAGCTATCAATATTGAGAAGAAAACGCTGGAAGAATTATATGAATTATCGGTCAATACCGATTCTCTGGCCGCCATGTTGCTGACTCAGAAAGAAAAAAAAGAATCTTTTGAAAAAGAGATGAATGAAACAAAAGAAACGTTTCAACAGGAGATGAACGAGAAAAAAACACAATGGGAAGAAGAAAAAAACAAAAACAAAACAGAAGAGAAGGAATACGCCGATGAACTGAATAAGAAACGTAAACGTGAAGAAGAAGAATATCAATACAAACTGAAAATCTCCCGCCAGAAAGAACAAGATGAGTATGATAACCGGAAAGCCACGCTTGAAAAAGAATTAACTGAAAAGAAAAGTTTATTCGAACACGAAATTTCCGTACGCGAAGCCACTGTAAAAAACGTAGAAACTGAGTTGGAAGAACTCCGAAAAAACAATTCGGAATTCCCGGAAAAATTAGAAAAAGCATTAACCGATCAGAAACAGACAACTACAGAAAGTTTACAATCCAAATACGAGTTTGATCTCAAACTTATAAAAAATCAAAATGAAGCGGATATCCGCCTAAAGGATCAGATTATCGAATCCCTTCAAGAAAAAATCCGGGAATTACAATCCCAACTGAAAGAATACGCAGATAAAGCGACACGTGCGGAAACCAGTGTAAAAGAAATTGCTATGAAAGCTATCGAAAATTCATCAAAAGTAAGGGTATACCCGGCAAAATCTGAAAAAGAAGATAGTTAACCGAATGAACATTACCGGCACACATTTAAACTATTATTTTGTCTGCAAACGGAAACTATGGCTTTTTGCAGATAACACTTGTGAAGATTTTCAAAACGCTCCGATGGGTTCAGAGTTTTCTTTCAGTTGTTCGGTACCCTGGAAAGTTGGACTATAAATTTTAGCTAAAATATCATTGTAATTTTTACCTTTACATCATATGGAATCAGATCACATGTCATCATTTTTTGTTTAGTACATAAAGACAAGCGCCACAAAAAACTTAAAAATATATTATTTGGTGTGTGCGAACACAAATAGTGCAGGAAAGTGTTTTTTTATATTCAAATTATTGCTACTTTTACGCCCGGCAATGAAAAAAACAGGATTTTAACATATTAATTCTAATATAAAATGACGATGGAAAATTTAGCAGACATTGGATTGATCGGTTTGGCCGTAATGGGCGAAAACCTTGTTTTAAACATGGAAAGTAAAGGTTTTACAGTGGCCGTGTTTAACCGTACAGTGGAAAAAGTGGACAAGTTTGTGAACGGACGCGGAAAAGGTAAAAATTTTATCGGCGCTCATTCGATCGAAGAATTATGCAAATC
>DOZP01000011.1:0-392 GCA_003517945.1 Porphyromonadaceae bacterium | reverse complement strand
CTGAACGGTCCGTCCATCATGCCGGGAGGTTCTAAGGCTGCATGGGAACTGGTGAAACCAATCTTCCAGTCAATAGCGGCTAAGGCGGATGGTGAACCCTGTTGCGACTGGGTAGGTGAAAACGGAGCCGGACATTTTGTGAAAATGGTGCATAACGGCATCGAATACGGAGATATGCAGCTAATCTGCGAAGTATACCAGATCATGAAAGACCTACTGGGCATGTCGGCACAGGAAATGCATGAAGTATTCAAGGAATGGAATGAAAGTGAACTGAACAGCTACCTGATTGAGATTACGCGCGATATCCTGGCTTACAGGAACGAAGATGGAGAAGTTGTCGTAGATAAGATACTGGATACTGCAGGACAGAAAGGAACCGGTAAATGGAC
>DOZP01000152.1:7962-10982 GCA_003517945.1 Porphyromonadaceae bacterium | reverse complement strand
CCGTTTTTATGTATCTTCAGCGAATAAATAGTAATTCGCGGTATTTTGGTAATGTCCATATTTCATTGTCGACAATTAATTCGAGTTTGTCAATATGGTAACGGATCTCGTCCAGCATCGAAGCGATCATATCATGATAGGCAATCGCTTTTTCGCGTTCATCCGTAATGATATTGGCTATTTTTCTGTTTTCAATCATTTTGTCGACGAGCGTTTTAATCTGGGTAATATGTACTGCAATGTCTTCGATCAGGGAAAGATTGGTTGCAGAGATTTGTTTTCCTTTCTTCTCATCGAACAGGTCTTTGACTTTTGATACATTCTCAATAAGCATGGTCTGGTAACGTGTCGCAACGGGTATGATGTGGTTGAGTGCCAGGTCGCCGAGAACACGTGCTTCGATCTGTATTTTTTTTGTATATGTTTCCCATTTTACTTCGTTGCGCGCTTCCAGTTCTTTTTCCGTCATGATGCCCGTCGATTTAAACAGTTCGATGCTTGTTTTGGAAAGGTAACTGTCAAAGATAAGCGGTACGTTTGTTTCGCAATTCAATCCGCGTTTTTTCGCTTCTTCCTTCCACTCGTCACTATAACCGTTTCCCTCGAAATGTATCGTTTTGCATTCTTTCGCATATTTGCGTATGATATCCAGAATGGCCGTATATTTCTCCGTTCCTTTTTTTATTTTTGCATCGACGTCTTTTTTGAATATCATCAATTGTTCCGCAACGGCTGCGTTCAGCGCTAACATAGCGGTGGCACAATTGGCCGACGAGCCTACGGCGCGGAATTCAAACCGGTTTCCCGTAAATGCAAACGGAGAAGTACGGTTGCGGTCCGTGTTATCTATCAGGAGTTCCGGAATACGCGGTATGTCGAGTTTAAATCCGTGTTTGCCTTCTATGATCAGTTTGCCTGATTTTGATTTTTCAAGACTTTCGAGTACTTCCGAAATTTGTTTACCTAAAAATACGGATATAATAGCCGGAGGCGCTTCGTTTGCACCAAGGCGATGGGCGTTTGTGGCGGAAGCAATGCTTCCTTTCAAAAGAGCATTGTGCTTGTATACGGCTTTTAGTGTGTTTACGATAAATGTAAGGAATCGCAGGTTTTCTTCCGCCGTTTTTCCCGGAGCCATAAGCAGCACTCCGGTATCCGTTCCCAATGACCAGTTATTGTGTTTACCCGAACCGTTTACGCCTTTGAAGGGTTTTTCATGTAACAGGACACGAAATCCGTGTTTTCGCGACACTTTGCGCATTACGGACATTGCCAGCAGGTTGTGATCGTTCGCCAGGTTGCATTCTTCAAAGATCGGAGCTAATTCAAATTGATTGGGCGCTACCTCGTTGTGCCGGGTTTTTACCGGTATTCCGAGTTTAAGGCATTCTATTTCCACTTCTTTCATGAATTCGGTAACACGGGTAGGGATGGCTCCGAAATAGTGATCTTCCAACTGTTGATTTTTACTACTTTCATGTCCCATAAGTGTACGACCCGTTAATAACAGGTCCGGACGTGCTGCATAGAGTCCTTCATCCACTAAGAAATATTCCTGTTCCCAACCGAGATAAGCATGGACTTTTTTGACTTTTTTGTCAAAATAGTGGCATACGTCAACCGCTGCTTTGTTAATTGCGTCGAGCGCCTTTATCAGGGGGGCTTTGTAGTCGAGGGATTCTCCTGTGTAAGAGATGAATATAGTCGGGATGCAAAGCGTGTCTCCTACAATAAAAGCGGGCGATGAGGGATCCCAGGCCGTATATCCGCGTGCTTCGAACGTGTTGCGGATCCCGCCGTTGGGGAAGCTGGATGCGTCAGGCTCTTGCTGTACAAGTAATTTTCCGGATAGTTCTTCAACAACTCCTCCTTTTCCGTCGTGATCAATGAATGCGTCGTGTTTTTCCGCCGTTCCTTCCGTCAACGGATGAAACCAGTGCGTATAATGGGTGACACCCATCTCAACCGCCCATCTTTTCATGCCTGCGGCAACGGCGTCTGCCGTACTTAGAGAGAGCGATGTTCCTTTGTCAATCACATTAATTAAATCCTTGTATGCTTTTTCCGGCAGGTATCTGAACATTTTTTCCCTGTTGAAAACCATGCAACCGAAGTATTCGGATGGACGCTTATCCGGTGTTTCGACCAGGACGGGCTTCCTCTCGAATGCTTTTTCTACTACTCTGAATCTTAAGTCTGACATCTTTTTAATTGTTAATTATTATTGAACTCAAACATACGTTTGGCGTCTATAAAAGGAAGATATTGTTTTCTTCGCATATTTTTATCTGATCTTCCGGCCATATGGAGGCCTGGACTTCTCCGACATGGGCTTTTTGGAGGAAAAACATACACAGGCGGCTTTGCCCTATGCCCCCTCCGATAGAGGCCGGCAACTCATCATTCAGCAGCGCTTTGTGGAATGTCAGTCCGGAACGTTCCGGGCACCCGCAGATGTCAAGTTGCCGTTTCAGCGCTTCTTTATCAACGCGTATACCCATGGATGAGATTTCGAATGATATTTTCAGCACATTATTCCAAAGTATGATATCACCGTTTAATCCTACATACCCGTCTTCGTTCGGAGTGCTCCAGTCATCATAATCCGGGGCGCGTCCGTCATGTTTTTCACCATTGCTTAGCGCTCCTCCGATACCGATCAGGAAAATCGCTCCGAATTTTTCCGCCGCTTTGGATTCACGGTCACGCGGAGAAAGATCCGGATACATCCGGAGCAGTTCTTCGGTATGTATAAATGTGATGTTTTCCGGCAATGTCGGAGTGATGTGCGGAAACTGTTCATATACAATAATTTCAATTTCTTTAAAGATTGTGTATATGCTTTTTACGGTACGCTTGAGATAATCGGCATTGCGGTCTTCCGTGCGGATTGTCCGTTCCCAATCCCATTGGTCTACATACAAGGAATGGAGGTTGTCCAGATCTTCATCGCTGCGGATCGCGTTCATATCTGTGTATAGACCATATCCGGGCGCAATCTGATAAGCGGCTAATTTCAT
>DOZP01000152.1:0-7930 GCA_003517945.1 Porphyromonadaceae bacterium | reverse complement strand
CGTTCAACGCCGTTCAGGTCGTCGTTGATACCCGTACCCGAAAGAACGAATAACGGCGCGGTTACTCTACGCAGGCGAAGTTCCTGCGAGAGTTTCTCCTGAAATGTACGTTTCAACATCTGGATAGCCAATTCCGTTGTTTCCGGCATCAGTGTTTGCTTGTAGTTTTTGGGAATAATCAGTGACATATTTTTAATAGTTTTAAATTGATTGTTTTATGTTGTTGTTTTTAATTCGCATATTGGAATGGAGGAGCAAATATACGTAGAAAATTTGGTTCTTTCGGCCATTGCTTCCGAAATCTGCTTTATCTGATTTTCCGATTAATACAAGTCCGTCGGAGCCTATGCCGGTATGATATTTGCTCCGGTGTATGGCTTTTTCTTCGGGATTGACAATTGTATATTTTAAGGTATTTATATAGATATAGTCGTTGCCTGAACCATGCATCTTGTGGAACTGTATTTTTTGTGTCATTTGTTGTTTGTTGCTATTGTTTGATTTTACATTTTGCTTTATTTGTGCTGCAAATATATATCTTTTTGTAAATTTATTGCAAAGAAGCCGGATCAAAATGATAAAATATTTTGATGTTATAATGGATTTGTTGTTTTTTTGCTCCCGGTGTGATAAATTGATACGGTAGGCTTTCTTTTTGTTTTAGCTTGTAATGTGGTGTGCGGGATGAATGATGTGTATGGATAGAAGTTTTGCTATCAAGGAAATGTCAGTGTGAAAGTCGTTGTTTCCGTATGAAGATCACTGCTGAGCGTAATATTGCCTCCCGACAATCTCATGATCTGACGGGCTACCGACAGCCCGATTCCGCTTCCGTCTTTTTTGGTAGTATAGAAAGGGGTGAATATCAGCGATGCCTCCTCTTCCGGTATGGCGGGGCCATTATTCGATACTTCTATTAGGATGGATTCCGAGGTATTGCATGATACATTCACGGTGATAATTCCGGCCTTTTTATCTCCTATAGCCTGTCTTGCATTTTTCAGCAGGTTGATCATAACCAGGCTTATCAGGTTTTCGTCCGCATGAAGTATCAGGTCGGCCGGTTCAATCGTTGTCTGCCACTTAATGTTAGGATATTTGTTGTTGTGAGATGAAAGTATTACCATTCTTTCGATAAAATTTTTCACATAAAACAGGGTGGGTTGAGGGGTGGGGATATGTGTGAATTTCCGGTATGATTCTACAAATGAGATAAGTCCTTTTCCGGCTTTGCTTATCACTTCGAGGCCGTTGTGAACTTCTTTTTCCGTAAATTCCTTCATGGACAGCAAGGAGTCGCTGATAGAGGTGATAGGGGTTATGGAATTCATAATCTCGTGTGTCATCACTCGCGTCAGGCGGATCCAGGAATCCAGTTCCTTTTCATCCAGTTCATTGTTTATGTCGTTGAATGTTATGATAAATACCGGCTTGTTTTTCAGCTCCGTTCCGGATATATGTACGGAAAGATTGATGGTGGTACGTTCGTTGGTATAAGATAGGTTGAATTTATCATCGGATTTGATGTTCTCAAGGTGTTGGGCCAGTTTTTCATTTACCTTTTTGATGTGTTTTATATGTGTAAAATCAGGTAATCCTAACAAAGCAAGCGCCCTTTTGTTTTTTTGAAGTACATATCCGTTATGATCGATCACAAAAATCCCGGTATTGACGCTGTCGATTATTTGTTCGTAAAAGTTTTCTTTTTTGATCGTATCGATTTTTAATTGCAACATGGCGCGTATGATACGGTTCATCAGTTCGTTTACCTGCCTGTCGTCGGACGAGCGTTGGCTGATCGCGTATTGAAACGTAAAATCATTGTTGTCAATCGCATCGAACATGTATTTAATTTTTTTTATACGGTTGTTATACAGGGATATAACCCATATAAACAGAGCGACTGCCAGTACTAAAAACAGGAGGAGATAAAAGGTGTCGCCTTTTATTCCGTAGTAGGTGCAAAATCCAACGGCTGTTATCAATGTAAGTAAACGGAATACCAGGCTATCAAAAATATATCTGTTTATAACGTTTTTCAAAGTTCGTATTTTTTTATCTTGTTGTATAGCGTTTGTCGTGATATGCCTAATTCATTCGCAACAAGGGATAGGTTTCCGTTGTGTTTGTTTATCGCGTTACGGATCATTTTCCGTTCCATATCTTCTATTGTTGAACTTTCATTTTCCGTTGTGGTTGCGGTCGCAGTTGCAGCCGGCACATGCAGGTCGTCGGCGTCAATCATGATTTTTTCACTGAAAATAACGGTTTTCTCTATAAAATGTTCCAGTTCGCGTACGTTACCGTACCAGGGGTATGTTTTCAGTTTTTCTTTGGCCGGGACGGAAAGTTGCAGCTCCGGTTTGCCGTAACTCCGGGATTGTTTTTTCAGGAATATTTCTGCGAGGGGAACGATGTCGTCCGGTCTTTCACGTAATGCCGGGATGTGGATCCGGATCGTATTGATACGGTACATCAGGTCTTCGCGGAATGCTCCTTTTTTAACCATCTCTTCGAGATTTCTGTTGGTTGCGCTCAGCAGACGTATGTTGACCGGAATCGGGGTGTTGCTGCCGACACGTATAATGCTGCGTTGTTGCAATACCGTGAGAAGTTTTGCCTGCAGATGATAGGGTAGGTTGCCGATTTCATCTAAAAAGATCGTACCGTTGTCGGCGGCTTCGAATTTGCCGGTACGATCGTTTTTTGCATCCGTAAAAGATCCTTTTGTATGTCCGAATAACTCGCTTTCAAACAGGGTTTCCGTGATGGCTCCCATATCAACGGATATCATGGGGTATTTATTTCGCCGGGATAGCCGGTGTATTTCCCGTGCGATTACTTCTTTTCCCGTGCCGTTTTCTCCCGTAATCAGTATATTTGCATCCGTTACGGCCACTTTTTCAACAAGTAAACGGACTTTTTGCATGGCTTCGCTTTTTCCCCAGAAGATATTACTATCATCAGTTTGTTTAGGTGTTTGCGGGGATTGGCCGGTTTTATTTTTTGTTTTGCCGGATCTGTAAGCCATTTGCAGGGTTTCCGATAGTTTATTGTTATCCCATGGTTTAACCACGAAATCGGAGGCTCCTTCTTTGATTCCGCGTACTGCCAGTTCTATATCCGCATAAGCGGTAAATAAGACGACCGGTATGGACGGATTTTGCTTTTTTATTTCCGCGAGCCAGAACAAGCCTTCATTCCCATTGTTAATGCCTGCACTGAAATTCATGTCCAAAAGTATGATGTCAATCTGTTCGTCCGACAATATTTGTTTGATACGGTTCGGATTGGTAATGGTACTAATTTTTGCAAACAGGGGTTGCAACAGAATCTCCACGGCAGCAAGGATGCTCTTGTTGTCGTCTACTACTAAGATCGTTCCTTCTCTCTTATTCATAATGAGTACAAAATTAATATTTTTCTATCTAAAATAAGGGATACGGAAATAAAAAACCTTATTCAATGAAAAGAGAGTGAATCACACGATGAAACACTCTCTTTCTCTCAGTTTGTTTATTTATATCAGTAACCGAAAATTTCTTCCTGGGTAAGCGTTGTTACCGGGCCGATTTTTTTCAAGGCTTCCATATCCAGATTCTTTGTGTCTCCGAGGATACAATATGTATATGATTTGTTTTTTACATATTTTTGTTGGAATGCTTTTACCTCTTCCAGTGTCATATCCGGGATCTTTTCGAATAATTCTTTTCTTGTATCTGTTGTCTCTCCGAATTCTATGGCGCTTAGGTAATTCCATAAGATCTGATCTCTTAATATACGTTGTGTGCGAATATTCGTTATGATTCTTTCCTTAGCAATCGAGAATGTTTTTTCGGATTCGGGCATGTTGTTCAGGATATCGTTGAATGTCTCAATCGCTTCCATCATTTTGTCGTTTTGAGTGGCAATCATTGTATTGAGAATGTACGGACGATCCGGTTTGCCCTGACGCTGATAGTTGGCTCCGGCGGAATAGGCCAGTCCGCGCGCTTCACGCATTTCCTGGAAAACGATGCTGTTCATGCTACCGCCGAAATAGTTGTTATACATATTACGGTCCGGTTCTATGCTTTTGTCATATAAACCGCCTTTATGTACCATAGCCATGTATATTTGTTTGGCATCATAGAAGGCGAGCAGTACTTTATTTTCGTTTGTTTCCTGTTCTTTGAATTTCTGAGGTTCGGGTATCGGTTTCAGTGTTTCTCCTACCGCATGATTTTTATTGATAGCTTCTTTGATTTGTTGTTCGGAGAGCGGGCCGTAGTACATGATCGTATGCTTCATGTTTTTCAGGTTTTTGGTCCGGGCTACCAATTCTTCCGGATTTAAAGCGTTGAGTTCCGATTCGGAAAGGATGTTTGTTGCCGGAGAATTCGGTCCCCAGACTGCATAATTAACCAGTTGGTTGAAGTTTGCATTTTGATTGAGTTTTGCATCGGAACGTTGCTTCAGTATATCTTTTACTCTGTTGTTGTAGATTTCCTGATCGGCTTTTGCATCTGCCAGGCGTTCTTCGAGCAGCGCCATCGCTTTTTCAAAATTATCACTCAGGCCATTCACATATACATAGACGCGTTCGTTCGTTGCCGTGACATTGAAGGAACAGGCCATTTTGTAAAGTTCGCTTTTGATTTCTTCCGCTGTTTTGGTGGATGTGCCGAGATAACTCAGGTAACTGAAAGCCGTACCCAGCATCTTGTCGTGGTTGTTCCCCATCTCAAAAATGTAATACAGTGAGAACAATGGATTCGTTGTGTTTTGTTTGTACAATAACGGGATGTCTTTTTTTACTTTTGATATGGACATGTCTTTGGCGTAATCCAGGAACACGGGTTCGATCGGTTCTACGTCACGCGCTTTTATGTTGGCAAGAAATGCGCTTTCCGTATCACGATTGGTCGGTATCGGGGTGATCTGGGGTTTTTCGATCTTTTTATCATCCGGCGTACCTTGTTTTTTGTATACGACGACATAGTTGTCTTTGAAGTATTTGTTACAGAAATCAATCACATCTTTTTTGGTTAGCCGGGCCTGGTAGTTGATTTTGTTGACCATGTCTTCCCATTTCACGTCATTGATATACGCATTCAGTAGTAAATAAGCGGCGTATTGATATTCCTGTCTCTGGTAATATTGGTCTAACCTGAAATTGTTGATCACGGCTTCCAGTAACCAGTCTTCGAATTCTCCTTTTTTCAGCATTTCAAGTTGTCCGAGCAACAGGTCTTTTACTTCGTCAAGCGTCTGGCCTTCTTTCGGCGTTCCGCTCATTTGGAATATACTGTAATCTGCCATCGGACTGGAGTAACTGCCTGCCCTTAAAACTTTTTGTTTTTGTACCAGGTTCAGGTCAATCAGACCGGCTTTTCCGTTTGTCAGGAGATAGTCAACAAATTCCAGCGTGGCGGCATCTTTTGTGTTGGCAGCGGGCAGACGGAATGCGATCGCTATGTTTTCAGCTTCCAGGCCCATCACTTCTTTTATGACAGGTTGGGATATCGGTTGTTCCGGCGTTGTGTTCAGCTTTGGTAAATCTTTGGGTTTCATCGAACCGAAATATTTGTCGATGATCGCGACCACTTCATCCGGGTTGATATCACCCACCATACATATGGCCATATTATTCGGCACATAATAGGTTTCAAAATATTTTTTGATATTTATGATGGACGGGTTTTTCAAATGTTCTCCTGTTCCCAGTACGGTTTGTGTGCCGTACGGATGATGCGGGAATAAGCCGGTCATGACGGCTTCATACACTTTGCGGCCATCGCGCGTAAGGCTCATATTATATTCTTCGTATACCGTTTCAAGCTCGGTATGGAATCCGCGGATGACAGGATTTGTAAAACGATCCGCCTGTATAATCGCCCAGTTTTCGATTTCATTGGAAGGTATATCTTCGGTATACGCCGTGAGGTCATACGAGGTAAAGGCGTTTGTGCCTTGCGCTCCGATGGTTGACATCAGTTTGCTGTATTCGTTCGGTATGGCGAATTTTGACGCTTCCTGCGATACCTTATCTATTTCGGCGTAGATCTCTTTACGTTTTGCTTCGTCAGTCGTTTGGCGGTATGTTTCAAACAGTTCTTCTATTTTATTTAACAGCGGTTCTTCTGCCTTGTAATCGGATGTGCCGAACTTTTGGGTTCCCTTAAACATCAGGTGTTCAAAATAGTGTGCCAGTCCGGTTGTTTCCGCCGGGTCGTTTTTGCCGCCGACACGGACGCCTATATACGATTGTACACGCGGTTTGTCTTTATTTACCGATAAATAAATTTTCAAACCATTATCCAGTGTATAAATACGCGTTTGCAGCGGATCGCCCTGTACGCTTTCATATTTATACGTTGATCCTTGTCCGGATGCTGTCAGGAAAAGGATCGCAAATGAAAGTAATAAATAAATTTTTTTCATACCAAATAATTTTTTAATAATAATATCCGGATACATAACTATTGTATCCCTCCTTGCATAAAAAAATGTAAATGTATGGCATTTATTTGGTTAAATGCAAATTTACCATGTTTACTTTTGTTAAAATAATGCAATATTTTTGTCGTATGGTTTTCGTCATGTCAAATTATTTTACATGCCTGTCTATTTTTTTGACACTTCATTGAAGTAATGGGGTTTGTACGTTGTTTATTATTAGTTCTTTGTGTTTTTGGCATGGTTATGGTTGCTTTATACTTAGATCTATATGTGGAAATAAAATGAAGAAAATACGTTTGAGTTTATTTTTATTGTCTTGTTCCATCTCTGCATGTATGGCGCAGGATTCGCTTTGGACGGTGGAAGAATGTATGCGTTATGCTGTGGAAAATAGTACGGCGGTGAAAAAACAACTATATGAAAATGATACATACATGGCTGAATATAAATCCGCTACGGCGGCTTTTTTTCCTTCTCTTTCGGCAGGCGTTTCGGCGCAATATAATTTTGGGCGCGCAATTGATCCGGAAACAAACACGTATGTGAATACGACTACGTTTAATAATTATTATGGATTGTCTGCTTCGCTTCCGGTTTTCAACGGCGGACAGATTGTGAACCAGTTTCGCCTGGCAAAGTCAAGCCGTCAGGCCGGAATGAACGAACTGCAGAAAATAAAGGATGATCTGGCATTGAATACGTTGGAGGCTTTTATTAATGTGGTTTATTACCAGGGTACGGTGCGTTTTGCAAAAGAAAAACTGGAAGAAAGTAATCGTACATTGTATAAAATACGCCGGCAGGAAGAGCTGGGAATAAAAGGACGGGCCGATGTGGCGCAGGTCGAAGCGCAGGTCGCCGGAGATGATTATAATCTGATACGACAGCAAAATTTATATTGTACGGCTTTGTTGAAGTTGAAAGAATATATGAATTATCCTTCTGATAAGGAGTTGCAACCGGATACGACGGTTTTCGGAAATGAGCGTATCGTAATGAATGAATCCGTGACGGATATTTATGATTATGCAAAGGATACGAATCCTACGGCTTTACAGGCGGCGTATCAATTGAAAGCAAGCAGGTTGTCGTACCTGATACAAAAAGGCGGCTTATTACCTACCATCTCTTTTTCCTCGGGTGTCAATACAAGTTATTATGATAATCTGAAATCGGAAACAGCGCCTCTGTCCTTTCATTCGCAGTTTAGGAATAACCGGGGCGAGTATGTTTCGCTCAGTTTGAATATTCCTCTTTTTAACAGGCTTACCCGTGTTCGTGAAGTACGGCGCGCCAGAAATAATGTGCGAATAGCTGAGGAACAACAATCTGAGGTGTTGCGTCAGTTACAGACGGCTATTGAGCAATCGGTATTGGAGCGTGACGGATATGCAAAAGAGAGTATTCAGATGGAAAAAAAACTGGCATCCGACCGGATTGCTTACGAGGTGACGGTTCGTAAATTCGAAGAAGGGCTGATGAGCCCGAT
>DOZP01000019.1 GCA_003517945.1 Porphyromonadaceae bacterium | reverse complement strand
GAGAGATTGTTGAAAGCATTTCTCTATGTATGTGATATGCATAAAGTAGACCAATTCAAAATATGTTGCGGAGTTAAGGTACTACTATGGGTCAATTTATCCGCCAAAGCCCCTCTCCGAAGATTCATTTTGTGGGCAATAATTCCTATCGTGTGGATACAGGATAGTATTTTGCGAGAAAATCAGTTCTGCACAAAGTAATTCTGTTTAGATGTGGTATATTTGTGATCTATCACAGTAAGTTTGGTAATCCTTGCCATTATATGTCTGGCTTCTTTTGGTCTTTCCGGTAAGGGTATGGCTCCGTCGAATTACGAAGCGGAAGAACTCAATTCAAAAATTTCCGATCTTGAAGACAAAATAGAACGTCTGGAATATAAGATAGACCGGTTAGAAAGTAAACTTGATGCATTGGATTATAGTATAAACACGAGTACGAAGGATATTCTTGATAAAATAGAAGATGTTGAGTCTGCAATAGAAGATTTGCATTAGTTCTTTCAGTCCTGCAATTTAAAATAACAGTATAAAGGTCACGTGTGCGGATGTGAACGGATCTTCGGGCAGGCGGGAGTCTTTTTTCCATTATTTGTTCAGTAATTGTTGTGCCGCTAATGCTAAGAACATATAATGTGAAGACCCTCCCCCCATCACATACTCTACCTGTTGCCACAGATAAGGAAATCTGAGCAGTTCGGGGAAATCGGGACGTATTAATGCCGTACCCGAGATAACGCCACCGGGTATATAGGACCAGTCGGCACGGTTCAACCCATAGCCTACCGTAGCCGAAATGGTACCTACACCCGAGGTAAATGAGGCTGTATTCGTCCCCGGGTGGCAACCTAAAACAAAGTTGAGTGCATTATAAATATATTCAGGTCCGAAAATCTCCGGATAAGCCGTATGTAAAAAATAATGCCGATAGCCAAATGCCTGAATGTCCCATCCGGCGCCCCATATATGCGGACGGTACGGGATACCATAAGGCGTAGCAGATCCTTGTTTCTCAAGTTCATCCTTAAACCCTGCCAACGCTTCGTGTATCGCTTTCGTAAAATTTATATCGTTCATTTTCTTCTCGGCACGAGCGATAAACCAACCCACACGATCAATGTTTTGAGTAATAAAATCCTGCTCTTTCAGCAGATAGTCTTTGTATTTTTGATCCTCGGTTGTCAGGTAAAGTTCTGTTGCCGCATGCACTTTGGCTGATTTGCTACGCACCGATTCTTCCGTTACCTCAAAGAGTTCGCGAGCGCAGGCAAGCGCTTGTACGCTCAATGTATCATTGAAGCCTTTCAACACCCGGGAAGCGGCCGCCATCTGAGCGGCCGTAGTCAACTCCCGGTTCGGATTATTTTCCGTAAACACCCGGCGATCGTCTGCGTTACCGTTTTTATTATCCGTCATAGCTGCCGCATCGCCCAACAAGACATATTGCCGCAGGTCATTACAGATTATCCCCCGATAAAGCCGCCCCAACGCCCGATAACCACCGATGACAGTCAGCGCGCCGTTCTCTACTTGTTGCAATATATCGGCTTTTCCATCCGGCTCGTGGATTTCGGCGATTCGCTTGGTCTGATCAATTGTCGTTACATCATAGTCTATATTAAAAGCTTCATGGGCTAACGAGAGAATATACGTCTCTCCGGCTTGCGACTCAATACGCAGGTCAAAGTCGCCCGCGTCGTGCCAACCTCCGATATTTAATCCGGGCACTGCGTCACCGGGATTATATTTCGTCAGAGTGGAAGGCCCCTGTACATATCCATCAATATGATTGATGTTGACCGGCGCCATCCGGGCATCGTCCAAATGGCAATCGTCATGCCATACCCGGTATTTCTCGTTCACCCGCATGTGACACATCTGTACGGGCAGGAAATATTCAAGTACCGGCTGCCAAACTCCGCGATCATAGATATCTTTTGATATGCGGAAGATCGAAGAGGCGGCATCCCCATAATGTACCTGATAGAGCCCTTCTTCTTTTATGTCCGAAAAGTCGAATTTCAGGTAGTTATAGCGTAAAAACTGTCCCCACTCTTTGCCCTGATCCGTCTTCACTTCTTTTTCTCCTTCGGCGGTGATCCGGTAAAGCGCCGGTTTATGTTGCCGTGTATCCCGTTTGTCAAGTTCGATAATGGCTACTTTGGGTTGGTTGGGATGATAGCCCACTTGTGGTGTTTGTACAATAGGGGTATACAACCAGTCTTCTACCACATGAGGCGTAATCACCCATTTGATCGCTTCTTTCGTCTTCCCTGCCGGTACTTCACTACGGACGACAAACCAACCGTTATTATGATTCATCCGTCCGTCATACAACATCAGTTCACTGCCTTTCGTTTCAATCGTATATTTACGGTAGGGATCATCGGGACACACGGTAAAGCATCGCCCAATGGCATAGGGTTCCGAAACAATATCATCGGCAACAATCGGGTTATAGCTCTGCCCGTCAATTTGCTCAACGGAAGTTCGCATATCCGGTTTAAAATCGGCTTGGTAAGGATGATTCGATGGTTCATTGCGTATAGGGCCATTCGGTTGTTGCGGGAATATACCGGTCTGTTGATCCATAATCCATGGTTTACCGAAAAGAGAACCGGGAAAAAGCTCCAGATTGAAGCCTACTTTCCCTAAGAATTTCTCCGGAACAGGCTTATCCAGATCGACCGTGATCACAACAGAGCCACCTTCACCCTTGATCGTCACCGTATAATCGAGCAGAAGATCCGGATAAATCATCGGATTGAATCCGCTCAGATGCCGGGAAGAGTCAGGAAAACTTAGTTGTGTAGTAATTGTGTTAGCTACAGGATCGAGCGTCCGATTTCGTTGTTTCGGTACAGGCTGCCATTGCCCGGGAGTGGGCTCCAGACGGATATCCCCGTTAGTAGCCACCCGGTGGCCATGCATAATCAAGGAGACTCCTCCTTGATGACCTTCAGGGTAGATATCATCGAAACCCATTACATCGACTCCCTGATTACTAAAATAACCGTTTTCGCCCAGTCTGAATTCTTGTGCGAAGATGGGAGATATTCCGATAATTGTTGCTAAGCATAGTGTTAGTGTTAACTTTTTCATACGTACAAATGTGTTTTATAAATCCCCGTCACAAATATCATTGTACCTGATAATGGCGCTATTCCATGCAAAACTATCTGTTTTTTTTTAATGGCAAAGAATTTATCAAAATGTTATAAAACATATTAATCCAAAAATCTATGTTTAAAATTACAACGCAAGCATTGAATTGGTTAAATTGAAAGAAAGTCCCTATATTCTCATATCGGAAATTATCAATACGTCATTGTAATTACGTATGTGCCCGAAGGTATAGTTCCCAGAGAAATAAAAGGANNCCCGTCGATAAACCCGTTCAAAAGTAACTATATTTTGATGATTGTTGATAAATATCTGCAAGTAAGCAAGTATCTATCATGAAAACATTATACTTTTGTCAAAAATAATCAAGAGCATTTTAATCAAGATGAAAAGTTTAGGAGATACATTAAGAGAATTACGAGAAAACAAGCAATTACCCTTGCGAGTAATCGCCGCCTTTCTTGACATTGACCCTGCCATAATGAGCAGAATTGAACGAGGACAACGAAAAGCCTCACGAGAACAAATTCTCAAACTTGCCCAATATTTCAATGTGGACGAAAACNNTGGCTCTCTGATAAAATCGTCTATGAATTGGCAGATGAACAAAATGCAATAGAAGCATTGAAAGTAGCGGAAGAAAAAATAAAATATGGCACAAGACTATAAATACAAATTACCCAACGCAAGTGGGCAACCAGAAAAAAAAAATGNNCAGAAAAAAAAATGCCAAAATCAAAAAAACTTGTATATGAAACCCTTAGTCAAATATAGAGGCGGAAAATCCAAAGAAATCCCGAATATCGAACGACATATACCGAGATATAAAAGTCGGTATATTGAGCCGTTTTTCGGTGGTGGTGCTTTATTTTTTCATTTAGAGCCTAAGCGAGCGGTTATAAACGATATAAACTCCAAGTTAATGGCTTTCTATTCGGGAGTAAAAAATGATTATGACGTCTTACGAAAAGAACTCACGGAAATAGAAACATTGTATGAAACCAACCGCAAGCGGTTTGACGCATTGAAAAAAATCACTCCAAACGAAAGGGTTGAGGACAAAAACGAAGCATTGTATTACGAAATTCGCAATATGTTCAACGAACTTTCAGAAAAAAAATATTCCGATGCCCTGCTTTATTTTTTTATCAATAAAACCGCCTATTCGGGTATGATACGTTACAATTCAAAAGGCGAATTCAATGTGCCATTTGGCAGATACGCACATTTAAACACGTCATTGGTAACAAAAGCGCATAGCGATTTATTGGCAAATACGGAAATTCATAATACTGACTATAAAAATGTTTTTGACCTGGCAAAGCCTGACGATTTTATGTTTTTAGACCCGCCGTATGATTGTGTCTTTTCCGATTACGGAAATGAAGAATACAAAGACGGATTTAATGACGATTGCCATACAGCCCTTGCCGAAGATTTTAAAAATTTGAATTGCCGTGCTTTGCTTGTTATTGGCAGAACGACGTTAACAGAAAAATTATATGGCAATATGATCATTGACGAATACGCCAAAAATTATTCTGTAAATATTCGCAACCGCTTTAAATCGGTAGCCACTCATATTTTGGTTGCTAATTATCAAACACCCTATAAATCAATCTTTCAGGAACAATTAGCATATACAAATAGTTAATATGGCAAGAATAGACAGCAAAATATTGTTTATCACCACCTCGCCGAGAACTCCCGCTCGAATGATACCTGAGATTGAGTTGCTGAACGCACACTTTACCGGCAAAAAGTGGAATACCGAAACTCAAACGGCATTTATGCAGCTATTGAGCGAAGAAAACTTTTTCAACGGCGAAGGTGCTAACGACCCAGCTTTCAGTGCACGCGACCGTATAAATCGTGCACCTAAATCACTGGGATTTATCCTGCTATCGCCCGAAATTCAACTCACAAGTGCAGGACAAGAACTTGTAACCTCAAAGAGAAAAGAAGAAATATTTTTGCGACAACTTTTAAAATTTCAACTACCCTCACCGTTTCATATTCCGACTGAAAAAGCAACGAATTTCTATGTAAAACCTTATCTCGAAATGTTCAGATTAATACAATATTTCGGTTCTTTGAGTTTTGACGAAATAATGATTTTCGGTTTGCAATTAGTCGACTACAGGATTTTTGACAGTATTGTAGCAAAAATAGAACAATTTAGAATTGAAAAGGCGACAACTGAATTGAGTTACAAAGCATTTAGACATAATCAACTGTATGCAGAATTGCAAGTGATTTACCAAAATGAAATTGCAGGAGGAAAAACAAAAACACGTGAAAGCAGAAATCGTACCCTTGACAAATTTCTACAAACCAAAGCAAGCAATATGCGTGATTATACCGATGCGTTGTTTCGTTATCTGCGGGCAACAGGACTTGTAAATATCTCGTATATTGGAAAATCTATTTCCATTGCCCCTGAGAAAATGACGGAAGTCACATACTTCTTGGAAAATATTGACCGTAAACCGTGTTTCATTGATGACGAAAAACGATATGTCGAATATTTGGGCAATGCTGCCATTCCTCAACTATTGACTGATAATCGTGATTTATTACTATACAAAATAAACAACGAATTTCCTCAAATTGAAGTCGAAGAAACGGTTACTTTACAGCAATTAAAAGACATTCTTTTTGACGAAACCGAAAAACGAAAAGAGCATATTCTTCAAGAACAAGTTACTGCAATAAAAGACTACCGTTTATATGACGATATTCGTACAGTTTATTCCCAAATTATTGATAAGTCGCTTTATGACATGCCTTTGATGTTGGAATGGAACACTTGGCGAGCAATGACAATGTTGGACGGTGGGCACATAAAAGCAAACCTGAAATTTGATGACTTTGGCAATCCAATGTCCACAGCACAAGGCAATATAGCTGATATTGTGTGTGATTACGGCGACTTTGGGCTAACCGTAGAAGTTACCATGCAATCAGGGCAACGGCAATACGAGACCGAAGGCGAACCGGTTACACGTCATCTCGCGAAATTCAAAAAAGAAACAGGTAAACCGTCTTACTGCCTTTTCATTGCACCCGAAATAAACGAGGCTTGCATTGCCCATTTCTATGCGCTTCACAAAATGAATATCAGTTATTACGGTGGAATTTCCACAATTGTTCCGCTGCCGTTAAGCATATTTCAAAAAATGGTGGAGGATTCTTACAAATCCTCCTACACACCACAGCCCGAACAAGTAAAACGCCTCTTTGACCGCTCAAACGAAATTGCCGCGACAAGTACAGACGAAAAGACTTGGTATAATGAAATTACAACGCAAGCATTGAATTGGTTAAGTTGAAAGAAAGCCCCCATAATCTCATATCGGAAATTATCAATACGTCATTGTAATTACGTATGTGCCCGAAGGCATAGTTCCCAGAGAAATAAAAGGAGCATCCTTCACACGGGTCGTTTTTTGCACGCTGCCGTTATTTTTTATTTCGTATTTCTTTGATAATAAAGGTAAATAAACTTCACTTTCCATATTGGCGGGTATCGTCACCTGCATACGGTATTCTCCGGGGTTGTTTTCGACCGCTAAGCTGATGGCTCCCTTAATAGTCGGAATCACGGCCTTAGCCCGGGCAAGAGAAGCCAATTGCGGTTTGATGCGAACTTTTTCAAATCCGGGCGCCGCAGGCTCTACTCCCATCAACTTTCGCGGAATAATATTGGCCGGCGCCGCTCCCCAGGCATGATTCCAGTCCTGATTCGGTTTATACTTATTATCCCACGCCTCCAACGAAATCGTCGAACCGACGCGTATCATATTATACCAGCTCCGGTCATCCGTTTTCGTCAGCATGGAAAGGGCGTATTCCGCATCCGACGCCTCATATAACGCATCCATCAGAAACTGTGAACCGTATACGCTGCAAGCCATCTTGCGACTCTCCATAAAATCAACCACCTGCTGCATCTTGCCGGACGGAACCATGCCGAAAGCAACGGGAAACATATTCGCATGCAGCGACGCATGATTCGTCGTGTCGCCGTCTTTATAATAACCCAATTTATTGCTCAAAAAGAACTTATTATACCGCGTTAAAAACGAGTCCGCTTCCTTTGTGAAATAAGAAGCCTCGTCCTGCATCTGAAGCGCACCGGCAATCCGGCCCATCAGTTTCATCGCTTCGTAATGATACGCATTAGTCACCGCGTTGTAATCGGTAAAAACAAAACCGTCCGCTTCGCCGCCTTCGTGTTTATTCAATCCGAGTATACCCGTATGCGGCCAATCTACGATATCCCGTATTTCGCCTTTAAAACGAACCGAAACCAGGACATCCTTCGTCAAAAGTCCGGTAGTCGTACTAATCAGCCCGTTTTTTTCCCGCAACGACAGCAGCGTCCGGGCTTTCAGTATATCGTAATTCGCCTTCAACGAACGGCTGTCTCCGGTATACATATAATCATACCAGGCGATCAACACGGCCTGTAAGATCCATTCGGTAGGCCATGTGGGATATGCAAGCAGGTATTCGTGCGAACGCCGCGCCATCGAATATTCCCGGTCTACGCCATAATGACAAAGCTGATTAATCAGCGCATCCGCTTCGTACGGAATCCGTTCCCGGTCGCCGTCAATGTAATATCCTAAAGCAGAAGTCGCCTTAATAGAATATTTAGACAGATCCCAGATCTGATTCAACGTATCGTTACTGCTTTCGAAGAAAGAAGCCGATTCGTCAAACGGATAATGAACCGATTCCCTTACCGCATCGGAAACCGTCAGCGCTTTGGTATACCCTTCTATTTCGCAATACCGGAACGGTAACACTTCACCGATGTAATCAGGGATCAACACAGCGGCGCCACCCGTATTCCGCCTGTCCTTCGCGATTTTTATACGGTACGTATGCGTCCCCTTCATCAGACCTACGGTATAGCGTTGGTAACGGATCGTTCCGCCGGGATTCCGGTCCACCTTTCCGTCCGCTATATGTTCGCCGAGATGAATAACGACACTATCGGTTTCCGCATCGGAGGTAAGCGTGACAACAAACTGCCCGAAAGCCGCTTTACCGAAATCCAAAAACACATCCGACGTTCCGGTACGTTTTACGGAAACCGGATGCTCCATGGATTTCACCTGCGGATAGAAGCCGGCGGCATAATCCGATAATTGAGCGGCTGTCCGGAAAGCTGTTACGTCCGACCATTCGCTTTCGCCTCCGGTAGTCGTCGCCGTTTTTACCCGCCAGAAATAATTCTTTTCCGGTTGCAGCGCATTTCCTCCATACGGCACCGCCGTTGATTTACGACTTTCCACAATACCGCTGTCCCAGATATTCCCTTTTCCGGAAGCGGCATCTGTAAAATTATCCGCCACAATAAGCCGGTAAGAGGTCTGATACGTTGCATTCGCTTCACCCGGAACAATCCAGCAAAACGAAGGATAAGCCGACCGGATCGCCACATACTGAAGCGCTTCTACCGCACCCTCCATTTGCCATACGGGCACATTCGACACATACCCGTTCTGCCAGGTATAATCCGTATGCTCAACCAGATCCGTCAACAAACCGTGCGGTTTGTTCTCCGCCTGTAACAAGACAACACATAATAATGAAAATAATGTGATAAAAAATAATCTGAGCGGTTTCATAGGTATAATTTTAATTTTGAATTTCATACATTTTAAGCACGACAGGCCCGGCTAATCCCGAGGGGCGCAACGGATAATCTTCCGTAAATTTTCTTACGTTCGTTTTTGTGTAGCGTTCGTTCTCCGGTAAGAAATTATCCCCAATAAGCCGGTTCGGCCACAAATTAACAACTTTTATTTCTAATTGGTTTGGTCCGTTTTCTAAAAAATCCGTAATATCTCCCGTAAAAGGAGGTTGCCACCAGACGCCGGCCGGTTTTCCGTTCACATACACTTCCGCCATGTTATACATCTCTCCCAGATCCAGGTATATACGTTTACCCTCATGCTGTCCGGGCGGTATTTCAAATGTATTAGTATACACCGCCGTACCGGAATAATACCGGATACCCGGATCTTCGGACGTATTCCAAAGCGTTAACTCAGTAAAGACCGTTTTTTCCGGCCCGCCCCACTTCGGATCAAAAGACACTTCCCATGGCGTATCAATGGCTATTTCGGGAATGCCTTCAATCCGGATATTGTTGATTTCTCCGGCTGACGAAGTCAGTACATATTCGCCCGGCAAGGCCAACAACAAATCGCCGTTACTCCGCTTTACAAAAGGAGACACGGCAAAAGTATCCGCCGGCAACTCCGGAAATAAACACACACCGTTCCGGGTGATCCGTTCATAACGGGTATTCATCTCTTTCCTGAATACAACCAATACGGAACCGAACGGCTCCAGAAACAAGGGCGCGGTTACCCGGCCGTCCTCGGATAGATAGACCGGACATTCCGTAATCTCGCCGGTAACAGGATTCCACAACTCCGGCATTTTAGAATCTACGCGAAAAGAAGCACGGATATATTCGGGCCGTTCATGCCGGTTTACCACATAATAAATATCCATATCTTCCGTCCTCCGGTGAATATAATCTATCAGCGCTTCCGGCTTGTTACTTTCATAGGTAAAATCCGGCGATACGCCTTTTGCCCGGAGAATGTCCCGGATATTACCGCCTGCATACACGGCGCCTTTGCCATACGTTATTTTCTGCCCGGCCGGAACCTCATCCGATCCCCACAGGGCATCCGCTGTTTTTTTCACTTGTCCGACAGCCTCTTCACCTCCGCGCAATCCGACCGAAGTTACCGGTTTAGGCCCTATGACCGTAGCGCCTTCCCTGACTAAACATGCTAATTTGGCAACCACTTCGGGCGTCATACCGGTCCGGTCGGGAAGAACCAAC
>DOZP01000223.1:418-3212 GCA_003517945.1 Porphyromonadaceae bacterium | reverse complement strand
AATTCTACGGAAATGGAACCGAATGCTCCTTATAAGGTAATAGACCTGATGGAAGAACAGAAGAATATTACGAATATGGGAGGTACGATGCGCCTTGGCGAGTACGAATGTGTATTGAAGAAAGGAACCAAGGTTTACGAAGCTTACGGAAAACAACATATACAGGAACGTCATCGTCATCGCTATGAGTTCAATAATGAATTTAAGACGCAGTTTGAAGAAGCCGGAATGAAATGTATCGGTGAAAATCCTGAAACAAGTCTTGTGGAGGTAGTGGAAATTCCGGGTTTGAAATGGTATGTCGGCGTACAGTATCATCCGGAATACAGTTCTACCGTGATTAACCCGAATCCGTTGTTTGTAGGTTTTATAAAAGCAGCTATAAAATTATCATAAATAATATGTGAAGCGTTGCGAGTGGCGATTCAACAAATAAATCATTAACCGTTATAAAGAACGAATGGATAAAAATACAGTAATAGGTTTTGTTTTAATCGGATTAGTTTTAATCGGTTTCAGTTGGCTTAACCGACCTTCGAAAGAACAGTTGGAGGCGCGGCAGCGTTACCAGGATTCGATCGCATCTGTCGTGAAAGAAGTACAGGAACGGGTTGTTCCGGAGCAAGGGAAGAATGGCGCTTCGTTTAGTGAGGCGCCGGAAAACCTTACCGATTCGTTACGCCAGGTGCAGGTTCGGAATAACTTCGGAGCTTTTGCAGATGCTGTTACCGGTACGGACGAAGTTATCACGCTTGAAAACAATAATATAGAAGTCAGGATTAGCAGTAAGGGGGGACATGTGTCTTATGCCCGCGTGAAAGATTATCTTACTTACGAAAAAGAACCGTTGGTATTGTTTGACGGGAATGACTCGAAGTTTAATGTTACTTTTGTTACTGCGACAAACCGTGTAGTCAATACGTCCGATTTATATTTTACGCCGGTAAAGGGAGGTGACCCTAATTCGGTGACAATGCGCCTGAAAGTAGGGGAGAATGGTCTTGTGGATTTTGTATATACGCTTAATCCGGATGATTACATGCTGAACTTTACGATTCAGACCAGCGGATTGAACGGCCTTCTGGCTCCTTCTACAAATGCGCTTGATATTCAGTGGAGCCAGCGGATGAGAACGTTGGAAAAAGGACGTAAGCTCGAAAATCAGTATACCGGATTATATTATAAATTCCTTGCGGATGATGTGGAGCATTTCGGGGAGTCGAAAGATGAAGAGATACAGTTGTCAAACCGCTTGAGGTGGATTGGCTACAAGAATAAATATTTTACGTCGGCATTGATTGCCGACGGTGCATTTGCGGCGACCACCCTTTCTGCCAAACAGGAAACGACAGATGCAAAATATCTGAAAGATTTTTATACGACGGCAGCCGTGGCATTCAATATTACAGCGAATGAATCGATCGGATTCAGGTATTTTTTCGGACCGAATAAATATAAATTATTACGTTCTTATGATAAAGGAGTTGATTCGGGTCAACAGTTGAGTCTTGATGATCTTGTACCGATGGGGTATAAGTGGATACGTCCGATAAATAAATATTTTATCCTGCCGATATTTGATTACCTCAGCGCATTTATGTCCAATTACGGATTGATTATTTTTCTTTTGACTTTGGCCGTTAAACTGGTGCTTTTTCCTCTTACTTACAAGTCTTACATGTCGCAGGCCAAGATGCGTGTATTGCGTCCGCAGGTAGAAGCGTTAAAACTTAAATTTCCCAAGAAAGAGCAGGCCATGGAAATGCAGCAGGCGACAATGGCTTTGTATAGCAGCGCCGGCGCCAGTCCGATGAGCGGATGTTTGCCGATGTTGCTCCAGACGCCGTTCCTGATCGCGTTATACTGGCTGTTTCCGACGGCGATAGAGCTTCGCCAGCAAGGATTTCTTTGGGCGGAGGATCTCTCAACGTATGACGCGGTAATATCATGGAATGCAAATATACCTTTGATCAGTTCATTTATCGGGAATCATATCGGTTTGTTCTGTTTGCTTATGACGATTGTGAACCTTGTATACACAAAGGTAAACATGAGTATGACAAATACCGGACAACAACAGATGCCGGGGATGAATATGATGATGTATATCATGCCGCTGATGTTTTTCTTCATGTTTAATCAGAATTCTGCCGGCCTGAGCTACTATTTTTTGGTATCTACCTTAATTACGATTGCTCAGACGATGGTTTTCCGTTTCGGTATCAACGAAGAAAAATTATTGGCGAAACTGGAAGCAAACAAAAAGAAGCCAAGGAAAAAATCCGGTTTTATGCAACGTCTGGAAGATGCGCAACGGATGCAGCAGGAACAGTTGCGTAAACAACAGAAAGAGCGTGAAAAACGCCAGTATTCAAGCAAGAAGTAAACATATTTTGGGGGAAATCCACATACAAAAAAAACGGCAATCATCAATGGTTGCCGCTTTTTTGTATGTAATATGTTATAAGTCAGCAGTTCCGCGAATGGGGGACGTTGTCGTAGAATGTCCGGAATGCAGATGTGCCAATGCTTTGATCATATCTTCGGGCGTATCAATGCCAATCGTTTCCTGGTGCGTAACGGCAACCTTTATTTTATATCCGTTCTGCAGCCAGCGCAACTGTTCGAGGCTTTCTGCAATTTCCAGCGAAGACTGTGGTAAAGATGTTATTTCTTTCAATATGTCCGCGCGATATGCGTATAATCCGATGTGTTTATAAAAAGTGTGTGTATGCAGCCATTCCGTATATTCTTTTCCGCGTATATAAGGGATGATGGAGCGGCTGAAATACAT
>DOZP01000223.1:0-410 GCA_003517945.1 Porphyromonadaceae bacterium | reverse complement strand
GTTTGTTCGAAATTACCTTCCTTGTCAAAAGGTTTTACAAGCGTCGCGATTTGTGTGCCGGCTTCGGAAAAACAGCTTTTTAGTAATTCGATTTGTTCCGGCTGAATAAACGGTTCGTCACCTTGGATATTTATAACTACGTCAAAACCGTCTCCGGCTTTACAATAAGCCTCATAACAGCGGTCTGTTCCGCTGTTATGTTTTTCGGAAGTGATGATAACGTTGCCTCCGAACCGTTTTACGGCATCGGCGATGCGTACGTCATCGGTTGCAACATAGAGGTTATTGACTGTCGCTTGTACCTGCTCATAAACCCTTTGTATCATGGGTTTGCCGTTCATGTCCGCCAGCGGTTTGCCGGGGAACCGCGTAGACGCGTATCTTGAAGGTATGATTCCGAGAAATTTCAT
>DOZP01000173.1:27031-29230 GCA_003517945.1 Porphyromonadaceae bacterium | reverse complement strand
GTAAAAATAAGATTTACCTTTGCGGCGATATGGTTCCGGTAGTTCCGGATGAAAAGGGAATCCTGTGTAAGTCAGGAACTATCCCCGTAGCTGTAAGCTCGATAAACGCTTCGGACAACATAAATTCCACTGGGCGCTCTCGTTTGATACCGGGAAGGAGGTTCGTTAGCCGGGCAAGTCAGAAGACCTGCCATATCACAGGATTCCGGGCTTTCGGGTGAAGAGCGGCAGGTCTGACTTCAAACATGCAGGGTTTATCGAATAGTTGAAGTGTTAGCCTTTTCCTTCATTCCGTTGAAATTTGTTCGGATATTTTTATATCAGGTATTTTTATAAAAGATTATATATGGAACTATTCATTATTAAAAGGGATGGAAAAAGGGAGGTTTTTTCTATTGAAAAGATCAAGAGTGCGATAGCAAAGGCTTTTTTATCAGTGGGCAGTTTTGCTACGGAGGATGTGATTACCAATATTCTGTGCAGGGTTAGTGTCAAAGAAGGCACTACCGTGGAAGATATACAGAATCAGGTGGAAATAGCCCTGATGGCGGAAAGATATTATACCGTAGCCAAATCCTATATGCTTTACCGGCAAAAACATGAAGAAGACCGGGAGGTAAGGGATAAGTTGAGATTTTTGATGGACTATTGCGATGCCGGGAATGCTGCTTCGGGAAGTAAATACGACCCGAATGCCAACGTGGAAAATAAAAATATGGCAACCCTTATCGGCGAGCTTCCCAAATCAAACTTTATTCGTCTGAACCGCAGAATGTTGACCGATCGTCTCAAAGACATGTACGGAAAAGAAGTTTCGGATAAATACATGGATTTACTGAATAATCATTATATATATAAAAACGATGAAACAAGCCTTGCCAATTATTGTGCCAGTATCACGATGTATCCCTGGTTGATTGGCGGTACGACTTCTATCGGGGGAAACTCCAAGGCTCCGACCAACCTGAANNAAACATGGTATTTATGGTGTCGAGTATGCTTAGCGGAGCTTGCGCGACTCCTGAGTTCCTGATGTATATGAATTATTTTATCGGGTTGGAATATGGCTCCGACTATTATCGGCATGCGGATACGATTGTTGATTTGTCTAAAAAGCAACGTACGCTCGATAAGGTGATTACCGACTATTTTGAACAGATTGTTTATTCGATTAATCAACCTACCGGCGCACGAAATTTTCAGGCCGTATTCTGGAATATCTCTTATTATGACAAATATTATTTTGAAAGCCTGTTCAGTGAATTTGTTTTTCCGGATGGAAATAAACCCGATTGGGATTCGCTTAACTGGTTGCAAAAGCGTTTTATGAAATGGTTTAACCGTGAACGCACGCGTACCGTATTGACCTTTCCGGTCGAAACGATGGCGCTTCTGACGGAGAACGGTGATGCAAAAGATGAAGAATATGGTGATTTTACGGCCGAAATGTATGCCGAAGGGCATTCGTTTTTTACGTATATCAGTGATAATGCGGATTCATTAAGCAGTTGTTGCCGGCTAAGGAACGAGATTCAGGATAACGGATTTAGTTATACGTTAGGCGCNNGGAGTTTCCACCGGATCCAAAAGTGTTTTGACAATCAATCTGAACCGTTGCATACAGCATGCCTTACGCAAATCATATCCTTATCAGTTTTTCCTGGAAGAAGTAGTTGACCTTGTGCATAAAGTGCAACTGGCGTATAATGAAAATCTGAAATATATGCAGCAGAAAGGAATGTTGCCGTTATTTGATTCCGGCTATATCAATATGGGCCGCCAATACCTGACGGTCGGGGTGAACGGATTGGTAGAAGCGGCGGAGGCGTTGGGAATAGAGATTAGTGATAATTCCCGTTATGTCGGGTTTGTACGGGAGATTCTTGGTATTATTGAAGATTACAATCAAAAATACCGGACGAAAGAGGTGATGTTCAATTGTGAAATGATTCCTGCTGAGAATGTCGGCGTGAAACATGCTAAGTGGGATAAGCGCGACGGGTATAAGGTGAACCGCGATTGTTACAACAGTTATTTTTATATTGTAGAGGATACGTCGTTGAATATAATTGATAAATTCCGCTTGCATGGAAAGAAATATATTGAACATTTGACCGGAGGCTCAGCTTTGCATCTTAACCTGGATGAGCATTTAAGTAAGGAACAATATCGTCAGTTGCTGCGTATTGCTGCGCAGGA
>DOZP01000173.1:26888-27015 GCA_003517945.1 Porphyromonadaceae bacterium | reverse complement strand
ATATTGATAAACGAAACCTCAAAAAATGTCCGTCGTGCGAAAGCCGGAACCTGGACTATCTGACCCGTATCATCGGTTATATGAAGCGTATCAGTAATTTTTCCCAAAGCAGGCAGCAGGAGGCCGC
>DOZP01000173.1:24771-26835 GCA_003517945.1 Porphyromonadaceae bacterium | reverse complement strand
AACCGGTGTAAAGGATGCCACAGCCCTTATCTGATGGAAGACAAGGGCGAGGTACTGGATGAAACCGTCCTCACGGATTTGATGAAGAAATACGGAAAGGCCATTACCTGTATCTGTTTTATGGGTGGAGATGCCGCTCCGCAGGAAATAGAGCGGTTGGCGGTGTTTGTGCGCAGTACGACTCGGAATCGCATAAAAATAGCCTGGTATTCGGGCAGACAGAATATGCCGGCGACATGTTCGCACCGGCATTTCGATTACATCAAACTGGGTCCGTATATAGAAAAACTCGGCGGACTGAATTCGGCTAAGACAAACCAGCGTTTTTACCGGATAAAAGAGGATGAAATGATTGATATATCTTCTTGTTTCCGCAAAGCGGCCGCTAACTCCGAAGAAAACGGAAGGGAAATTTTTTCTATTGAATATATTTGATACCTTTGCGGCCGAAAAATCGTTTTTTTTATTTTCGGCCCTAAAAGGGGCCTGTCTTATTCCTTAATCTTTTTTCATGTAAAGCATTGAACTCAAGGAGTTTTTTTAGTTTGTGTAAAAAGAAAAAGTTATGAAAGATTTATTGGATTTTTTTACAACGCAGAGTGTCGGGTCTACCGTGCTGTATTTATGTATGGCTGCTTTTTTGGGTGTACTGATCGGAAAAGCGGGAGCCCGTGGAATTAAGCTTGGAGTAGGCGGAGTTTTGTTCAGTGGTATACTGATCGCTCATTTTGGCGCTCCGATTGATGAGCATACACTTCATTTTGTCCGGGATTTCGGATTGATATTATTTGTTTACAGTATCGGCCTGAATATGGGCCCCCGCTTTTTTTCTTCATTCAGAAAGGACGGATTGCTATTGAATCTGTTCGCTATGGGGGTCGTGGTCGGCGGCTTTGGCATTGCTTACCTGATTTATTCCCTGACGGATTTGTCGCCTGCCGTTGTGGCCGGTATACTATGCGGCGCCGTTACGAATACGCCGAGTCTGGGCGCCGCCCAGCAGGTACTTACGGAGCAGGGTACGGAGGCATCCGTTGTTTCGGAAACCGGGATGGCGTATGCGATGGCTTACCCGTTCGGTATCATCGGAATTATCCTGACGATCCTGTTGATCAAATTGTTTTTTAAGATAAAAACCGATGTTGAAATAAAGAAATATGCGGACAGCCTGGGAGATAGTGAAACAAAACTGCAAAGTGTGGAAATAACCGTATCCAACCCGAATCTGTTCGGTAGAAACATTGATTTTGTAAAACATATCATGGATAAGGAACTGGCGGTTTCCCGTATAATACGTGGTGGCGAATCAATCGTTGCGACAGACGACGAAGTCATTCGGGAAGGCGATATTATCTGTGGCGTATCGGCGCAGAATATGATTGAAAGCCTGAATTTCAAAATCGGAAAAGTAAAAATATCGGAGAGTATAGAAGAGATACCCGGCCCTTTGGCAATCATAAATGTACTGATGACGAATCCGAAGCTGGCCGGTAAAACGATCGAACAGGTCGGTATCTATCGTCGTTATCCTGCGAATATTACCCGTATATTCCGTTCGGGCATGAAGATTTTGCCGACACTTCAAACCACCTTGGAATTGGGTGATACGATAAAGGTAGTCGGGAAAAAAGAAGTGTTGAACGATGTGAAAAAGGAATTGGGCGACTCTGTCAATGAGTTGGCCAAACCCAATATTATATCTGTATTTCTGGGAATTTTTACCGGAATTATTCTGGGAAGCATTCCCATTTTTATTCCGGGATTGCCTGCTCCGGCAAAACTTGGACTTGCCGGAGGCCCTCTGTTAATTGCCATCATGCTGGGTTATAAAGGACGTATCGGAAAACTTAATTTTTACATGACACCCGGAGCCAATTATTTCGTGCGCGAACTGGGTATCATCCTGTTTCTTGCCTGCGTCGGTTTGTTGTCGGGCGAAAGATTTGTAGAAACCATCCTGAACGGAGGATGGAGATGGATGATATATGGGATTGCTATTACATTGATTCCTCTGATGACAGTCGGTATAATTGCCGGTCTGATGAAAGTCAATTACCTGAAGAT
>DOZP01000173.1:20642-24628 GCA_003517945.1 Porphyromonadaceae bacterium | reverse complement strand
CGGCGATTCGAGAACCGACAATGAAACTTTTTCAGCCGTGAATGTGATATTCCGGAATCTTTGTTAGGTTACTTTAATAATCTGGATCTGGTCGAAGTTAACATCTTTAAGGAAAGTTTCCATGTGCCGTTTTTTCTTTTCTTCCAGAATCTCGCTGATGGCGATGAGTATGCCGGTTTCTTCGACTTCTCCGAATTCTTTATTGATGGCGGTTCCGAATGTACGCATTTTGGGCGAGAGGCTCATGTAGGCATTCACTAAGGGAGGGACGTTGATGCCGAGTTTGCGGACTTCCTGATTCAAAACTTTGTAATCTTCCCTGAAGTTATTGTGATGGAACAATTTGGCTAATTCTTCTTCGTCGGCGTTTGTTTCTAGCGGGTGTATGGGCGTCACAAGCCCGTCTTTATCCGGAAAATGCAAGTTTAAAAAGTATAATAACATGTCACGCGCTTTTGTGTCATACGTGTTATACATGGTTACTTTTCCGTAAAAATATTTTAGTGAAGGATCAATGACCGGTAAGGCGCCAAGCCCGTCCCACAGGTTATCAAGGATAAAAACCCCCTTTGTGTGTCCGAGGGTCGCCTGGTAATCAAGTGAAACAAAAGAACGTCCCAACTCAACCGTATAAGGAAGATAGTTTGTCAGGAAATCCGGGGAGAAATTAAATAAATGCGCTGTGGCCAGAATGGGTTTTCCCTGATCGTCGAACTTGACATCAGACCCGCATAAGAAACGGTACCCTCCCAGAATTTCTTCGTCTTTCGGGCTCCAAACAATTAATTGGCGGTATGCTCCCTGCATTGTATCGTACTCGTCTATATCATAGGAAAGCCCGGTGCCTCCTCCGTAATAGCGGAAGGCTATTTCACGAAGGCGTCCTATTTCCCGCATGGTTTGCGGAGAATCCTGAGCCGTTACGATGTATATGTCATTATCAGATTTATTGGTGCTTCTTAAACGTTTATCCGGAGTAAGTTCCGACTTGATCAATTTTTTATCTACAGGATTTATCACAGTTTGCATATATCATCTATTTATCTGCAAGTTTGTATACTTCTTCTTTCATCCGTACAGCCCATTCTCCGGCCTTTTTACCGGAGTCAAACATTTGCCATGATACAGGTTTTCCTATATGGATCCCGAATGATTTGTTTTTTTGTTTGAATAATTCGTCCGGCAAATATAGCATTTCCAAATTCATTTTTATGTTAAAGAAAGTGCGAATGTTAGCCAACCGGTAAAAAAAGTTGGAGTTGCGTCCTTCAAAATAGATCGGGACGATATCCCGTTTGTGTTCTACCGCTTTCTGAATAAACGATTTTTTCCACGCAAGATCGCGTATGACGCCTTTGTGTCTGCGTGAACACAGTCCTGCCGGAAATGTGATGATCTGATTGTCTGATTCATAGGCCTCATCCATCTTCCGGACTGCTTCTTTGCTTTGCGAACCGTGTTTATTTATCGGAATGAATATGGAGCGCAGATTCGGTATGGCAAGAAGAAGGTCATTTACAAAATATTTTATTTTGCTGTTGTAGTGTTTTCCGATGAAATAAGACAGGCATATCCCGTCGAACCCTCCAAGCGGATGGTTGGCTACGAAAATATATCTTCCTTCACCCGGAGGAAGATTTTCTTCATGTTTTATATGCAGCCTGACTTTGAAATAATCCTTCACTAAAGCCTCCATGAATTCGACCCCCTGCAGATCCTGATATTTTCTTATGATCTCATTAATTTCGTCCTGGTGTATAATGCGGATAAGGTAATTTACGACAAATCCGGGAATTTTATCGGCTTTATCCTTTAACTTCGATCTTAAAACCTGCTTTACATCTATCAACGTGTTTATAGTATCCATATAAGATAAGGTAAGCTTTAAAGTCGACAAAAATAAGAATAATATTTTGCATTCGTATCATTTTTTCTTGCGGCATATGAAAAATGAGCATTCATTTATGGAAATTATATTTGTATGAATGGTAGATAAGAATTGGTCTCCTGTTTTTCGGGAAATCGGCGGCTCTTTATTTAAGTCGCCGGAGAGTGAGGTGTTGAAAACTTTTTTTGTTAGATCCCCGCATAAGATGCGGAAAATGTGTAATTTTACCCGTCTAATCAGAATGTTACGTCTTTTTATTTACTGTAAGTGCATGATTGTAAGCAAAAAAGATTCTGAATATCATACTCCCGCTTTGTTTGCGGAAAGCCTTGAAGGGTTGAATATCAATCCTTCGGGAGTTTATGTGGATGTTACTTTCGGAGGCGGAGGTCATTCACGCGGTATTTTGGAGCGATTGGGAAAAGGAGGGCGTTTGTATGGTTTTGATCAGGATGGAGATGCTGAGAAAAATAGTTTGGATGATGAGCGGTTTGTATTTGTGCGTAGTAATTTTCGCTATTTATCAAACTTCATGCGTTATTATAAAGAGAAGCGGATAGACGGTCTGATTGCGGACTTAGGCGTGTCATCCCATCACTTAGACGATGAGATGCGTGGATTTTCTTTTCGTTTTAAGGGAGTGCTTGACATGCGGATGAATAATCGTGCGGGCCGGACGGCTGCCGATGTGTTGAATATGTATCCGGAAGAAAACCTGGCGGATGTGTTTTATCTGTACGGAGAGTTGAAAAATTCGCGCAGGATTGCTTCGGTAATTGCCCGTACGAGGGAATTACAGCCATTTCGGGAGGTATCGGATTTACTGGAGGTCTTGAAGCCTTTTTTGGGGAAAGAGAAAGAAAAGAAATTTTTGGCGCAGGTCTTTCAGGCATTACGTATAGAAGTCAACCGGGAAATGCAGGCTTTACACGAATTGTTGTTGCAGGCCCTCCGGTTACTGACGGAAGGGGGGCGATTGGTCGTTATCACCTATCATTCGCTGGAAGACCGGCTGGTGAAGAATTTTATGAAGTCCGGGAATGTTGAAGGGCGTGTTGCGCAGGATTTTTACGGAAATGTGCAGTCTCCCGTACATCCGTTGGGAAAAGTGATTATTCCCTCTTCGGAGGAGGTTGAACGTAATCCGCGTTCGAGGAGTGCGAAGTTACGGGTGGCGGAAAAAAAAGCCCTGTAAAGCGTCCGGTTTGAAAAATGATAAAAAAAGTAATAAAATAAGGAACGTGAATCAATGGAGAATGCAAAGAAGAAGAAACGTATTTCACTGATGTATATCCTCGGAGGAGGTATGCTTAAGGAGGATTTTGTCATCAGGCATACAAAAATGATTGTACTTATTGTAATCTTGCTGTTCTTCTACATCAGTAACCGTTATACCTGTACGATCAAGATCCGTGAGATTGACTATCTGCAGGAACAATTGAAAGATGTGAAATTTGAAGCGTTGTCCGTCTCTGCTCAATTGACGGGAAATACCCGTCCGTCGCAGGTAGAGGAACTGGTGAAGCGTCAGGGATTGAATCTGGAGAAAGCGAAAACGCCTCCGTATAAGCTTCGGAAATAAGAAGGAGGTTAGCTATACTATGTCGTCAAAAGATACTACAAGGAAATATAATGAGAAAGATGAAAATATCTTTGTCCGCTACTTTATTATTACCGTTTTCCTGGGTTTGGTGGCGATTGCGATACTTGTTTCGGCTTTTAAGATAGGGATCAAAGAAAAGAAAGAATGGCTCAAGGTTGCCGACGGACTGAAGCGCCCCGATCTGCTTGTGAATCCGGCACGTGGAAATATCTATTCGGATGATGGCCGGATGATGGCGACAAGCGCTCCCAAATATTATATGTATATTGATTTCGGAGCTGAAGGATTTGCGTTGGACTCATTCCGGAACGGTAAGTATAATAATGTGGATTCGCTGGCTTACTACCTGTCGAAAAAACTAAAAAACCGCACACAGGCGGGCTATAAGGCGCATCTTCAGAAAGGGCTCAAGGCAAAAAAACGCCAATACCCTGTGTATGAAGGGAGGGTGTCGTATGCGGATCTGAAAGAGATAAAAACCTTTCCGTTCCTTCG
>DOZP01000173.1:19897-20628 GCA_003517945.1 Porphyromonadaceae bacterium | reverse complement strand
TTTGGTATGCTGGCTTCGCGTACGATCGGCGATATTTATAATGAGATTGATCCGGATGGCGTGACGAAGGGAAAGAATGGGCTGGAATTACAATATGATTCGTTACTTCATGGTATACCCGGATTGAACTCCGTACAGCGTGTAGGCGGGCGGTGGACAAATATCGTGGAGGTAGAGCCTGTAAACGGAATGGATATTCGTTCTACGATCAATATAAATATTCAGGATCTGGTGGAAAAGGCGCTTACGGACAAACTGAAGGAGATTGATGCGGATGCCGGTACGGCTGTGGTTATGGAGGTGAAGACCGGAGAGATAAAAGCAATCACGAATATGGCCAGGGTCGGACAGGGACGATATGCCGAAACGGTCAACCATGCGATTGCCGACGAGATAGAACCTGGTTCTACGTTCAAAGTGGCGGCCATGATGGTTGCGATTGAGGATGGAGTGGTCGAACCGGCAACACCGGTCGATGTGGGGAATGGTATTTATATGCATGCGAACCGGCGTATGACCGACCATAATTCAAATCGTGGAGGATACGGCATGATTTCGGCAGAAAAGTCTATCTGGTATTCGTCGAATATAGGCGTAGCCAAAATCATACTGAAGGGATATGAACGGAATCCGAAAAAATTTGTGGAAGGACTTCACCGGATTGGAATGGATGCGGATCTCAGGATTGAAATTCCCGGGGCGGGAAAATCGAAACTGCGTAAGCCGGGAGA
>DOZP01000173.1:10200-19885 GCA_003517945.1 Porphyromonadaceae bacterium | reverse complement strand
CAGATACCGCCTATCCAGATGCTGACTTTTTTCAATGCTATTGCAAACGACGGAAAGATGGTTCGCCCGATGTTTGTGAAAGATATAATGAAAAATGATAAGGTAGTTAAACATTTTGAGCCGGAAGTAGTGATTCCGGAAATCTGTTCGGAACGCACATTAAAGATTATGCAGCATATGCTGTATAATGTAGTGAACTATAAGGATCCGACTCCGGCCCAACGTGACGGATTAGGAAAACCGGCGCGCTCGGATGTGATAACGATTGCCGGAAAAACGGGGACGGCGCAGATTGCAAGCGGAGGCGTTTACCGTACATCAGGGCACAATGTTTCTTTTTGCGGGTATTTTCCGTATGAAAATCCGCTCTATACATGTATTGTTGTGATATCACGCCCGCGTATCGGACTACCGTCCGGTGGCTTGATGTGCGGTACGGTTGTCAAAGAGATTGCCGAGAAAATATATGCGGACTGTACGCTCCTTGATATAAAGAAGATACCGGAAGATTCGTTGAAAGTGCCTTATCCGGATATTAAAAACGGAGATTACGCCGCATTGAAAAATGTAATGAGCAGTTTGAAGATAAAAACAGGCAGAGCTGCTAAAGTGAACTCCGGATATGTAATCGCTAATAGAAATGAAAAGGAGGTTACATTAAAAGAATTGCCTTTGATCGGAAACCTTGTGCCGAATGTTGTGGGGATGGGAGCCAAAGATGCTGTTTACGCCCTTGAAAACTGTGGTTTGCGCGTTTCCTTATCCGGAAAGGGAAACGTTGTTTCACAATCCGTGAGAAACGGTAGCCGGGTAGTATCGGGGCAAACGGTTGTGCTGACGCTTAAATGAAACAAAATATAGATATGAAATTATCCGAATTAATAGATATCGCGGGACTTGGCGGAATCACGGGAGAAAATGATCCTGAGATAACCGGAGTTTGCTCGGATTCGAGGCAGGTGAAGCCGGGTTCACTGTTTGTCGCCGTGAAAGGGACGGTTGCCGACGGACATGATTATATCGGGAAAGCGGTCGAACAGGGAGCGGTAGCTGTAGTATGCGGGCATCCCGTTGCTTCTGCGGAGGGCGATGTCTTATTTCTTACCGTTCCGGATCCGGCGGATGCTTTGGGACGCATTGCATCCGCATGGTATGGCGAGCCTTCGGCCCGGATGACATTGGTTGGCGTAACCGGTACAAATGGGAAAACCACCATCGCTACCTTACTCTATCATCTTTTCCGTAAGCTGGGATATAAATCCGGATTACTTTCTACCGTATGTAATTATATTGATGAAGAAGCGTTGCCGACGGAACATACCACTCCGGATCCGCTTACGATCAACCGGCTGATGGAAAAAATGGCGGATGCAGGATGCGAATATGTATTTATGGAAGTGAGTTCTCATGCCATAGATCAGAAACGTATCAGCGGACTGGATTTCAATGGCGGTATCTTTACGAACCTCACGCGCGACCATCTGGATTATCATAAAACGGTAGATAATTACCTGAAAACGAAAAAGAAATTTTTTGACGACCTTCCCGCATCCGCGTTTGCCCTGACAAATGCCGATGATAAATCGGGTTCGGTCATGTTACAGAATACGGCCGCCCGGAAGTTGACTTATTCGTTGCGTACGATGGCCGATTTTAAGGGTAAAATAATAGAATCCCATTTTGAGGGAATGGAAATAGATATAAACGGACATGATGTACATACACATTTTACCGGCCGTTTCAATGCCTGCAATTTATTGGCCGTTTATGGCGCTGCCGTTGCCCTCGGTGAGGAACCGGAAGAAATACTGATAGCTTTGAGTACGCTCCGTCCTGTGGCGGGAAGGTTTGAAACAATACGTTCCCCGAAAGGTTTTACGGTGGTTGTGGATTATGCACATACGCCGGATGCGCTGGAGAATGTCCTGAAGGGCATCAACGAGGTGCTGGAGGGTAACGGGCGTGTGATAACGGTGGTCGGAGCGGGAGGGGGCCGGGATAAGGGCAAGCGTCCTTTGATGGCGAAAGAAGCTGTCCGGCAGAGTGATCAGTTGATACTGACGTCCGATAATCCGCGTTTCGAAGAACCGGACGATATCATTAGCGATATGGTTGCAGGACTTGATGCGGACAATAAGGAACGTACGCTTTGCATCACCGACCGGAAACAGGCGATAAAAACGGCCGTCGCCCTTGCCCGGAAAGGAGACGTCATCCTTATTGCCGGAAAAGGACATGAGGATTATCAGGAAGTGAAAGGTGTCAAACATCACTTTGATGACAGGGAAATAGTGAGGGAGATATTCGAAAGATAAAGAATTATGGAAAATGCCGTAAAACATATACATATAGAAAATCTATTGGGTAAATATACCTTAGATTGGAGTCCGAATCCTGATGTCAATATTCTGGTAGGGATAAATGGTAGTGGGAAAAGTACACTGTTAAGAAAGATAGATGCGTATTTTAATAATAAAATAGAAGATGGGGAGATACAAATTGATCCGAATATAAAAGAAAAGTTGAGATGCTTGCTTATTAATACGTTTGATGTTTCAGTTAGAGATAAAAAACAATTAAGAACAAAAGAAAGTCCTTTAGATCTGATATTGAGAGAATTATTGTTCGCTACCGGTAAAAAAAGTATAGAACGCTCATTTGTAAATTATAGACTGAGAGCGACAGATTCATCAGAAAATAAGTTGATTAATAATAAAATAGATGCTCTGAAAGAATTGATAAATCAACTATTTTCCAAAACAAATAAAAGAATATGGATTAAATCAAATGAGATAGTCTTTGAAACCTCTGACCAGGAAGTTATTCAATTGGAACAACTTTCTTCCGGAGAAAAGCAACTCTTAATTATTTTATTTACAGTATTTCTTACTGAAGAACAACCTTTCTTTTTACTAGTGGATGAGCCGGAAATATCCTTGCATATAGAATGGCAGGAAAAGCTGATTGATGTAATCAGAGAACTGAATCCTAATTGTCAATTAATTATAGCAACTCATTCTCCGTCTATTTTTGGAGATGGTTGGGGAGATAAGATTTTTTTTATGGAAGATTTGATGGTATAAATCAATGGAAGTAGATAAAGATCAATATTATAAGAATGTAGCGAAAGCATATACAAAGAGGGCTATGTTAAAAAGATGTCGTGCTGCTATCCATCTTGAGGACAGGAATGATATTCCATTCTGGTTTTCTGTATTGGGATTTTATATGCCAAATTATTCTTTTGATTTTATTTCATATACAAGAACGCCGGAGGGTAAGAAAGGAACAGGCTGCGCCATGTGTCTTAAATATAAAAGTTTAGACTGTTTGTCTGATAAATTCCTGATAGCCATTGATAGCGATTATCGTTATTTATTGCAAGAACCGGAAATTGATGCAGCCCACTTTGTATTGCAGACATATACCTATTCCATTGAGAATCATTATTCTTATTCGGCGACTGTAAATAAAGCATTTGCACAGAAACAAAATTTTAGAAATAATCTTTTTGACTTTGATTTATTTCTGAAAGAGTTTTCAAAACGAATATATCCGGTATATATCTATCATTTATATTCGCTGAAAAATGGAGATGGATTAATCACACAGGATGACTTTCTTTCGGTTTGGGATGTTCACCCTCCGAAAGCAGTGGATATAGATACGAAAGGAAAAGATTATCTGAATTGGTTAAAAAATAAAGTTACTCAAAAGTTGGCAAATATAGACGTCATATACCCTGCCGTAGAGTTGAGCGATATCGAAACGGAATTTCAGCAATTAGGATTGACTGCTGATAATACATATTTATATATACGCGGGCATAATCTTTTCGAAAAACTTATTTCTTTTATATTAAAGCAAATATATGAGAAACAGGTTGGTGAATATATCGTAAATTTTTCTTCGGAAGAAAAAGATGAATATTTCAACAGAAAATTAAATTCGGATCATGAATATTTCTCCCAGTCTCTTCACTATGATTATCCTGAAATGGGGAGAATAAAAGTTGATATTGATTTTATTAAAACGATTATAAATACAAACCGGATATAAATATGTTATACTACCTGTTCGACTTTTTAGACCAACTTGATTTTCCCGGAGCGGGGATGTTTAAATATATCTCCTTCAGGGCGGCGTTTGCTATCATATTTTCTCTTATTATAACAACAATCATTGGCCGGAAAATTATTGACAAACTGCAAAAACTGCAAGTGGGAGAGATTGTGCGTAACTTTGGACTGGAAGGACAATTAAGCAAAAAAGGAACTCCTACAATGGGAGGAATAATTATTATTGTAGCCATTCTTGTTCCTGTTTTGCTGCTTGCCCGCATAGATAATATATACATCATACTGATGCTGATTACCACTATCTGGTTGGGGGGGTTAGGTTTTCTTGACGATTACATCAAAGTATTCAAAAAAGATAAGGAAGGACTGCACGGAAAGTTCAAGATAATAGCGCAGGTAGGTCTGGGGCTTATCGTTGGCCTCACCCTTTATCTGAGCCCGGATGTTATCATAAGAGAGAATATAGAGTTCCGAAACCAGGATAATATAATAGAAAAGGTTAGTTATACGGTCGAAGGAGTCAAATCTACCCAGACTACGATCCCTTTTCTTAAAAATAATAATCTTGATTACGAAGACCTTGTTTCTTTTATGGGCGATTATGCCGAACCGGCAGCATGGATATTATTTGTATTGGTGGTGATATTCATTGTCACGGCTGTTTCGAACGGCGCCAACCTGACAGACGGNNTTAGACGGCTTGGCGGCCGGCAGTTCGGCCATCATAGGTGTCATACTCGGCATATTGGCTTATGTATCAGGGCATATAGAATTTGCTTCATACCTCAATATCATGTTTATTCCCGGCAGTCAGGAATTAGTGATATTCGCGGCGGCTTTTATCGGAGCTACCATTGGTTTCCTCTGGTATAATGCTTTTCCGGCGCAGGTCTTCATGGGCGATACGGGCAGTCTTACGTTAGGGGGAATTATCGGGGTTTTCGCTGTGGTTATCCACAAAGAACTGTTACTGCCTATCTTGTGTGGTATATTCTTTGTCGAAAGCCTGTCGGTGATGATTCAGGTATTTTATTTCAAGTACACGAAAAAAAAATACGGGGAAGGCCGGCGTATTTTTAAGATGACACCGTTGCATCATCATTTTCAGAAAGCCGGTAATGCAGGTATACAGGCGTTGATTCAACGCCCGTACAATGTGGTGCCGGAATCGAAGCTGGTTGTTCGTTTCTGGCTGATAGGGATTATTCTTGCAGTCATCACCATTGTTACATTGAAGATCAGATAAGGAGTATGAGTCGGAGAATCGTCGTATTGGGCGCAGGAGAGAGTGGTACCGGAGCTGCCGTACTTGCACGGAAGGAAGGCTTTGACGTTTTCGTTTCCGATGCCTCGTCTATAAAACCGGAATATAAAAAAATACTGGATGATCACGGTATAGCATGGGAAGAAGGGGGGCATACGGAAGAACGGATTCTGAATGCCGGCGAAATTGTAAAAAGTCCGGGAATACCGGATAAAGCGCCTGTTATCCGGAAAATAAAAGAAAGGAATATACCTGTTATATCGGAGATTGAGTTTGCCGGACGTTATACGGATTCAAAAATGATCTGTATTACCGGAAGTAACGGCAAAACGACAACAACGATGCTTATATATCATATTTTTAAGAACGCGGGTCTGGATGTCGGGCTTGCGGGCAACGTAGGCAGCAGTCTGGCGCTGCAGGTCGCGGAAAGCCCTCACGCATATTATGTAATAGAGCTGAGTAGTTTCCAGTTGGACGATATGTATGATTTTAAGGCTGATGTCGCTGTGCTGCTGAATATAACGCCGGATCACCTGGATCGTTATCATTATGATTTCCGGGAGTATGCTGACTCCAAATTCAGGATCATCCGGAATCAGACGGAAAATGACGTTTTTATTTTTTGGAATGATGATCCGGTGATAAAGGAGGGAATTGAAAAATTCAGGCCAAAAGCAACTTTATATCCGTTTTCGGAGAAATACGAACCGGGCGTAAAAGGGTATGTGGAAAACGAGAAAATTAGAGTGGAAACATTAAAAGGAATATATACAATGGACAGAGATTTATTATCCCTGAAGGGAACGCACAATTTATATAACTCGCTGGCATCGGGTATAGCTGCGAAGGTTTCCGATATCCGTGATGAAAAAATTCGTGCGTCGTTGAGTGATTTTAGTGGTGTTGAACATCGTCTGGAAATGGTTGCGCGCGTAAAGGGGGTTGACTATATCAACGATTCGAAAGCCACCAACGTGAATTCATGCTGGTACGCCCTGCAGAGTGTAAACACTCCGTTGGTACTGATCCTGGGGGGTACGGATAAAGGCAACGATTATTCCGAAATCGAACAGCTTGTGAAGCGGAAAGCGCGGGCGTTGATATTTCTGGGCGTTGACAACAGTAAACTACATGCCTTTTTTGATGGTAAGACGGCTCGCATTGAGGATGCCGGATCCATGGAGGAAGCTGTAAAAAAAGCTTATGAGCTGGCGGTTAAGGGTGATACGGTTTTGCTTTCACCCTGTTGTGCCAGTTTTGACCTTTTCAGAGATTATGAAGATCGTGGCGACCGGTTTAAAAATTGTGTCCGTAATTTGTAAAAAGTAAGATATGGGATTAGCCGGTAGATTATTCAAGGGAGACCGTTCGGTATGGATCATATTTATGTTTCTGTGTCTGGTATCATTGGTCGAAGTGTATAGCGCAACCAGTACGCTGGCATATAAAAATGCACATTTCTGGGCTCCTATTGTAAGGCATGCGACTTTCCTGCTGATGGGTTTCGCTGCCGTACTCCTGTTGCATAATATTCCGAGTAAATATTATTCCGTAGCCATTATACTGTTGCCTGTTTCGATCATATTGCTTTTTATTACGCCGTTTATAGGGGTCAACACCAATGAGGCATACCGTTTTATGTCGTTTCTGGGCATCCAGTTCCAGCCCTCGGAGTTTGCCAAGCTTGCCTGTATCGTATTTGTAGCTTTTATGTTGAGTAAGCAGGACCGGTTTACACCGGACAAGACTTTCTGGATCATATTGATTGGCGTGGGACTTACGTGTTTGCTGATTCTGCCTGAAAATTTCTCGACGGCATTTCTGTTGTTCGTGGTGTGTTTCCTGATGATGGTGGTCGGTCAGGCGCCGTGGAAAAGAATGACCGCATTATTTGTTGTCCTGGTGGCGTCCGGATTACTTTTATTTGTCGTTGTACGTTCCGTACCGGATGATTTTGTAAAAAAATACATGCCGAAGCGTGCCATAACATGGATAGAACGTGGGAAGGACTTCGGCCGGGATAAAGGTGAAAACAAATATATCATAAATGACGATAATTTTCAGGTGTCGCATGCCAAAATTGCGATTGCGCGGGGGGGCGTGCTGGGAAAATTGCCGGGGCGAAGTGTGCAGCGTGACTTTCTTCCCCAGGCCTATTCCGATTTTATATATGCTATTATCATAGAAGAGATGGGCCTGATTATCGGAGGTATCGGCGTGATGATGCTGTATGTGTTCCTGATGTTTCGCGTAGCTATTATTGCACGGCGATGCGAAAAGCTATTTCCTAAATACCTGGCGCTCGGATGTGGCCTGTTGATTGTTATACAGGCTTTTATCAACATGGCTGTGGCTGTCAACCTGATACCGGTCACCGGACAACCGTTGCCCCTGATAAGCCGTGGCGGCACTTCGACCATGATTACGTGTTTTTATTTTGGAATGATCCTGAGTGTAAGCCGTTTTGGCGCCGGTATGGGGGATGAAAAAGAAACGGCAGTTGCCGCTCCTGATGTTTCCATGGCAGGCGTTGCGGAAGCCAATGAAGTAATAGCCGGAACAGATGAATATAAAACGGATTAAATGAATAGCCTTAGAGTGATAATAAGCGGAGGCGGGACGGGAGGACATATCTTTCCCGCCGTTTCAATAGCCAATGAGATCCGGTATCGCTTTCCGGATGCGGACATCCTGTTTATCGGCGCGGAAGACCGGATGGAGATGGAGCGTGTACCGGCGGCGGGATACAAGATTATCGGGCTGCCGGTAAGCGGTTTTAATCGTGCGCAGAAACTGAAGAATATACGTGTTCTTATGAAACTGAACAAGAGCCTCCGTATGGCCCGGAAGATTATTCGTGATTTTAAACCGGATGTTGTGATCGGGGTCGGCGGCTATGCGAGCGGGCCTACGCTGTGGATGGCCTCGTCGCTTCATATTCCGGTACTGATCCAGGAACAGAACTCGCATGCCGGGGTGACAAACCGATTACTGGCAAAACGCGCCTCTAAAATTTGTGTGGCCTACAGGGGGATGCATCGGTTTTTCCCTTCGGATCGCATCGTTATAACGGGCAATCCTGTCAGGAAAGATCTTGAAACGGTAAAAGATAAAGATCCCGGAGCGATGGATTATTTCGGTTTTCAGGCCGGAAAACCGGTCTTGCTGGTGGTAGGGGGAAGCCTTGGTGCGCGTACAATCAACCATGGCGTACACAAAGGGCTGGAGTCTTTGCTGTGCGCCGGTATTCAGGTGATATGGCAGACCGGGCGGTATTATTACGATACCATACGCGAAGAACTGAAAGACAAGCAATATGAAGGACTTTGGTTTTCAGACTTTATCTCACGTATGGATTATGCGTATGCCGCTGCCGACCTGGTGGTTTCGCGGGCCGGGGCAGGGACCATCTCGGAGTTGTGTCTTTTGAAAAAGCCTGTCATACTGGTACCTTCTCCGAATGTGGCGGAAGATCACCAGACTAAAAACGCCCGGGCGCTATCCGATAATGGCGCTGCCGTTCTTTTGCCGGACAATGTGGCTGAAGAACAACTGGCTTCTGTGGTCATTGAGTTGATCGCCAATGGAGAACAGCTACGCTCCTTACGTGAAAATATAGCTCTTTTTGCACAACATAACAGTGCGGAAAGGATCGTAGATGAAGTGATGCGTATTGCGGTACGCGATGTATGAACTGATAATTTAGTTGAATGAGTGATTTGCCGGAAATGAAATTAGATGATATAACATCCGTATATTTTATCGGGGCGGGAGGCATCGGAATGAGCGCCCTGATACGTTATTTTCTTGCCAAGGGAAAGAGCGTGGCAGGCTATGATCGTACCCCTTCGCTGTTAACCGATCAGTTGATAGCGGAAGGCGCTGCCATTCATTTCGATGATAATGAGGATTATATACCCGGAGCATTCCGGGATAAACATACGACATGGGTAGTTTATACGCCGGCTGTCCCAGCTTCGCATCAGGAACTGACCTATTTTCGTGATCATGGGTTTGAAGTGTTGAAACGCTCTCAGGCACTTGGATTGATAACGAAGGCATCACGGGGATTGTGCATTGCGGGAACGCATGGAAAGACAACGACGTCATCCATGACAGCGCATACCCTTAAACAATCGAAAGTAGATTGTAATGCATTTCTGGGTGGTATACTTAAAAATTATGACAGTAACCTGATGCTTTCGGAGCATAGCGACCTGACGGTTGTTGAGGCGGATGAATATGATCGTTCTTTCCATTACCTGACGCCTTATATGGCCGTCATCACATCGGCCGATCCGGACCATTTGGATATTTACGGCACGCCGCAGGCTTATCG
>DOZP01000173.1:4190-10004 GCA_003517945.1 Porphyromonadaceae bacterium | reverse complement strand
GTCAGGACAAATGTCGAAAACGGAATAGCGGCGATGGCGCTTGCATGGCTTAACGGCGTTACGGCTGAGGAGATGCGTGCGGCAATGCTGTCTTTTGCCGGAGCGCAACGTCGCTTTGATTTTCGGGTGAAGAATGAGCGTATTGTGTATATTGATGATTATGCGCATCATCCCCAGGAGTTACAGAGTTGTATCCTGTCGGTTAAAGAACTTTATAAAGGGCGTAAGGTCACAGGTATTTTCCAACCTCATCTGTATACGCGTACGCGTGACTTTGCCGATGAGTTCGCTTCGGCGCTCTCTTTATTAGACAGACTGATCCTGCTTGATATTTATCCGGCGCGTGAAGAACCGATTCCCGGTGTCACTTCGAAAATGATCTTTGACAAAGTGACGGCTCAGGATAAAATACTTTGCCCGAAAGAAGAACTGATGCGCTTGTTGGAAAAGGAAGATGTTGAAGTGCTGATCACTCTCGGGGCCGGTGATATAGACCGTTTGGTGGAACCGATTAAGGAATTGTTAAACAGAAAATACGGATAAGAAATGAAGAAGATACTGTATGCCGTTTTTGCTGCATTACTGGTCGCGTATATTTTTGCCGCCGTTTTTTTCTTTACGGACAGTAAGGAAGACAATCAGGTATGCCGGCGTGTGGAAGTGGTGATTACAGATAGTCTTGAAAAACATTTTCTGAAGGAAAAAGAAGTGGTTTCTTATCTGAAAAAAGCGAATCTTTATCCGTTGAATAAAAATAGTCGTGAAATAAATACAAATGCGATTGAGAATGCCCTGCTGAAGAATGAAATTGTGGAAAAGGCGGAAGTGATCCGCACAATTTCGGGCAAGATAAAAATTGTGATTTCACAAAAAATGCCTATATTGCGCGTGTTTAGTTCCGGAGGGAACTATTACGTTGATAAAACGGGCCGGACGATGCCTTCGGCATTGGGACAGGCAATTTATGTGCCGGTTGCAAGCGGAAATATAGAAAAAACGTTTGCAACGGGCGACTTGTATAAATTTGCACTATTTTTGCAAAAAGATGACTTCTGGAACGATCAGATCGAACAGATCTATATCCGTTCCGAGCAGGATATAGAAATTGTTCCGCGTGTGGGAAATCATCGGATTATATTGGGAAGTTTGGATCATTATGAAAATAAATTGGAGCGCTTGCGCCTATTCTATGAACAGGTTACACCTAAAATGGGATGGGAGAAGTACAGTGTTATAAATTTGAAGTATAAGAATCAGATTGTATGCACAAAAAGTAAAAAGACAGAGTCATGACGGATTATATTGTAGCTATTGATTTGGGAACATCTCACATAACAGGGATTGTCGGAGAGAAAAATGCAGACGGAACATTTTCCATCGTTGCGTGTGAAACGGAAGTTACATGTGAAACGAAAAATCCGTTTTCGTGTATACGCAGAGGCAACATACACAATCTGGATGATACGGCAGGCCATGTCGGTAGTCTTATAAAAAAGTTGGAAAACCACCTGAAAGGCAGCTATATAGACAAAGTTTATATCGGGACAGGCGGACAATCCCTCCGGACGGTAGACCATATTGAGGGTAAAGAGATTGCGGAAGGAGCGGCCGTCACAAAAGACGATATAAAAGAACTGAGAGAGCAATGTGAAAAATACGTACCCGATCTGCTGGATGTCCTTGACATCGCTCCTGCGGTCTATTATCTGGACGGGCGCAGGGATGCGAAGCCGGTAGGCGTGCCGTGCAAAAGGTTTGAAGCGCGCTACAAGTTGGTGATCGGGCGTAGTTCTATCCGCCGGGATATACTCAACAGCATCAGGGGACGCGCCAATACGGAAATTGCGGGAATTATTGTTTCTCCTCTGGCGCTGGCGGATGCTATGTTGAGCAGGGAAGAAAAAGAACTGGGTTGCGCTCTGGTTGACTTCGGCGCCGGTGTGACATCCGTTTCCGTTTATAAAGACGGCGATCTGTTGCATATGTCGGTCATACCTTTGGGTGGCAACCTGATAACGCGTGATATAACTTCCCTGCAACTGACTGAGGATGAGTCGGAAAAATTGAAAAAAGAGTATGGGAGTGCGATTCCTGAAAAGGATGATGATGAAAAAATGATAGACGTAGAAATGGTAGGCGCCGACCGTGAAATCGCCGTAAACGATTTAAACGCGATAGTGGAAGCGCGGGCGAAGGAAATCGTGGAAAATGTATATGCACGCATCAGTGAAGTCATCGAGCTTAAATCGTTGGGTTATGGGATTGTGCTTGCCGGATGCGCTTCGGAGCTGAATAAATTACCGGAACTGATCATTGAAAGGTGTAAAGTGAAAGCCCGCCATTCGGCTATACGCGGGGGATTGGTACGTGGCGGCGACGAAATGACCGGAGATCCGTTATATATGACGGCTGTCGGCATCATGCTGAAAGGAACCGAACAATGTATCTCCCGTCCGGTAGTAACAGCGGAGCCGGTTGCTACTACCGAATCTCCGGTAAAGGAGGAAGAGGAAAAGGTTTCGAGAGGATTTTTCAGGAGAAAAAAGGATCCGAAGCCGAAAGAAAAGAAGGAAAATACCGGAGGAGGCGATAAAGAAGGAAAAGGCTGGGGCGGTATTTTCGATGATTTTTTCAGAGAAGATTAATAGAAAACGACTATTTTAATTGAACGATATGAATACGAATGTAGGGATGAAATTTAATTTTCCGACGGATCCGACAAGGATTATTAAAGTAATCGGAGTTGGCGGCGGCGGCGTGAATGCAGTGAATCATATGTTTGAATGCGGCATTCATGGTGTTAACTTCGCTGTTTGTAATACCGATCAGCAGTCGTTTGAAGGAGTAGATGTACCGGTAAAAGTGACATTAGGGGCCGGATTGGGAGCCGGAGGCGAACCTGAAAAAGCCAAAGCGGAGTTTGAGAAAAGTAAAAGTGAAGTGGAACAACTACTGAGTGACGGAACTAAAATGGTCTTTATTGCTGCCGGTATGGGCGGAGGGACAGGTTCCGGGGCTGCGCCTCTTCTTGCCCGGATGGCGAAAGATAAAGGAATCCTGACGGTGGGTATTGTGACCATTCCGTTTCTTTATGAAAAAGTGCCGAGAATCGTCCAGGCATTGAACGCTGTTGAGGAAATGAGCAGGAGCGTAGACGCGCTGATCGTGATCAATAATGAACGGCTGAAAATGTTTTATCCTGATTTTGATCTGGTTGAAGCGTTTAAAAAACCGAACGAAGTATTGGCCATGGCTGTTAAAAGTATCGCTGAGATTATAACGGTCAAAGGTATTATCAACCGTGACTTCAATGATGTGACTTCAACAATGAAAGACAGCGGGGTCGCACTTGTCAGTTATGGTTTTGGTACGGGAGAAAACAGGCTTGACAATGCGATTCAGGATGCGCTGGACTCACCTTTGCTGAACAATAATGATATCTATGGCGCCAAAAGAATATTGTTCTATATCTCTTTCAAAAAAGACGCCCATTTCAAGGTCGATGAGCTGACGAAATCGATTGATAATTTTATGGGGCGTTTTGATAATCACATTAAAATGATCTGGGGATTTGGAGTAGATGAATCATTGGAAGCGGATCAGGAAGTGAAATTTACTATTATCGCTACCGGTTTCGGTTTAGATGCGGTTCCGGAGATAAAGGAAATGAAAGATGAGGATGAGCTGAACCGGATCCAGGGTGACCTTGAGAAACGGAAGAAAGATGAAGAGCGTGTAAAAAGCGTTTATGGTGAGAATCTGAATACAAATGTAAAAATAAACAGAGTGTCGTCATCAAGCATTGTAGTTCTGACGATGGAAGAAATGGATGATGATTTATTTATTTCATTTATAGAGAATAACCCTACTTACAACCGTAATCCCAAAGATATAGTAACCAAACGGAAACCGGTTCAGGAAACCGGAAAAGCCGAACGGGTGACGCTGAGTGGAGGCAGTACTACAATTATAGAATTCTGAATAATTTAAATTTAAAACCATGGAAAAAAAGACGCCATTGTACGATTGCCATGTGGCGTATGGCGGGACGATTGTCCCATTTGCCGGATACTTATTGCCCGTGCAGTATCCGGCAGGTATTATTGCGGAGCATACAGCCGTGCGTACGGCTGCCGGACTTTTTGATGTATCCCACATGGGTGAAGTCGTGTTCTCCGGCAAAGATGCCCTGAATAACCTGAATTATATCCTGACAAATGATTTTACGTCTTTGGCGGATGGCCGGGTACGTTACAGCGTGATGTGCAACGAAGAAGGCGGATGCGTGGATGATCTGATCGTGTACCGTCTCGATGAGGAAACATACTGGGTAGTTGTCAACGCGGCTAATCGGGAAAAGGACGTTGCGTGGATGAAGGCGCATACATTTGGAGATGTTTCCGTCAGAGACATATCCGATGATGTAGCCCAATTGGCGATACAAGGTCCCCGTGCCGGAGAAATCATGCGCAGACTGGTGCCTGAAAGTTCGCTTCCCGGCCGGTATTACAGTTTTCTGAAAGATGTGATGATCGGCGGGATGAAATGCCTGATCTCACAGACCGGATATACCGGCGAAGAAGGATATGAAATCTATCTTTCCAATGAAGATGCCCCCCGGATGTGGAACTTGTTGCTTGAAACAGGGAAGGACGACGGACTGATACCCTGTGGCCTCGGCGCGCGTGATACCCTACGGCTCGAAGCGGCGATGCCGCTCTATGGTCATGAGATGGACGACAACATATCTCCGCTCGAAACGGGACTTCACTTCGGCGTTAAAATGGGAAAAGACGATTTTGTCGGCAGGAAAGCGCTTGTTGAAAGAGGCGAACCGGAGATTAAACGGATCGGACTCCGGATTACGGGACGCGGAATTGCCCGTGAGCATCAGGATGTTTATGCCGGCGGCAAACGGATCGGACAGACAACATCCGGGACGCATGCTCCCTTCCTGAAGTATCCTATTGCGATGGCCCTTGTGGATATGGATGCTGCGGAAATAGGTTCGCAGGTAGAAATTGATGTGCGCGGACGGCGCGTTGCGGCCGAAGTAGTGGCATTACCGTTTTATAAAAGAAACTAATCTTACATGTTTTATTTTAAATATCACAATCATGAACAAAATACTTGATAATTTACTTTATGCGACAACTCACGAATGGGCGGAAATAAGAGAAGATAATACGGCGCGTATCGGTATTTCCGATTTTGCGCAACATGAGTTGGGCGACCTGGTTTTTATAAATCTGCCCGAGTTGGGCGATACTGTTACCGCAGGCGAAGCTTTTGGCGATGTAGAATCCGTCAAAGCCGTTTCGGATGTTATATCGCCTGTTACCGGCGTGGTTTCGGCAGTCAATCAGGAAGTGCTTGATCATCCGGAAAGTATTAATGAAAGTCCGTATGAGAGTTGGTTTATCGAAGTAAAAGAAGTCTCCGGGAAGTCAGCGTTGATGACGGCAACGGAGTATGACGAATTTTGCGGGAAGGAGGCGCACTGATGGGAAGCTATATTCCGAATAACTTGTCGGAACGCGATCAGATGTTGCAGGCCATCGGTCTGAAAACGGTGGATGAACTGTATGCGCAGATTCCCGATGAGATAAAAGTAAAAGAGCTGCAACTTCCGGACGGCATGTCCGAACTGGAAGTCAGCCGCTACATCCGTAAGAAGGCCGACAGGAATGTACGGTTCAAAACGATCTTCCGCGGAGCCGGCGCATACCATCATTATATCCCTGCCATTGTAAAAAGTATTACCGGAAAGGAAGAGTTTGTGACGGCGTATACTCCTTATCAGGCCGAGATATC
>DOZP01000173.1:0-3983 GCA_003517945.1 Porphyromonadaceae bacterium | reverse complement strand
TTACGGATATGGAAGCCCTGAATGACATGCTGGATGATGCAACGGCAGGATTGTATGTGCAGCAACCGAACTATTACGGATTGATAGAAGATGCGGAGGCGATAGGTGAGATGGTACATGCAGCCGGAGCTAAGTATGTGATGGGGGTGAATCCGATATCACTGGGTATCCTGAAGACGCCGGCCGAATATGGAGCCGATATTGCTGTGGGCGAAGCCCAGCCGTTAGGCCTGCCGCTTTCTTTCGGAGGTCCTTACCTTGGTTTTATGGCTTGTACGACGGCGATGATGCGTAAGTTGCCGGGGCGCATTGTCGGTGAGACGACGGATGCGGACGGACGCCGTGCGTTTGTACTTACCCTGCAGGCGCGTGAACAGCATATACGGCGCGAAAAAGCGTCGTCGAACGTATGTTCCAATCAGGCGTTATGCGCCATGGTCGCTACCGTTTATATGGCTGCCATGGGGCCTGACGGCATGCGTCAGGTAGCGACGCAATGCGTATCCAAAGCACATTATGCCGCATCCGCGATCAGTCGGATTCCGGGTTTTGAGTTACGTTACCGGGGAGCGTTTTTCCATGAGTTTATGACCGGATGCCCGGGCCATGCGGAAGAGGTAATGACCGCTCTGGAGAGGGAAGGAATACTTGGCGGATATCCGGTGGACGGCGGAATTTTATGGTGTGTCACGGAGATGAATACAAAAGAAGAAATAGATAATCTGGTCAATATATTGAAAGACGTATGAAACTGTTATTTGAGATAAGTAAAGACGGGCATGGGTGCGATTTGTTGCCGGCGCTTGATGTGCCTGAAGTGACGCTTCCCGGGAACATGCGCAGAGGCATTCCGCTTCCTCTCCCGCAATTGTCCGAGATTGAGTTGAGCCGTCATTATACGCGCCTGATGAAGCGGACGTTTGGGGTGAACAGCGGGTTTTATCCGTTGGGTTCGTGCACGATGAAGTATAACCCCCGTATCAATGAAGATATGGCGGCGCTTCCCGGATTCTGCGACATCCATCCGCTTCAACCGGAACATACGGTTCAGGGTTGTATGGAGGTTCTTTCGGAAACCGAAAAAGCGCTGTGTGAGATTACCGGGATGGATGCCGTTTCGTTTCAACCGGCTGCCGGTGCGCATGGGGAATTACTGGGCGTTTTATTGATAAAAGCGTACCATGAGTCGCGGGGTGATGCGAAACGTACGAAGATCATCATTCCCGATGCCGCGCATGGTACCAATCCGGCCTCGGCGGTGATGGGCGGATTTACGGTGGTGAATATACCCTCCGGCCCGGAAGGATGTGTCGATGTGGAAAAATTGCGTGAGGTCGCCGGAGAAGATACCGCCGGACTGATGCTTACGAATCCGAATACCCTGGGTCTGTTTGATAAAAATATACTTGAAATCACAAAGATTATCCACAATGCCGGAGGATTGAATTATTATGACGGCGCGAATCTGAATCCGGTTATGGGGATCGTTCGTCCCGGTGACATGGGATTTGATGTGGTACATCTGAATATCCATAAGACGTTCTCCACGCCGCACGGAGGCGGAGGCCCCGGTTCCGGCCCTGTCGGATGCAAGGCCATTCTTCGCGATTTCCTGCCCGTTTATCAGGTTGCGGAGAAGAACGGAACCTATACGTTCTCGGATCCGCCGGAAACGATCGGAAGCGTAAAAGCATTTTACGGTCATTTCCTGGTGGTCGTGAAGGCGTTGACGTATATCCGGACGTTGGGTGCGGAAGGCCTTCGTTGCGCGGCTACGCATGCCGTGCTGAATGCGAATTATATGCGGAAGAAACTATCGGAATATTATGATATGGCGACGGAAGGTCTTTGCATGCATGAATTTGTTATTACGCTTCGGCAAGTGAAGGAAAAAACAGGCGTGACGGCTCTCGACGTCGCTAAAACATTACTGGAGAACGGGATTCATCCGCCAACGATGTATTTCCCGTTGATCGTACCCGAAGCGTTGATGGTGGAACCGACGGAAACGGAGTCGAAGGAAACGATGGACGAAGCGATCGAAGTATTCCGGAAAATATACGACGAGATACAAACTGCTCCGGAACGTTTGCATGAAATGCCTCTCACCACCCCCATTCGCCGGCCGGATGAAGTAGGCGCTGCGCGTAATCCGCGGCTAAAATATAGTGAAGAATGAAGCTGTCTTATATTTTGTCGGATCAGACAAACCCCTATAAAAACCTGNNTGGAGGAATACCTCCTGTGGAATGTGGAAAAGGATGAATGTATCCTCTATTTATGGCAAAACCGGCATACGGTGGTGATCGGGATTAACCAGAACCCCTGGAAAGAAGCCCATGTAAAGGAACTGGAACAGGATCAGGGATTCCTCGTGCGGCGTATGTCGGGCGGGGGAGCCGTTTTTCATGACCTCGGGAACCTGAATTTTACGTTTCTTGTCAGGGACGAAGACTATGATGTAGGCCGTCAACTGGATGTGATTATACGTGCGGTATCGAAGTTCGGTATTCATGCCGAAAGATCGGGGCGCAACGATATACTGACCGACGGCAAAAAGTTTTCCGGAAATGCTTTCTTCAATTCGCGCGGGTATTGTTATCATCACGGTACACTGCTTCTGGACGTGGATATGTCGCATCTTTCGCGGTATCTGAATGTATCACAGGCTAAATTGCAGTCAAAAGGTGTCGATTCGGTTCGTTCACGGGTCATCAACCTGAAGGAGCTGGCTCCTGATATGACCATCAAAACATTGCAAGATGCGTTGATTGAGGCTTTCGGAGAAGTTTACGGCGATACTCCCCGGCCGGTCGCAGCCGGTCGCCTGAATCAGGCGGAAATAGAAGCCTGTGAAGCGAAATACGCATCGTGGGAGTGGCGTCTGGGACGAAAATTACCGTTTACCGCAGAGTACGGCAGCCGTTTTGCATGGGGAGACCTGACCCTGCAATTTTGTGTGGAAGGAGGTATCATACAAGATGCCATGGCCTATTCGGACGGTATGGAGACGAATTTTATAAAAGCGATAGGCGGCGCTCTGAAAGGCACTGTTTTTTCATCTTCCGAAATTAAACGTAAATTATTGGATTTGGCGAAATCGGAACCGGTAGATGCCGGTATGTTGGCGGATATTACCGGTTTTGTGGAAGAAAATAATTTTTAAAACGCAAAGGATGAAACAAAAAGGCGCCGCATTGGTTTGTTTTTCGGGCGGGCAGGATTCCACCACCTGCCTGTTCTGGGCCAAGAACTATTTTGAACGGGTAGAAGCCGTTATATTTCAATATGGACAGCGGCATGTGCAGGAGATTGAGATTGCAGGCCACATAGCGACGGAAGCGAATGTGCCTTTTCAGGTACTTGACCTCTCCCTGTTGTCGCAACTGGCTCCGAATGCATTGACGGATCATACCCTTGTGGTAGACGAAGAACAACCGGCCGGCAGTTATCCCAATACATTTGTGCCCGGGCGCAACATGCTGTTTCTTACTTTTGCCGCGATACTGGCCCGGAGCAAAGGCATATTTCACCTGGTTACGGGTGTTTCCGAAGCCGATTACAGCGGCTATCCCGATTGTCGCGACGCCTTTATCCGTTCGTTGAACGTAACGCTCAACCTGGCGATGGACGAACAATTCGTCGTACACACTCCGCTGATGAACCGCGATAAAAGCCAGGTCTGGGCATTAGCCGACGAACTGGGTGTACTCGACCTTGTGAGAACGCAAACCCTCACTTGTTATAACGGCATTCCTGCCGACGGTTGCGGTTATTGTCCCGCCTGCAAACTCCGCCGGGCCGGGTTGGAAAAGTATTATCATTCCCTTTGATTTATTATTGATATGAAAAAACGGGAGGCTGTTCGAAACAACCTCCCGCTTTTATTAAAACTCAAACCGGATTTATTCGTCCGCAGGTGAGATCAGTTTATATCCTTTTCCGTGGATATTAATGATTTCGATGTTCGGATCATCTTTCAG
>DOZP01000075.1:27969-31001 GCA_003517945.1 Porphyromonadaceae bacterium | reverse complement strand
TAAGTATGTGAAAATTTGTATAGCGGAATAAAATAACTACATTTGTCGTGATTTACTCTATCAAAATATTAAATTTTTACTATGCGACAATTATTATTTGTAATAGGTGCTTTATTGGCGTTACCCGTATTTTCCCAAAATATTGCAGGTGATTGGAATGGAATAACCGATATAAACGGAACGAAACTACGTTTGGTATTTCATATCAAAAAAGAGAATAATGTATATAACGCAACGATGGATAGCCCGGATCAGGGAGCAAAGGGTATTCCTGTCAGCAATATTGAATTTGATAATGAACGTTTGCTCATAGAGATCAAGAATATTGATTTTAAATATACAGGCGTATTAAAAGAAGATTCTGTAATAGAAGGCTCTTTTACACAAATGAATACTACTTTTCCCCTGAATCTGAAAAGGGGAGAGGTCAAAATAAATCGTCCTCAGGAACCTTCACCGCCATATCCTTATATTTCGGAAGAAGTGAAATTCGAAAATAAGGAAGCAGGTATTAAATTGGCAGGAACTCTTACATATCCGAAAGACGGGGTAAAACACCCGGCAGTCGTATTGATAACAGGGAGTGGCTCTCAAAACAGAGATGAAGAACTGATGAACCACAAGCCTTTTTGGATATTAGCCGACTATCTGACCAGAAGCGGCATAGCGGTGTTGCGTTTCGATGACAGGGGATTTGCTCAATCGGAAGGAAATTTTGCGGAAGCCACTACGGAGGATTTTGCGTCAGACGCATATTCGGCAGTCCTATATCTGAAGACGCGGAAAGAAATTGATCCTAAAAATATCGGACTGATCGGGCATAGCGAAGGCGGGATGATAGCTTTTATGCTGGGGGCAAAACATAAAGATATAGCCTATTTGATATCTATGGCCGGTTCGGCCATAAAAGGAGATAGCCTGATGATAAGACAGGCCCGGAAACTCGTGCTGACATCGGGAGTCAGCGAAGAAATAGCCGAACAGAATGCGCAAACAATCAAAAGGATACAAGAAGAGATAAATAAACATTCGAGGGATTTTATCAAAATGAATCTTGATTCGTTGATAGGGATAGTTTTACCGCAAGAGGACAGTTGGTCTAATTCTGATATGATGAAAAGAAACATTGCAAATTCTTTTTATCAATGGACTTCTCCCTGGGGATATTACTTCATGAATTATGACCCCATGTGTGATATACGCAAGATAAGCTGTCCTGTATTCGCGATAAATGGCGAAAAAGACGTTCAGGTGGAAGCGGACATACATATGCCCAATATAGAAAAAGGCCTTAAAGAAGCCGGAAATAAGCGTTATACACTAAAAGTTTATCCTGATCTGAACCATCTGTTCCAGCATTGCGAAACAGGAGCCATGAGTGAATATGCCACTATTGAAGAAACCATGTCGGAAGAAGTGCCGGAAGATATTGCAAAGTGGATAAAAGAAATAATAAGGTAAAATTCAGAATTACCATTTTTATATTTATTCATAAATCTGACTCCTGATTATTTACGCCCGGACATTCTGCGGTTTTCTCCCTTCTTTTTCGTAAGATCATCACCCAATTCTTCGCGCATGGCATCGGCTACCCCCATCAGCCTCATGGCTACATCGGGATATTGGGTAAATACATCATACCGTTCGCCCGGATCACGACGCAAGTCGTATAATTCGCAACGGGTTATTTCACGCATAATCACCTTACCCGGATTTCCGTCATTTCCGGGAGGATATGCCTCATATGTTCTGTGAGAATGAGGGAATATGAGCTTAAACCTTCCGTCTGTTACGGCCTCAAGATCATTCTTATTATAATAATAAATGAAATGCGTCCGCGGATTTGCCCCTTCTTCCTGTTTCATCAGCGGAAGCAGACTTACGCCGTCAATCGTACGTCCGGGCAGCGGCGCTCCGCTTATATCTGCAACCGTAGGAAACAAATCAATATTAGACGCCAGTTTGTTACAGGTTGCACCTGCTTCTATTTTCCCTTTCCAATACATAATACAGGGCACTCTGTTTCCCCCTTCAAACGTGGCGCCTTTCGCTTCACGCAATCCTCCCGTTGAGCCGGCATGATTCCCATAATTAATCCAGGGACCGTTGTCGGAAGTAAGAATGACCAATGTATTCTCTTCCAGATTCAACTCACGAAGCACACGCAGAATCTCGCCGACACTCCAGTCTATCTCCATCATCACATCGCCAAATAATCCCTGTTCGCTTTTCCCTTTGAATTTATCAGATACGGCCAGCGGCACATGCGGCATAGAGTGAGCAAGATAGACAAAGAACGGTTTATCCCTGTTTTTCTTTATAAAACGGACAGCCCGGCCGGTATAGTCTGTAGTAAACGCCGATTGGTCTGTATTATAACCCACAATATCATTATTCTCAATCGTGGGCAAATCAGGAAATTTAGTTTGAGGGTGGTAAGGCCACATATCGTTGGAGTAAGGCAATCCATAATACTCATCAAAACCATTCTGCAAAGGAAGAAACTGTTTTGAGTCACCTAAATGCCATTTTCCATAGATGGCTGTACTGTAATCCTTTTGCTTCAACAGTTCTCCTAAAGTCATTTCATCCGGATGAATTCCAAAATCGGAATCAGGTCCCGGCGCACCATGAAAACCTATTCTATTCGGATAACAACCGGTCAGTAATCCGGCCCTGGAAGCTCCACTCACCGGTTGAGCAGCCAGAAAATGAGTGAACCGCATCCCCTCTGCCGCCATTCGGTCTATATGGGGAGTGGTATAACCGTAGGCTCCGTTGTAGGAAAAATCTCCAAACCCGGCATCATCCAGGTTAATAATGACGAAATTAGTATGTTCCGCCGCCATACCGGCGGAAGAGAAAGAAGCAATACCTGCCAATAATAATAGTTTTCGATCCATAATATATCATTAATATGTCTCATCCAAACAAGGACGTTATCAAAAATCAAACAAACCCGGCTCATTAACGCCTAATAGTTCTTCGCCATATTGAAAAGTACTATTTCAGATTTTAATGGGACAGCAATA
>DOZP01000075.1:0-27870 GCA_003517945.1 Porphyromonadaceae bacterium | reverse complement strand
GTTAAAGGATTATTCTTTAACTTTGTCACTTGTAAATAAAAAACATATTGGTTTTTTTGAATAGTAAACAGTTATAAAACCATGGGGCTGACCGGTTTTGACAGCGGGTAGAAGTGGTTTGTAAGCATGCAGTGCGTCGTTGGCCGGCACTTTAATCTCGGTTGATAAAAATTTAACTGGCGAAAATAATTATGCTCTCGCTGCTTAATCGAAGTATAGTAGATTAATGCTTCATCCTTACACCAGGTGTTTGGACGAGACATCACCCGGAAGCTGTGGCTTCGAAGCGTTCCGATCAGGTGGTGCAGAGATATCGGAGATAGTCTGACGGAAGTTGCGTACGGCAGATGAAAACTTAGTAACTAAGGTTGTGATTGGTAGCTTCGGTCTTGCCGCAACACGAAAAACAAAGCGAAGATAAGCATGTAGAAAGCAAATTAGTTCCTCGTTTGGACGAGAGTTCGAATCTCTCCAGCTCCACAATCACTTTTAAGTGTCGCATTATCAATTATTTAAAAAGGAATAACTGTCTACATAGATCTGGGATAGACAAAAACAGACAGCTACGTGCATTTTTTATTGAATCTTTAGTGTCGCAGCAATCGAAGTAATAAAAGATGGCACGGAGACAAAAAGAAATTATTATGCCACACCTGAATGACTGCGGTGGCGATTTAAAAAAGAAATGGTATGTCGAATATTCAATCAGAAATCCGCAATCCGGGAAAATGGAACGGATCAGGATTTATGATGGAATTAACCAATTTTCGACATATCAGGAGCGTTTTGATTTTGCTCAAAAGATTATAAAGCAAAACTCGGAGCAAATTAAATCCGGAAATATATCTTATCAGGAATTCATAGAATATGAAGATATGTTGTTATATGACGGTGAAGGTAGCTTTAGCCGGAAAAGAAAAGCAAAAGCCGGCAACATAAAAATTTATTTATCGGACTTCCTGCAAATCAAAAAACTTGAAGTAAATAAAAAAAGCTTTGAAACATACCGGTCAAAACTACGTTTGTTTTGCCTGTATGCCGAAAAAAGCAACATGATAAACAAACCTGCTACATACTACACAAATGAAGTTATAACGGATTTCTTACGTGATCTGGTCAATAGAAAAAAACTGTCCCGGAAATCAATCGAAAAATATGAACAGATACTTCATTCGTTCTTTAAATATCTTAACAAGAAGAAAATCATCAACGAAAATCCAGTATGTGATATTCCTAAAATCGGGATTATAAAAGATGAAGCACCAGCGGCTATACCAGCTTATATGCGAAATATGTTTAAAAAGGAGATTGAAACACGTGATCCACAATTATGGATGTTTATCTGTTTTATATATTATATGGCTATTCGTCCGGGAAAAGAATTGAGACTTATGCGTCTAAATCAGATTGACTACGATACAAGGAAAATTATTATTCCGAATTATGTATCAAAAAACAGCGATACCGAAGCTGTGGATATTCCGGACCAACTTTTTGAATTAATTACAGAAAAATGGAAACTACATACTTATAATCAGGAATTATACGTTTTTGGGAAATTCTTTGAACCGGGAGAAAAATATCTTAGTATAAATAATATGAGCAAACGTTTTAATGAGTTCCGGGATAAATTGAAACTGCCAATATCTATAAAACTGTATTCATGGAAACATTCCGGTGCACAAGAATTGGCCGCACAAGGAGCAAGCATATATGAATTACAACGTCATTTAAGGCATCGTGATCTTACTACTACAGAAATGTACCTAAAAAAACGGATCGGTCAACGCTCGAATATGATTAAACATAATTTCCCCTCAATATGAAAGCCGGATAAAAATCCGGCTTTCTATACTAATCAAGAAAAATCAATTCAATATCTTTGATTGAATTATTGGCCCATCGTTCAAAATAACATTTTTCTGCCAGATTCGGCGAAATACCTGTAATTATTAATGAGGGAATCCCTATTAATAACAGGTAAAACCAACCAAGATAAACCGACCAGATTGCATATCCATACTCATGTTTAATCACTTCTTTTCTTCTGTTTTGTGAAGATGCCTGTTCCGAATATCCATTGTAAAGGAATATCAGTTCACCCATGGAGAACGCTTTCCTTTGATTACTTTTAAGAAAATAAACACAAGAATGTCCGGCTATACCACCGGTCACACATACTTTGCATTCAATTTTTCCTTTCGCTTTGTAATACCCCAATATCAATAATGATATCAGATATTGAGGTAATTGCCATAAAATATTAATTGCTTTCATACTCGCTCACTAACTCCTTTAATTGTACCTCCGGCAGCTACATATCCTGAAAATCCGGTAGCCGCCTTGTATGCGTTAACTGCCATATCAGGTACATACACTACCGGAATATCCTGACTGATGATAGTAGCATCTGCAGAAGGAGGTGTTGTTGCTTTAAACTCTATCCATTCACAAGAAGGCAAATTATAGAAAGTATATGTACCTATAAATTGAAAATTTTCCGGTATCACCGCGGTCTTCAAATTCGGACAATTACCGATAAAACCTCTTGACGTTACACTACTCCATCCTGTTGTTTGAATATTTTCCAGATATTCTGCCAATACATTTTCAATCAAAGTGCCTGTCATAAAACATTCAAACAGGTTCAATGCAGGCTTATTTTCTAACATTCTAATTACCTCTGCATTTGTGGTAGCTGTTTGATATAATCCATATGGAATTCTGTATAGCAACATCGAATTTTTAAGCATTTCAGGATCAGATACTACTAATTTCGTACATCCATAAAATAGATTATCCGCCCTACCTATATTTACAGCTGTATAAAAATAACCATACGGAACAGTCTCTATATTCGGACAATTCTGGAACATATTCTCTAACGTTGTTGCTGCATTCATTCCCCTCAGTGACGGCATTTTTTTCAGATTTGTATTATTTCTAAACGTATTTGAAAAAGATGTGACATTTGATGTATCGGGAAACGTATCATCAGGATATTCTTCAACTCTCAATCCATAAAAAGCAGACGCCAAATTCGTTAAATTTGTCGCATCTTTCAAAAGACCTGCCGGAATACTTTGTAATGGCACATTGTAGAGTAAAGCAGTAGCGTCCCTTATATCCATCCCATCAAAGATACCTGCCGGCAAGCTTAACAAACTGGTACATGCCTGAAAACATGAAACCATAGAAACTGCATTGCCCTGTTCTCTTGCAACCTTAAATATATTTTTTCCTACGATTCTCAAATTTGTTTGATTCGTAAATTTAGTCTGTGTACAATCAATCTTAGATGTTCCAATAGACATAAAACCAAATAACCCGCTTGGATAACTGCAATATGTAATATTATCGGGATTTGTTATCCTGATCAATACCGCACCAAAGGGCTTGGCTGAATAATCATGCGAGTAAATCTGCTGATCGATACCAGTAGCCGGCGTGATGTTTCCATCTCCCCAATCTATTGAATAATTAGTATCAGTACTTATTATTGCTATTGATTTAGTTTGTGTACCTTGCGCTGCATACGCATACAGCTGTATAGATCCATCTTCTGCCGGATACAAATCATCTAAAGGAACAGTAACAGCGATCTTAAGGATAATGTTATAAGCATCAACACCAAAATAATTATTTTCATAAACAATAGCATTATTATACCGCGCCTTTACTGTGTAAATACCTTTCGACAGCTTAATCGTAGCAAAACCAAAAGTGTCTGTCTTTATTGTCTGTCCGTTTATCTCAACATATACATCAGGTACAAACGTTTGCATGATACCTTCCTGACCATAGAATGTTACATTTACATATGGATAAATCATAACCGTATATGTCTGTGAAGTAACTGATGCCGGAACATTAATCAGCACATTTCCATAGTCCGCCATTACAGCAGAACCTATTAACTGTTTTTCACCCTTAATAAGTATTTTTCCTTCACTGTCAGATGTATAAGCAATACCATTGATAACCGCAACAACACCCACTAACGGAGTATTACTTGTATTGGTGAACGTGATGATACGGAATGGGATTTTTATCGCGGTATATACCTGTTCACGTGTATCGGTTACACGGTAAGAACCTTTTATATCTATGTGATCTTCTGCTGTAAATGTAAAAGTTATATCCGTATTTGTTGGAGCCTTTACAGTAAAAGTAAAATCATTAATCTGAGTATAGCTTCTATTACATTCAAAGGTGGTATTCATTAATTCAATACCGCTCTCTGACGATTTAAATATAAATGTTGTTACCGGATCTTCCTGTACAGAACCTACGGTAACCTCCAATTCCGGGAATGCATTCCGGATATCATCCACTTCGGTCTGAAATGCGGTCGTTACCGTAACCTTTCCGGTTACAACAGCACGTTCTACGGCTGTACCGTTTTCGTCAAGGCCCTGCAATGATTTCAATGAAACAAACACACTCAAATCATAGTCAGTAACGTCTATATCTATTAAGCGTACACGGTTTAATTTCCGTGGATTTTTGCCAAGTAAGCTTTTTATCAGTGTCATCTGATCAATGTTATTCATACCCTCCAAAACAAGTGTAGTGATATTGTCTGTTCCATCAAGCTGTAAGCTGGCATCCGTAAGATATGGTTGATTTTTTAGGGTAAGATTCGTGATCATAGTCGGTAACTGTAAGACTGACAGTAATCCGGCTTCCGGTAATACAGCCATAGAGATGGAACTACCTTTTGCATATATTTCCTGAATATTGTCGCAACGCGAAACGTCAAGAGGTTCTGTCAGATTCGGGCAATTCTGTATATCGACTTTACGCAACATTATATTACTACCGATTGCAATATGCGTCAGATTCTCATTTTTATAGCCTGTTACGGCGGATCCGATTATCAGTTCGGTTAATTTTTTAGCGTTGGAAACATCTACAGTTCCCGGATATTTTCCTGCCAAATTCCCCAGTGACTGGATTGAAGATACGCCGTACACCACGGTTTCGGTATCATTAAACTGAATTGCAGGCGCAGTAATATTGACTACATCTCCTGTTTTTGCACGCTGACCTATAACATAGCTACCATATCTTACACGAACGTAGCTGTCTTTGAATAGGGTAAGAGCAAAATCCGCATTAGGAAGAACGCCTTCCCATATTGTAGGGGTATACAGACGCATGGATATAAAATCGTTCAGGAAATCACCCGTATTATATTTACTATCAATATAGAAAAAGCGATTCTTCAGCCACCATTTGCGATGCTCAAGCCTTGAACCCTGAAGCGCATATAAATAGGAGGCATTGTCTTCGTCCACAAGTGGCTGAATATATTTATATTGTCCATCCATGTTATATACGACCTCACACCATTTTTCACACTGTTCAAGGTTCAATACCTGGGATACTTTATCATAGGTAAGAAGACCGGATGTACGCATATCTTTATACATTTGCATAATATCATCCGGATAGCACGCTTCTACCAATTTCCATAACTCAGAGTCCCATCCATTCCAAACATGGCCGGATCCAATCATATCCTGCGTTTCTATATTGTACCCGAATACATTTGCCCCTTCATTATTAATACCATTGCAAGTATCATTGTCGTAGAAAATGAAATACCATTTGTACTCTCCGGTTCCTTCGTTCCCCCAGGAAGTAACAAACATATTTTTCGCCCTCTGGTCTACCATCCCGAATAATTCGGTCAGTATCCAATAGGATATAATATTCTGTTTATTAAAATGATTTTCGAATTCTGCCTTGAACTTTACGGGATTTCCAACACAGCCCACAACCCATTCCCATAGTTTTTTGATGTTTGAATTGTCTTCATATCCATCAGGATAACGGGCTTCCAGGTCATCACCCCATGCTGCGGAAAAATCTGCCGATTTAAAAAGACAAAGATCAGACGTATTGTTGAGAAACTCCCAACACTCGGCCGTACCGGTCAATCCGAAAACTTCCTGTGCATCCTTATCATGATTGAAATTATACTTTCCGACAAATTCCATCTGTGAACTTTCCGTTTGCTTATGAAATAAGGCGATAGGATAACCGTCAACAGTTGTACGTATACCATCATTACTTTTTTGGGGCGGAGTTTTAACGCCAAAGTTTACCAGTAAATAATTTACAAATTTGGCGAGTCCGGTATTATGTGTTCCAGAACTTTCTGCGAAGTCAGCCTTTTCACAAAATACCTTAGCCGGCAAATTATTCCCTGCAAGAATATATTCTGACAAATGTTCTCCGGATTCTGTCATATCAAAACCGCCGTTGTGTTTTGTCTTGAAATTTTTGCGCGGGTAAAATTGGGAAGATGTGCCCTGTACATCTATTTGTACATTTTCAGAAGTAAATGATTTATCAGGATCCTGTACATTTTCAAAGACCGTTCTTACTGTTTTTTTATCACCTTTGAATGTTGGTAAATCACCTATTATAGTTAAGCAGGGTAATTGCGCCAGTAACCGATTATATACAATTTCGCCGGAACTATCATAAATCTGATTCCGGTTATACAGATCCAGTTTTTTTGAAACCAGGGCCGTATCCGCAATATAGTTATTCAATATCTGATACGCATTTAACTCTGTAGCATAAGAGCGGATATTATATACATCCACAATACATTTTTCATGTCCCAATGTAATCCCTACCGGCGATGGTTGTGAGAAGTCATCCGTTAATGCATATTGTTGCACTCCGGATGCTATACCATTAATGTAGGTAAAGATTAGTCTTTTATCATAGCGGTTTTGTATTACTATAGACAACCGGATGATTTCTTCATCCTTATATTTTGCGCTGACAGAAGATAATTCCGAAGCAAACGTTATTTGCTGGGCTGTAATAGTAAAACCGCGATTTCCGGACCAACACGAAATGACCGGTACCGTAAAATCTTCCACTGAATTCACCGAAAACTCAAATTCCAACGTCTTGCCGGTAGGTTTAAAATCATTCTGGAAAGGCTTGAACGGAACTTCGACTTTTGCTCCGGCGGATATCCTTAACACAGTTACCGAATCCTTATCAAGCACCCATCCGTTTGTTTTCCAGTTAAATCCGGTCAATACACTTTCTATAGTATTATACTTCCACACAGCCGGATTTGCTTCCGAGTTACTTCTCCCATTGGAAGTCAGCCATAATTCGAGCCCTTCAGTTTCAGCTTCACTATCAATCGCAGACTTTTCTACATTTAAATTAAAAACTTTAGATTGGGAGCCGGCAATAATCTCAAGCCTAAGAGTTCCGTACGTCTCAATCCTGTAAGACCACCTTTGTTGTGTCCTATCCACAACCAATTCGGATATAATAATATCATTTGCTTTTAATTGTACATTCGTTGCAGAGTTAACCGGATCATACACTGAAAACGGAATCAATAACAAATCATACTGTGTTGCTTCCGTTTGATTAAATGAAGACGATATAATTACATTTGTATTTCCAGAGACAACATACAGTATACTGAAGTTTAAAATATTGGATGTCAACTCTACACCTTCCACGATCATTTTTGCATAAGCCTGTAAAGAATGTGCACCATGTGATAAGTTCGGCAAACGATAGGTTAACTGCCGGTTACTTGCGGTTGTAGTAACGGTCGGAAGTTCTACGCCATCCAAAACTATATGTATTACTTTCTCGCCGGTTCCCACTGGGGTGTATGGAAAATCAATAATATTACTATAAATCAAACTGTCATCAAACGTTGATGTCAGACGCAAACTGATAACCGTCACACGTATATTCAATGATCTTTGCGCTCCATAACTATCGACAACCTGTACGCGCACCGTATTTATTCCATCTGTGAGATAGGAAGTTATATCAAATAGCACATTTCCCTGTGATACATTTTGTGTATATACCCTCGAACTGTTTACGAAATAAGATACGGTACCATCACCGGTCGGATCGCCTGTTTCAGCATCAACGGACGAAAATGAATACCTAAGAATTACCGTTTCTCCTTTTGCTATACCGATACTGGATGCTCCCTGGTTGATCAAACGGAGGACGGATCCGCCACCAACGCCTCCGCCGCCGCCTTGTATTTCGATCGGATCGGATACGACAATACCGTTTGATGTAAGATATAAAAAGCCATCTTCCCAGTAGCCATTATCTACTTTTTCATCCTTCAAGGTTTCTACGGTTTCTTTTATTTCATTAATTTCTGTTGCATTGTCAATTGTAGATTCATTCGCCTGGTTGGCCAGATTATAAGCATCGGTAGCTGTTTCATCTACATTGTCAAGTTTTTGACTCATGGCTAAAACTGCCTGCTTTGTTGTTTGCAGGTCATATTTTGTTTCGCTTAGGTCAAGTTTCGTCTCTGTTAAATCCTGTTTCGTTGCTTCCAGGTCAGTAGCAACCGCATTAATTGCCGTACGTAATGCCGTATCCAGCATATTCAGGGCTTCGGCGATTTCACTTAACGAATTATTGACCGATGCATCCAGTTCTTTGATCAGTTTTAATATGCCGGCAATGGATTCACCGAAATTACCCAGTACAAAATCGGTCTGGCAACGATCGGTTTTTAAAGCGGAAACAATGGCAAAGGCGGCATTGTCCGGGAAATTAGCCCGTAAAACGGTTCGTGAAAGACTTCCTATTTCAGAGGTTGTATACGTACGTAAAAAATTCATGTCCTTATCGAAGAAATTGCAGGCACCGGATGGTAGTGTACCCGCGGCTCCATTGGTTCCGATAAATGAAAACGATGGTAAACCTGCAAGCGGAATAGGAGCCGTACGGACACAGGTAGTATCGTTTACAAATTCACCGGTAAAGCGGTTTGAATAGCCTTGATGGATAAACATGCACTGGCCGGTTAGCCGGATATCCGGAATCTGGTACCAGGCAAAGTTTCCGGCATACTCTGTTATAGTAGTCCCATGAAACTGCATGGTTATCCATTTTTTAGCTGATTCGGCATACGTTATGACCAAGCCGGATTGACGCAGATCACTTGGAATAGCCAGGCGTGCCGTATCGAAATTATAATATTGTCCGGAAGGAAGCGGATTGTTTTGTGTCACATTGTAGAACGTAGAAGAAAATGCGGCGGCCGAATCTGTGATAGCCTGTATGATACTTGTAAATGATATTTTCACTGATCGTGCCTGTTGGGCTGCACGTGCCGTACAACGGATATAGTAAGCATCTGCCGGGAATGAACCGGCAGGAATCGTAACGGTTGTGTCTCCGGATGTTCCGGTAGTATATACACTAATAAATGTTTTAAATTTATTATAAAATGCACAAAGAGCCTGGGCGCCTCCGTTGGCCCCGTCGAAACCGGTCAGGACGATATTCGTTGCACCAACTACCGGAATAAACCCGGTATTCACATAGCTGCTTCCGGATGTAACCAAACCAGTACTCTTATTGATATATCCGGAGCCGGAAAACATATTCAGGTCAAGTACATCATATTTACTGATTGCTTTTTCTACCGTTTCGAAATTCCGGTTAAAGGCATCTTCTACCTCTTTTCCCGTCGAGGGTGTTTGTCCGTTATAGCTCGACTGTATTTTTTTTAAATTCAGATCTGGCATATCATATTGTATTTAATGGTTTGTCTGCAAATAGAAATCCGTAACCGTTCGTTACTCCGTGTAACCATATCGGTTCACCAAAATAAAAATCCGGCGGAGAATCATCCCGCTCTGGAGAATAGCAACTATCCGTATCTACAAATCTTATTTTAAGCGGTATGCTGCCCGGTTGTCTGGGATGGAGGTCATGGGAGAAGTTCTCGGCGATGACGCGCACATTATAGTAATTGCCGGCAGGATCAATCAGCCGCCGTTCATCGCTTTGCAGCATATCGCGGGCAAAATAGAATTCATCCAACGTTTTATATCCGAATTCCGCATTGATCACTTCCCGTATGGATAGGCGCTCATTCTGTTCTATATAATCGTTGACTGTCTCATCATAGCGATCAAAAGCGTTATCTTCGCCGAATTCAGGCTCAGATACACAGCGCCCGGAGACTTCGAGGCGTTCGTATACGCCAAAGGAATTACGGAATTCTATTATATACGTATGTGGGACAGGATTCGGGCTTGTGATGGTCACGTCAAAAACATACTGCCCATCAATCAGGACACCAAAAAAAGACGGCTTTTTATGATACAGGCGGTCACTGTACCATCGTACGCTTTCTATACTCAATCCATACAGGTAGTTAGGGTTCATTGCCGGCAGGATGAATATATTACCGTATTCCGTTACGACAGAATAAGTCTTATTCGCAGCAATGAAAAATAACGGACAAATCTCATTTTCTTTCATCGTGATGTGCCGTCCCGATGTGCGTGTTGTAAGGAAAAATTGTTTTGAAGTATCCAGTAATTTATGTGAAAAAATATCCGTACCGCGAAGATACAGATCCCGGAACAGGCGTTTTCCTATACCTCCGTTATACACATTTCCCGAATAATTAAGCGTGTTACTTCTCTGGGTGAATTTGATTGAAACCGAAAGGTAGTTGAAATCAGCATCATAAATAATATTGTGAACAGGACCAACATCCGTAGGATACATATAAGGACGGATAACATCTTCAATCGCAATATCAACTTTATAATTCGTATACGGGCTATTGACAATAGGGATATACACCCCTTTATAGACAACAGAGCCTTCGATTGTCACTTCCATCGTAACCGGATCATCCGCGTCTGCCAATAAGCTGAACCTTATCGGATTATTAACGAGATGTCTTGGGCGGGTCGGTGTTATGAATGATAATGCCATATTTATAAAGGTGTTACTTTCAAAACAACAATATTACCTTTCACATCTTCGTATGATTCTACGGTATGATCATAAAGAAACATGTCACGTTCAACGGATGATTGGCTCAGGAAGCTATAAAAATCCGAACGTGTTTTCGATACATTTCCTTCAATAGATATCCAGGATGTGAATAATATATCTATATCGGAAATGGAAGGTGTTGATACGACTGTCACTTTTTGCATACGCATAATTTTAGTTCAAAATTACCGGCAGGTATATGAATCGGAAAGGACAATCAGGTGATCTGTGTTGGGTAATAGGTAACAGTCTGTGTTACCGTTGAAGATTGGTCAAGACCATTCTGGCGCCATCTAACTTCATACTGATACCGAAGTACGAATGTTTCCTGATTCTGATATTGTTTTTCTGTTGGCGGGAATATAATCATAGAACTGCGTGCGTCTTCATCGAACGAGCGGTATCCTTCGATGAAAAAATCTATCCAGATGAGCATACCCTGATCAGTCAGGTATTTTTCCGTATCGGGATTTTTTACGCTTTCGCCTCGCCAGTAGTATTTTTGCGGAGAATAGGATGCAATCGCTTGTTCGGTTTCGAGATTATAAGGCTCATATAATCTTATCGCCCGAAGTTTTAGTTCGACCGGTTTGACGCTGTTTCCCATCTGATAACGCATTTCTTCGAGCAGATAGAGTTGATTGTCTATCATTATTTTCCGGTCAGCGCGGATTTTCGACAGTTCGAATTCAGACATTTTTATTGTTATATCTACTTCGTGTCCGGAGTGTCGAAGCCATGCGTCGTATTGTTTCCAAAACCGATTGAACAGACCGTCTTCGTGCTGTATATTCAGCGAAATATCATAACGACGTCCGGCAGAATCTGTCATGAGTTCGCCATTCCAGTTTCGATTGTCCTGCGAAGCGTAGGAATAGTTGTATAAAGTATATGCTGATGAAGATTCCATGTCTGACTTTCCCCATGCAAACGCGAACGCCAGTTTTGCCGTCGCAGCGCTAACGGATACGGACTTCCCGGAAACGGAAGCGTCTGAATGTTTGTGTTTGTAGTCTACCAGGTACATCAATACGGTATAGTTAGACATCGACGGATAGGCGACTTCGAAGCGGTCTTCACTAAACATCGGCAGGTTTAGGTCCGTAAAGGTGATTTCTTCGTATGGAAGTTTATCTTTTTTATCCCATCCGAAAAAGTCAGAAGATAGGTAACTGAAATTGCCGGGAGAAGGCAGATCTGAACGGTATGATGCGTACCGGCGATTCCAGACAAGAAATAAAAGCGTATAACGCGTATCTGCTTCAAAATTCAGGTATTCGTCCTTAAACTGATGACCGTAATCGGCTAAAAAATCTTCGTAGAATTCCGATTTTGTCTCAGCACCTTCAATTTCATTGTTCGGTACAAGCTTCAACTGACGATTCTCGCGATACGTGATAGTCGGATGATCTGTTTTATATTTTGTCAGGTCAAGTTCGTCACGATTATTTGGATCGAACATGTCTCGCATGAAGGAAAAACGGACGGAACGGGTGTTTGAGTTGACAAAATAGGTCAAACCGAATTTATTCTTCAGCGCATTCAAAAATTCTTCGACGGAGACGTCCGGCATCAGGTCGCGATAGAAGATATTTCCGGTTATGACGGCATCCATCGTATTGTTAAGCACAACGAGTTTACTAAGTTGCGGATGATCACAGAATGGGTTGTTTTCGAGTGAAAATCCGTAGCTTTTGAAAATAAGTTCAAGAACTTTAGATACGTATAGAAAGGGTGACATACCGTAGCATTGCGGGACATCAAACGGAATAACTTCACTGTCATATACACGATTGATGATCCGGTGTTCCTTTGCACGGAATCCGCCGATAGATCCGTTAGACGGTAAAATTTCACCGAATTCTTCATTTGTACTAATAAATGTATCATTTATGATTTCAAGGTATTCACGATCGTTTTCTCCGGCAGTTTCTTTTTTCAGGATTAACGGGAATATAGCATAATCGGCCGGGATCTGTCCGTTCATGACGTCCTTTAGATGGGAAAGTATCTGTTCTCGTTTTTCGTCAAGCGTAGCGCCGTCTGCCGAGTAAACCGGAAGATCCGGAATGTTCGGCAACATTGTTTTTTTCATCGAAGCGTACATTTCTGATTCGTCCCATCCGATATTTGCAGAAATAAGGCTACCGGAAGCGGACTGGATAGCAAGTAATCCGGCCTGCTGTACCGGTCCGCTTTCAACCAGTACTTTGATTGTAGCCTCCGGACGGTCGGCTTTGTCTATGCGGTGAGCATTGCCCGTTAATCGTTTGTTTTTACCGGTAGGAGGGAATGATATGGGAACAGTCTGCGACCCCTTTGGCGTGAATACCGGATTTGTCTTCGTAGATTCGATGATATAATCTGCCGGAAGGTCGAATATTTCTCCTTCGAGTGTTTGTATTTTTATGCTCATGACGATTGTGTAAATAGTGATTCGTTTTTTTGTTTGTCTCGCTGCTTTGCTTCCATTTCGGTGATACCGTAATTGACGACTATATCGCCGTCGATCAGTCGCTGTACGACGCGTGAAAGGTTGTTTATCGCTTCGCGGTCTGCCGTAACGGATGTTGGCGCATTTGTTTTTGTTCCCTGCTGACTGTTATATCCTCCCTCGGCCAATCCGTGAGGATTTGTATTCGCCGACGTGCGGCGCCGGCGGATCCGGTCTATGGAGCGTACCTTATCGGCCACATCCGGACGCGCCAGTTCGTCGGACGCAACGACATATTCCCCTCCGTGAACCGGTATCCACCCGGTTGTTTCATATTTCCCAGCGGACGCGGTGTATCCTCCGTCGCTGTAGTCCATGTTATAACCTCCCTCGGCCAATCCTTCGTTACGCATTGTGATCTTACCGGTAGCGGAAGGCGCTCCGGATCCACCTCCGCCGAGTGTCATACTTTTGACTTTTTTTCGCTGCGCATTAGCGACGATTAGTTGCGTTGTTCCCACAACGCTTACCAGTGCGCCGGCAATAGCTCCGGCAATGGGGCCCAGCTGTGCGAATGCTTGCATGACTCCCATGGCGGTATTAGCAATGATTTCGGCTGCCGTAATGGCAAACTGAACGTCGGCGTATTTTTTTTCGACTTCAAGTTTCTTACGCGCTTTTTCATTTTCAAGTTCTTCAACTTTTTCGGCATTTTTGCCGGCAGCAGCTATTTCGGCATTATAACGAGCTTCTACGTTTTCGGTCTCAGCAGTCATCAGGTTGGAGACTATTTCGGAAGTCTTTCCGAGTATATCTACCGCCTGAGAAGCATATTGCGCCACATACTTCATACGTATACGGAAAACTGCCTGTTCATATTCTTCTTCGGAAAGAAGCTTCTGACTGTGCAGGAAAGATAGATTTTCAAGTTCGGCGTTACATTGTTCCTGCATAGAGGTAAGTCCGGCCTGTTGACGAGCACGCATTTTTTCGTCATCGTACTTTTGATTAACTGAATTGACAGCAGCCAGATAGGTTTCTTCATTCATCAAGTCCTCCTGGCGGTAACGAGAAAGTAAGTCGAGTTCTTCCTTCCGACGTTGTTCCCAGGTCTTAATGTTGTACATTCGCTCAAAATCGGCAGACGTTTTCAGAAATTTTCTTTGCAACTGGTCGCGCGCTTTCAGATTTTTTTCTTCTTCTGAAAGAATTGTCTTTGCATTGGCTTCGATTGCTTTTGTCCGGTTTTCTCCGTTTTGAAATTCAGTATCCAGAAGTGTTTCTTCAAATTGCCGGATGATTGCCAACCGCGATTCGGCTGCCGAAGATTCTATTTCAGCCGCACGTAAGGCATACAATTGCCGGTCGGTTTCTTCTTCCTGCAGTTTTTCCAGTTTAAACTGACGGCCCGACTCTATCATTTGAAGTTCTTTGTTTTGTTCTTTCTGCAAGGACTCCAACAGTTCTGAGTCTGCCGAATTCTGCTGTTTCAACAAGGCATCATAAAGTTGGCTTTCTATATTAAGCCGCTGATCGGCTTCCAGATTTGTTATTTCAAGTTTCTTATGATAGGAAGCGATCGTCAATTCTTCAACCCGTTTATTATAGTCAGATTCTATGATTTCATTTTCCAGACGGCGTTTTTTTAGAAGGTTTATTTCTTTTGCAAGCGTTTCATCAATGATTTTAAGACGTTCCTGTATGGCTTTTTTTAAGGCTTCTTTGTCTGTTTCTGTCGTTAGAACATCTTTGCGTGGAGAATCGGTTTCGCCGGATGGCATCGAAGTGAAATCAACTTTTTCCATTTTTTTGTTAATTGATTTCACTCCATCATCGACAATACCATTCAACGTATTGAATACTTCCTTAAAATTTTCCGTCAGATCGTGTCCGTATTGCAACCAAGCCTTTGCACCGCCTTTGAAATCAAGTTCTACGAGTGATTTTGTCAGACGAAGAAGCAACATGATATTATCACCTACGCTTTTAATTACAGCAAGTGCTATTGAGCCAAAAATTTTCCAGGTTGACATCCAAGATTCAACACCAACACGGACAAGAAAGGATGAATTATATATTTCTATCAACTCATTGACAATATCTTCCAACCACTTCATAAATCCGGGAAGATATTTATCAATCATTCCGGAGAACCATTCAGCCGTAGATCCGGATATCTGACTGAAAATATTTTTTATACCGAGGAGCTGTTGTCCTACTTTCATTTGAGCGTTTTGCCATTTAACAGATGCCTGTGTTGCTTTATCGGCAGATGTCAATACCAAATCGCCCTGTTTTTCAAGTTCTTCATTTATTATTTTAATAGCAGCTTCTGTAAAATCCCCCGTTTTCTTTACTTCCGCCTGAAGACGGGATGCTGATATACCCAAATTATCAAGTATCAATGGCGATTTCCGGCCAATGCCATTAACAATGGATTCTGTAAGGTAGTCTACACTTTTACCCGTTTCCTGGGCACGATTCTGGGCAAATTTTAGAAGTGAACCAAGTTTGTCTACCGGAATCTGAAAGTTATCTGCACGCACAGCCGCTTTCATTAACGTGAAGTCATTCACGAGGCCTTTTGTGTCAGCACGTAAGTTTTTAAGTAAATCCTTTCTGCCAAGCTTATTGAAGGCAGTCGTAACACCTTCGGCCGTAGCCGCCATTTTTATTCCTTCGGAAACCCACTCTTTTGCTGTATCTACAAGTTGTTTCAAATATCCGAGAGCTTTAGTCATAAGGTTACCGGCTAAAACCATCAGGCCTCCACGTAGGATGGAAGGCGACTTATCGGCCGTATCATTTAGCTCTTCCGAAGACTGTTTGAGTTGATCCATACGACCACGGACCGCCGCAAGTTCTTTTTGCAATTTTGCATAAGATTCCGGGGAAAGCGACTGCGATGTATGTTTAAGTTGTGATTCAAGTTCTTTCGCACGTTTCTGGAGTTGACTCATTGTCATTTCTTCCAGCTTCATCGTACGTATCGTTTCGTTTATTTTTTTGTTTTGGGCATCAATTTCCTTTTTATTTTTGTTAATTGCATCCGTATTTTGATTGTAATTATATGTGGCTTCTTCAAGTTCTTTAGATTTATTTTTATACGCAAGCGTATTTTGTTTACCCTGCCTTTCCAGTTGTTTAAGTTCTTTTTCCAACTTTTTTATAGATTCCGAGGTTGACTTATTAGCAGCTTCGTATTCTTTATTCTCCTTTTTAAGTCTGGAAATTGAAGATGATAATTTTTGTATTTCACCCTGTACACCCTGAGCATCGACCGTCAGGATCCATTTTATTTCGTCTGCCGAAAGATTTCTACGTGCCATGTTATTCAGGATTTAAGGCATTTTCTAATTCAGCATGAATTGCATCCCGGATATCATCCTGAAATCCGTATTGAAGTTGGACATACGCATGTTTCAATGCCACATATAGCGGCTGAGTATATAGTTTTCGAACACCAAGATCCTGCAAACGTAATTGTTTTGTTACATTTGCAACTACTATAAATTCACTGCCTCCGGCAGAAATAATAAAATCAGGACTGGACAAAGCTTTAAGTGTTGCACCGGTTTTTGATTTCAGGTTTTTGTTGAATGAATTTAATTGAAACCGGTATGCTGATACAGCGGCATCCCTTAGATTATCAATGATAAATTTCTGTTTTATAACATTGTCCGATATCATATATTCTCTTTTTTCAAGCAAAAATAGAGTACATGACAGACACAGAAAAGGACAAAAAAGGCCCCGCCACAATGGCAGAACCTTTTACATGGATTTTAAATATATAACTACTCTCCGACTCCGAATAGTTCTTCCAACTTACGGTTTATGGCTTGCCGGCGGCGCTCGGCAGATAAATGTTTGTATGCATCTTTGGCTTTCGGATCACCTACATTATATTCCAGATCAATGTTTAGTTTCAAATTCCCTTGAGCAACGCCGGATTGGTACCATCCGTATGCCTCCGTCTCCGGATCATGAAGTCTTTGCATCAGGGTTTTCGGATCGCAGATATCCCGGCAAAGCCAACATACATTTGTATAATCCATCTGCAGTTCTCCACAACGGAATATAATATCTTTCAAACTTATTCCTACTACAAGACTACCATTATTCAGCGTCCTGTACATTTTATCTTTCGGATCAGATAACGGCTGATCTTCATGATCGCTTTCTTTACTATTTTTCATCGCTCAGATATTTATCAATTTTACGCTTCAAATGTAGTAAGTTACGACGGCCACCTAAATGGACACGCGCTCCAAGAATATGAAGATCAACATCAGGGGCAAACAAAAAGAATTTGTCGCGGACTTTACCTGTAGTTCCGGAAGTCCGTCTGATACGGGTTAGATCTACTTGCGCTTTCATGATTCCGTTTGTTTTTTGGTAAAATCCTTATCCGGGATTAAATTTCGCATGTCATCTTTGATATTGATAATAATTGATATCGCATGTTTAAGTTCGGGATGATCATCTACATCATAGATCATGCGGCACAACAGGTCCTGAACTTCGCCTAATTCCCGAACGTAACCAAAAGGAAGCGTATCATCATAGGATATCGCATTTCCATACCATCTATCTAAAACCTCCGCCATCTTAGGCGTGATTTCAATTCCGTTTACTTGTGTTTTCATGACAAGCCTCCTTTCTTCCCGTTAAGAAATAAGCCGAGTTGCTCATGAATGTAATGTGCCGTTTTTTCGGAAATACCGATAATAGTGGTTTCATCCACATGTATTTCATATTGTACGGGAACATAATCGTTATATGTGCCGTTATATACGGTTTTTGCAACACATACGTCTTGTTTGTTTTCACGTTTCATGACACGCCTCCTTCCTGGNNCAACCACCATAGGGGCGTTCCCTTTTATCCTGTTCAAAAAATAATTGATGTATTTCTGCCCAAGATTTATATGAATACAAGTCGACAGCAAAGATGAATGATTTTTTTTGAATAACCAAATGTTTTTTGACTTTTTCATGACACGCCTCCTTCCTGGGTAAGTGATAGATGAACGGTTGATCCGTTGTGTGAATACACCATTTCAATTTTTGAATGATTTTCAGATCTGTTTCCGGCAGCAGCAATTAATTCAGCCCCGGAAGGGATTAACTTCAATACGTCCGATATCGGACTTCTGGCGGAGATTACTCCGCAGGTTTCTTTTGTTTTCATCGTAGTGACTTTTGACTTTTAGGCAAAATAAAAACGGTTGCCATTTCCCGCTTCGTCAAAAGTCACTACAAAATGCCACAAGAGCAAAAATGTAATTAGGAAAGGCAACCGCCTATTTCAAAATGTATGGGCATAAAAAAAGCCCGCTAAAATATTCGAGCAATTAACCGCTGCTCTGCGACATTATATATAATGACTTTTGACTTTGCAAATATGAAAACAATTTTTGAGATATGCAAGGATTTTACAAAAAAATCACCAGTCATCATCTTCAGCACCTTCAATTTCAGCTATCATTCCATCAATAAAATCATAAATAAAGTCATTATACTTATTTAGATTCTTTTCAATGCAATCTTTGACAAATGGCGCTTCTTCTATGGGATAAGTCTTACTAAATACTGATGTATTAATATCCATCATCAAATCGGTCAATTCATATTTAAACCGACCATCTTTAAATTGAATAGTAAGCGTAAACGGAGTGTCTGCTGAAGTAATATAACTCAACCGTCCTTTAATGACAATAATAGAGCCGTCAACATCGGATTGAATGACAGACTTTGCACTCCTGAATGTTGTAGACACCCATTTTTTTGCATTAGAATACAACTCGGAAGCACTCATATCTTCCGTTTTTATCACCTCTGAATAAAAAACTCTTCCATCTTTGGCAGGAAGAATGTCGCAAATGAATTCACCTTGCGAAAACATTTTTATTGATATTAATGTTAAAACGAATAAAACTACAAATCTTTTCATGACATTTTAAATTAGTTATACCGTACAAATATACAATAATTAATAAATAATTATATGAAAACAATTTTTGAAATATGCAGCGATTTTACTGGAAAATTAATTATCTTTGTCAAAAACAATCGGTTATGGATTACAAGGATATTGAAATAAAAAAACTTTCAATAAGATTGCACAGACTAATTCTTCTTACGGCCGTAGCATGCTGCATGAACGGTATATCTATCATCATAATGAACATAGATAAATTAAAAGTGTTAACAGAAGCCCTAAAAAAGATACTATAACTCCCATCACCACCCACTTATGTTGCTTCTTTTTTGTCCTTAATTCTTCCTTTCTGAATTCATTTTCTTTAAATCCCCGCAAAGCCTGTATGCCTTTTTGCGACAGCCATAATTCGCAATAATTATCAATACCGCCTTCGATAAGCCATCTGTCGCGGAGCGATACAAATACGTCATTATATTTCTCTCGGAATGCTTCAATTTCCGACTGGTCATTAACAAACCTGATTGGCTCCATCCTTTCTGTAGCTTCATACACCATTAGCATGAATTCATATTCTTTCTGTGTCAGCATTCAATAAAAAACCTATCCACTCTATCGTGCGCCCACAGGTAATAACACAACACCTGAATCCGGCTGAACGGATTACACGATAGGGTGGATAGGATTCCTTAAAGTTTTATCGTTTCGGGCAAAACAAAGATGAAAACAATTTTTGAGATATGCAAGAAAAAAATAAAAATACCGTTCATTTTAGTTGTATAATATTACAACCTTTATTATCTTTGCAGTATGGAAAGAACGATAATCACGTACGGCGGTTATTTTGAACGGTTCCTTGAAACACTATCGGTTAAAGAGTTACTGAAACTGAACTATATCATCTCCCTTCTCGAAACCAGTGACAGGATACCCGCAAGATTCATTAAATACATTCGTGACGGATTGTATGAATTGCGTATGGAATACAATAGTAATATTTACCGCGTATTTTTCATTTTCGATAACGATAATATTGTAGTACTATTCAATGGATTCCATAAAAAGACACAAAAAACACCTATCGGCGAAATTGAAAAAGCACTAATAATAAAGGAGGCATATTATGCTGACAAATGATCATAAAACAAGGAATTACAGCAGCGTTTTAGTATCTCAATACGGCGCCAAGGGTACCTCAGAACGTGCTAAGTTTGATGAAGAAGCGTATTCTTTTTACACCAGCCAGATATTACTGGATGCCCGCAAGAATGCAAGATTGAGCCAGGAAGAACTTGCCAGAAGAATAGGCGCCGACAAATCATATATCTCCCGCATTGAAAAGGGGACCGTAGTCCCCAGTGTAGCTACGTTTTACAGAATAATTAACGCACTGGGGCTCTCCGTGAATATTTCACCGGCATTGTAACTCCAATTTCAAAAAAAGCCAAGTTTCCGCAGCAGTAGATATACCAGAATAATCACGACTATGACTACAATCAATTTGAATTGCCACTCCGAATACCATGGAGTGATTTTTGTTTCCGTTTGGGTTTCTTCCTGCAGGAATGATGATGTCTGTTCATTCGTTTCCGTGATCTCACAGATGATTTCTTTTTCAACTTTGGAAGAGTCGGCTGCAGTAACAGTCCCATACCAGATCTCAGTTTCGGACTTTACCGGGCCACGGGAAGACGTATCGCCTTCTCGCGGCATATAGTATTCTATTATATGTATACGTAAAGTATCCGACTTTAAATACGAAAAATCAAATAACGAAGACCTGTCAATATCACGGATTTCAACATCGGAAAGACTGGAATAAGATTCAGCATCCGTTTTTGAGAAGCCTGTGCGCGAACTTCGGCAGCCCACGCACAGGATCATAACCAATATGGTTATGAACAAAAAAATCTTCTCTTTATGGCAACAAAAAAAAGTCATCCGGAATATTTCTTTAAATCGGCAAGCCTGTTTAACCAACCCTGACGAAACTTCATGTTTTTAGGCCGTTTACGGCAAATGTCTTCAATGAAGTCTATGCGTGCCCGGTATATGGTATTGAAAAAGTCATCCGGATCACGATCGTTCAGGGCGGCCAATGTTTTGGGGCCTACAATACCGTCAACAACTACACCCAGTTCTTTTTGAGGTATTTTGATACCATGCGCTCCGGAACCCCACACCCAATCTACAAGTATATTAGCCATTTTTTGACTTTTAATATCATCAGCTTTCCAACGGTTCCAATAGTGCGGGTATAAGACTTTATGCAAAACATCTTCATCAGATAACCTTTTCAGGTCATCCACGTCGATGTCTTCGTCGCCGTCAATATCGTAACCAACACGCCGCCATGTTTCAAGCGTTACGCCTTTATTCGTTGCACCGCCTGCATCATCGGGGTCGTTTACAAATCCGCCTTCCCACCGGAGGATAAACGGAAAAAGAATATGTACGTTTGCCATTTTATTTTTTCATTTAATAATTATCACTCGGAGGTTTTCTGCTTGTACATCCCCGAACTTCACATTTTTGAATGATCAATAGTTTATTTTCCAACTCTTTATTGTTAATTTGTTCCAGGAGACTCAGATTTTTTTCCTGTTCTTTCCTTAACTCTGTGTAAAGAGTATCTACTTTAATATCGCGTTCCTGCAACCTCTTTTCATACCGTTCTATTTGCCTTTCCCAGTTGTCTAACTCTCCTTTTTTTGCTTCCGACTTTTTAATGCGTTTAGTCTCTTTGAAAAAGAGAAAATATGATACAACCCCCAGGATACCCCCGGCTCCACAAATAGCACTGATAACTTCAATCACATTCATTTCAATATTACATTGCTTTAATGCCGGGATTAGCTTAACCCAAATCCCGGCATGTGTCTAAAGAGATAAAAGATTATTCCTGTTTGCTGAAAAGGCTTTTGATCAGGTCATATATACCACAAGCCGCACCTCCGGATAAAATACCCTGTATTAATACCTGCCACCAGATCATATTTCCCAAAAATGGAGCAATATTCAGCCACCAGGCAAAGAATGTCAGACCGATCCCAATCGCCAACGACATCAGGATTTTAAGAATTGCCTTTTCCGATATCGCCGGAGCCGTTTTTGCCAGTTGGGTAACGATTAACGAAATACATGCCACAATGCCGGCAAATGTGGACAGATCAAAGGTGTTTGTCGCCAATTCGACTTCGACGGGATCCGTTTGTGCGAAAACGACAGGAGAGAGAACAGTGAATGACAAAGAGGTCATTACAAGTAGAATTAAGAACTTTTTCATAACTTAAAATTTAAAATTTGACATTGTAAAAATAGATTCACTTCGTATCTTTATAAAGGACAATTATCCGTTTAATCATTTCTTTCAGTCCCTCTTGTCGAAGTGGCGTAAGATTGTTTATCAGGCCACTGTTTTTATGAAAGAAAATATCGGTTTCGGTGCTAAACTCCGATAACGGAACGTGGTCGAACATTTTGATCATAGAGGCGACTATCCCACGCTGTACGGGTGTGTTGCTCCATCCATCCACACGCAACAAACCGTCTTCACTCCACGCCCGGAAGTACGTACGGCTCTGACATGCAGCAATCCGGTAGGGTATAAGTTCCGAAGAACAAACCGGAGATATCAGGCTACTCAGGTCGATCAAAAAATTAAATTTATCAACCCATGTATCCAATTCACGAAGTGTTTCTATAAAATCCACCTGGTGCTTATAAATCGCTTTTGTCTTCATAATATGGTATTTACTTTTTTGAATTTGGCCACCCAACCGCCACACCCATGAAATAAAGCAGGGTCTACCGGATATAGTTCTGCCGGGAATTCCACAAGTGATCCGTCACAGAAATCCAATGTATTCTGTTCGTCTCCCATTGCGCCGAGAATTGTATCCAACAGAACAAAGCATTTGTTCATGTGGATGATTTCATTTACATTGTCACTGTTCGAGTCGGAAAACTTCCGGACAACTGCTACGGCAAGGTTTTCTTTCGCACCTTCAGTTATGCTGTGATCAACGGAAAAGCTACCGTATTCGACGAATAACACGAATTCTTTGGATCCCTTCATACGTTCCGAAACAAAGTTGTCATTGAGCGAAACAACAAACGTGTCAAAATCCGGTAAAACCTGTCCGTCCGGCAAAGACATGATTTCAGTTCTGATTTCGTCGTAACCCGGAAAACGGGATGACGCCGGTTGTACAAATATTTTCTTCAGTACATCTTTCGGGACGAACTTTGCATAATACTTGAATAGTTCAATGATTAAATCAGGAGTCATGACAGTCGGTTTATGGTTGTTAAGGAAATTCCGGTTTTCTGTGCAATTTTTTCAGGTTTAACACCATCTCCAACCGCTTTTGATATGGTATCCTTTAGCGCTTTGACCTGTGCATCGAAATAATCAATCAGGTTCATATCTATCGGATCTCCATAGCCTTCTTTCTTTAATAATAAGGCGATTTCATTCATCCCGATAGATATCTTATCTTCCCGATCTTCCGATGTTGTTTTATTGTTATCGAAAAGAATCCGGTATGTCGGATGTTCCCGGAATAACTGAACAATACCGGTAAACCAATATACAATAGCGAATTTGATCACGGGATCCAAGTGACGCATCAGGTTGGCATGGCCGGAAAGGATATTTTCGTTATGGTCCGGAATGGCCGGATAAAGCATCGCACATATTTTGTTAATACATTCATCCCTGTCCTCCCGGTTTGTTACTTTATCCATCACCATCAATAAGTCAAGCGCGTCCACAAAACAACGGGCCGTGATATCGGTACTGGCCGTTACGTCAAGAAAAAAACGTTTGCCGGTATATATCTGCTTTCCTATGCGGATCCAAGGTATAGGATTTATACGGAATGTATATTTCGGGATTATTTTCATGTTTTCCGTGTCGATCGCATAAACAAAGTCTATTTGTTCCGCCAGGCGAAGCAGGCCAATATCTATTATTTCTTTTTCCCGTTCTTCAGCTTCCGGATCCGGACGATGTACAACTGTAAGCATCCGGGCATATTCCCGGTATTCTTTCCGGCCGTACTTAATCAGGAATGGAATATTCAGCAGATAGATCCAGAAAACCTCCCATCCGAACCGGAATGAGATACGGAATCGACGCCATAAGCCGGATGACGGTTTATATCCCGTAAATTTTATCAGTAGCTTTAAAAGTCCTGCATGCGGCATATCTTTCAAATCACCACGCAAAACCCTGATCAGTATTTTGAATGTGAAAACCTTTTCCTTGAAATTCAAATCTTCCCAGGCTTCCGGGATCAGGATCTTTTTTTTCTTAACCTTTATTACTTTCATGAAAAATAGAATTTATCGTTTTGAAATACTTTCTTTTCTCCTATTATTGGACGGCTTCCGACCGTAGCCCGCGATGCTTCGATACGCTTTTGTTTAATCTCAAGATCGACGGCATTCCAATAGGAAGATGCTTTCTTCAGGAATTTACCGGCAACCCTCTCACGGATATCTTTATCGGCCTGGGCCCGGTGATTTTTACCCATTTCATTATCAACATCGCGGCGGATGGGCGACGGCAGGCATTGATAGGCCAGACGTTCACAAGCACGTCCCATCACTTCATAACATACGGCCCGTGCAATAGCGTCAGTTTTCTTCGGATCTTTCAGGCGGGATTCCACACAATCAATCCATACTTCCCGGATGATCCAGGATGCAGACATCATAAAAAACTCACCGCCGGCCAGATCTACCCCTACCCATTTATTGAAATCACCTAAATCTACCGGTAATTCTTTGTATGATTTTCGTTCATCACTGTTTTTCCATTCCGGAAAATCAGAAAGATGCAATTCCATCCATTTGATCAGTTCATTCATCCAGAACCAGGCAGTTGACAATAAATTGTCAATCAGTTCGTCTTCCTGGTATTTGAATGCGGTTGTCTCCGTGTCGGTTTTCTTCGTTGTAATACCGTCATTCGACACATTCAGCATGATGTATATCTTATGCTCATAGATCGTAAAATGAAGCATCGCACGCTGCAGATAGTCAATTGCAGTCTTATCCGGCTCCGTAGGGTTTCCTATCAGATATTTATCGGTAAGACGATTATATATAGCCTGCGAAATTGTTGCCGGTAACTGTCTTGCCACCTTCATCAGGCTACTTTCTACATTGTCATATTCCAGAGACAGATTCATCCCCGAAATTTTCGGTTTCATCTCAGGGGCAAAATTATCGGGATCAAAAGGTACTTTTATCATTGTTCCTGCGTTTTTTGAAGTTCGGTTTGTGTTTGTGCCGTCGCTGTATTGGAAAGCCGTGCGGATGGCGTTGTATCCTGAAGCTTCGCGGGGATATCGATCCAGAATTTAAATTTAATTTTTTGTTTCGCTGTCTCCGGCCAGTTGTAACGAAGTGCCCGATTCAAATCGCGCAAAACAAGATCTTCCGGTAACGATAACGAAGACTGATAGATCAGATAACTGTAGTAAATCTCCGATCCGCTATTGGATATCGCTCCATCCTTATCCACACCCGATATCGCCGGAAGTACTCCTTTGCCGGCAAGCGTCACCTGATCCGCACGTTTATCATAATCGATCACTGTTGTAAAGAACTCTTTATATTTTCCGGGGAATTCTTCAAACTGCCATCCGTCATCCTTTTCCCATTTTGTCGAAGCCCACAGTTTGCCCTGATTTTTACCTTCCCCGGCCATCATTGATGTTATTTCTTCCAACTTATGCCGGATAATGATATCTACCATTGTTTCATAAAACGGGATTGGGTCTCCTTTGTCATCAATCAGCTTTACACCACAGTATTCCGCCTGAACCGGAGCGGAACCGGTAAGGTTTTCTTCGCATATGGTTTGAAGCGTATCGCGTTGTTGGTTATACCAACTGCCCGGTATGATGACATGTATATGTGCATTGAGCGCATTTTTCAGGTAGGAGTTCAGATATTTAGGTGTCAGATTAGAGGCTTTAATCCATTCAAACAAACCTCTAAACCAGTCATTGAATGCGTAGATCCACTTTGAAAACGTTTTTTCCGAATCGAACGATACAACTGTCGAATAACGGAATGGATCCGCCGTATTTAACCGCTGAAAAACTTCGTATTCATACTTATTCGGATTTAGCCAATCACCAACGATCACATATTTACAATCCGAATTTTTAATACGTTGTGTCAGACCGTCTTTTGTTGTTGCCAGACGAGCTTCGTCCGCTCCAATATAAGATAATGCCCTGACTTTCAACGCACCAGAAGCACCGGAAAAACGCCGTGATTTATTGAAATGCCACTTCGAACAGCAGGTATTTACATAATAAAAATCAACCGCCCGGTTTTTAAGATATACCCACGCCGAATCAAACCCGTTATCTTCCCAGGAGTTTAACCAGTCTTCAATTTCCGGATTTTCGACCGGCATCTGATAAATCTTCCGGTTATGCCCTTCACCCTCGGTCACTTCCTGATACAAGCGCGGGCCTTTGCCAAAGAGGAATTTTACCTGCTTATTGATAATTTCCGGTAATAATTTACTTTCGGAAGTGACAGAAAATACTTCCTGCGGATACAGGTTGTGACCTTCGCCCCAGAGCGGTACCGTAAAGTTTCCGACACGCATACTCATGTTATCGGCTATATACCGGGAATAAAGGCTCTGATACTCCCGGTTACGAATATCTTCACGCTCGGTAAATCCCTGCACTTCAAATGTCAGTACACCACCTTTCGGTATTGTAGCAAATCCTCGTCCGTTTTTGATTTCAATCGTTTGTTTTTCCATTAAACCAATCTATTTTCAAAATTCGATAATCAGGCGGAAATGCGATAAAACGCATTAACTTCTTAAAACACATTTTATTATCACCTGTAGTCAAGTCTTCAAATGGAAAATACATTTCTCCGTCCATCCGAAATGTGTCTTCTTTCAATCCCGGACGCATACGGCAACGCTCAAACTTTCGCAGTGCGCCGTATTCATTTGTTTTAAAATTACAGGTAAGATGCAGCAATGTGAAATATGCACCGGGAACAAGTTTCAGGTTCCTGGCACGACGAATGGCTTCCGCTCCCGATATCGTCTTTTCGTTCATACCACAAAAAAAGCCGGAATTAACCGGCGCAGAAAGGACAAAAAAAGCCTGCATTGTTCGTGCAGGCTTACCCATAGGACTCACTATGGGGTTTGTGTTAATTAATAATTGCTATGGATGAATAGCAATTGAGCCTATTTTTTTAGATATATCCTGCAATGCAAAATTCAACGTATCAAGTTCTTTTTCCGTAAACGTACATGGTTTACCATTTTTCATATTACCATTTATTTTCTGATGCAACCAAGAGCGGGTTTTATGAAAATAATTTTTTGCAATATAAGATAAAGACACAATTTCTTTAACGTCCATTAATTGAAGCCGTATTTCTATATCCTTTATTGTATCTTCAAGTCTATTTGAAATATCTGACAGTTCTAAACTGATAAAATTATCAATCTCACGCTGATCAGAGTCAGAGGTAAAATGTTCACGGATAAAAGAAGCCTGTTTTTCAAATGCTTCATCATTATCACCTCCCATATAACTTTTCAATTTGTCTAATTCTTTCTTCAGTTCCATAATATAAAGTTTTATGCCTCC
>DOZP01000029.1:15831-19280 GCA_003517945.1 Porphyromonadaceae bacterium | reverse complement strand
GACGGGCAAGTCCTTCCGGGAGCAACGTTCGACAATGTCATATCCGGAACATTACGCGAATATCCTGTTATTGCCGATGTTGACAATGACGGACAGGCTGAAATTATTGTAACCGGCTGGGATGGTGTCGCCAATACGGTTGGCGGAACTGCTGCGAGCGGACAGAACGGTTATCTGCGCGTGTTTAAAACAGATGGTTCGTCGTGGGCTCCGGCGCGTACAGTATGGAATCAATATGCCTATAATGCTGTTAATGTTAATGATGATTTGACGATTCCCAGATATCAGTTGAATCCCGCCACCCTTTTCCCGGGAGAAGACGGCATGTACGGTACCGGCGATGATGTTCGTCCGTACAATGGTTTTCTTCAGCAACAAACCGTATTGAGTAAAAACGGAAATCCGGTATGGGTTACGCCCGATGTTGTTACGGACGAATCTCTTATCCATAGTTCTGTTTCCGGAAATTCGGTCACATTGACCGTAGGAATGATGAATCGGGGGGATGTAGCCCTCGGTTCTCCGGTATATGTAACTTTGTATAAAGAATCCGTCTCCGGCGTTAATAAAATAGGAACGGGCAGCGCCAATATACAAATAATGCCCGGAGATACAGGATATGTTACCGTAACCATACCGGATATAAGGCCTTATCTTCCGATGATCAATATCATAGCAAAAATTAATGATAACGGTAATACGTTTCTCAACCACCCCGAATGTGACTCGTTAAATAATGAGCTTACGTTTCTTAATCCGGCTATCAGCCTGATGATGGAAAAAAATGCGACGTTAAACGGTACGCCTGACAACGGAACATATCCGAATCCGGTATCTGTATTATATAGTGAAGATATTGCATACAGCATAAAGGCCGTAAATGTAAATACGCAAACAGGAACAGTCATTATCCGGGATACATTACCGGCATATCTCAGGTATAAATCAAACAGCGGAAATCCGCTAAGCGCGCTGACGGTGTCGTCTTCCGGAAACATACCCAACCGGGATGTACTGACCTGGACGCTGACGGGAATAGATTCTCAAAAAGATACGACAGTATATTATGAAGCGTCACCGATGGAAGGGGTATGCGCTTCACAGCCGCTGTTTATAAACAAAGCATGGATCATTATAAGTGATACTATTCGCGTAATGACCGGCAACCGTACCTATCATCAGGGAGCGGGAGTCGGTGTCGTAACTTTCTCCGCCGGATTCGGAGGGCAACTATACAATGCCGAGCCTCAGGCTGTAGATTACAGAACATCCGCATCCGAAGGAATCATTATCGTGCCCGAAGAAGGTTATGAATTTACAGGTTGGAGCCATGATGATTATATGTCGCTTCGCGGAAAAATGATTAAGGCGGAAAAAAATATCACACGCTACGATACACTGACGGTCTATGGCAACGTCGAACTAAAAGCCAATTTTGAGCCGGAAACATATCCCATAGAATATATTCTTAATAATGGAGAGAACACGGCAAATAATCCGTTGACATATACAATTAAAACAGGAACAATCCTGCTTGAAGCTCCGGAAAAACAAGGAGACATATTCATAGGTTGGACCGGTTCAAACGGTATAATTCCTCAGATGCAGGTAAGTATTCCTGCCGGATCGAAAGGAGAACGGACCTATTATGCTAATTTCCGGAACAGCGGACGGGAAGAAACGAGAGAAAACAGGAAAACGGAGGAAAATGTCTGGTCGTCCGGAAATACGCTTTATGTCAAAACGTTACAATCCGGAAAGACAATCTACATTTATTCAGCGGACGGTATTCTTCAGAAACAACAGACCCTCCTTTCGGGAACAACAAAAATACAGTTGCCGGGCGGAATCTACATTGTAACATTAAATAGTAGTATAGGACGGAAAGTAAAGATAGAATAAAATCAGTTGCAATTTTCCGATCAACGTTTTGTTTCAATCCGGCATGTAAGCGCGTATGCCAGATCGGAAGATTCGCTGTAATAAATTTCCGCATATCCTATCTTCAATTTACTGCGTACTTTGATCGGAAGAAAATTATCATCATCGCCCATCCACACCTCGGCGGATGCCTTCGTATTTTCAAATGCTTCGTCATAAATATCAATCTCAAAATAACGCGTATTGTATCTCGCATTCCCACGTTCCACAATCGACTGACTCCGATACGTAAACTGTATCTTCACCAGGTCACGCCCTATGGCTACCGTCAACGGATATACGTTTCCGCTTTGCAACTTGGTGCGATCTAATCCGCGTAAATAATAGATCGCACCAAGCAGATCCGTCACGTTGCCGACTGCCGTCAGCATCGTATCAATCTTAACCCTTGACGGCGTATACCGTAAGGAATGAATCTTCGTATTTTCCTCGCCATGTGTGAATGTCAGTTTATCAACCGAATAATACCCACCTTCATCCGTACACTTAGTACTGTATATAAGCTCATTATGATCATTATAGTACGTACTTAGCGTATCGCGCATTTTAAAGAAATTATCAAAAAATTTAGCCGTTTTGAATTGCATACTGTAACGCGAGGAAGCGTTATCTACGGACCTATCCCTGTCATAAGAAAACGTTGCATCACCGGCACGCGGCATGATCAGACCCCATTTAAAATAGATATCATACGTCACTTCCTCCCCGTGCTTCATCGATGAAGAAGAAAACCTTTTACCCTGAGCGGCCGTTTGTAAAACACAGCAGCATACAAAAATAAACAGACCATAAAAAATTGCTTTCGTTTTCATTCAATTCAAATGTTTTTGTTTTAGACAATAAACAATTGCAGAAGTTGCATAAGGCAAACAAAAATATGCCGGTTGTTATATACCCAATCCCCTGATACCGGGAGTCGAACTATTGCTTCTTCTCGGCTTGCTTTCCTCCCTGTAATCACGTTTTTTCTTTATATCCTCCTTCGGTTTATTTTTGATCAATTCATACGGTTTTTCTCCGGGTTTTGATTTGCTTATATCCCACATTTCCTCGATTTTCCAATTCTGCCGTATTTCAAATTGCAACATAAAATAAAATACCTGTTCCGGCTGCAACTTTTTTTCATAACTACCGGCATCCCACATTCCATTCCCATTCCGGTCTAATATAATCCGGGCGTAATATTTTTCCGGATTCATATCTCTAAAGGTTGCAACCCCATTTTCCACTACCGTTTTGGCAACAGGCGCCCCACTACTGTTCAACAATTCCATAAAAGCCGGAATCACCCGACCACTGTCGCCGTAGACAGGAAGCCCTTGGACAGCTACGATCAAATGTCCGTAATCCTTCTCTCCTTTTACCGTCATCCCGACCGTCATCGAATTGTTACAATGTCCATATACCCCACAAAGCATCGCGGAATCAATGGTCAGACGATATCGTTCTTCGTATTTGAAAGGACGTATGATATTATAAGTCATGGCAAGAAGCGGATCCTCACTCAA
>DOZP01000029.1:13936-15643 GCA_003517945.1 Porphyromonadaceae bacterium | reverse complement strand
CGGATGCCTTTTTCTTTTTCTGCGCGGCATCCCGGTTAACCAGGGAAAGCGTGTCCGTCTGTAATTCCATCAATTCGGGAATCGAATCGTTGTTTTTCCAATAAGTAAGCTCGACCGACAAGGTATCTATCTTATAAATCATTGAATCCAAAATCCAGTAATTGATGGAAAAACTTTCCGGATCTTCTCCGCGCTGCGTTATATACCATAGCGAATCATAGGGTTCGAAATTCAACGGTACAGGAACCGGAAACGTATCCATGGGAGCATTGAACTTCAACGTAAAAATATAATCCTGCGGACGTTCCGGCCTTAACATACGCTGGCGAGGTGCGACCGAATCTTTGAAAAACCACAACATAAGGTCATTGGGATAAAACAAGGTTTTCTCTACCATCAACACCGTATCAACGGTAACACTGTCTCTCCAAACCGTATCGGGAACCATGGCGCGCTCACATACCGGGACAATAATGGAATCATAAAACGCCAGCGCCTCATCATTATTCTTATCATACGCATAATTACGGTTCTTATCTTCCAAAGCGAAAAGACGGTAATCGCCCGGAGTGATGTTACGGATGACAAACCGTCCCCGTTCATCCGTTTTGGAGGTACGCAGAAACGAGCTTCCGGTAAATGCCGTGTCCGACAAATTGTTATGGATACCGACAATCATTTTCTGAACCGGCTCAAGATCTTCCGCGTTGATCAGGACTCCGCTTATCTGCAAGGTATCCAGCACATCGCCTGTTGAAAAAGCAAAACTGAAATTATCAAGCGCGTTCTTCTCATTATTATCGGTAATTGAACTGGTAAAATCAATCGTGTATGTCGTATTTTTTATCAGCGAATCTCTCAACTCGACCGTCGCCTTCTTCCCCACAGCCTGAATAAACGGACTTTGCTTCTGGGGAGGCGTAATAATTACATTTTCACTCGGGTTTTCAATCGAAATATATTCATCAAAGATAACTTCAATTTTTTTCCCCTCGAAATTTAACTGATTCATGACGGGTTTGCTGCCCACAAACTTCGGCGGATCTTCGTCATAAGGGCCTCCGTTCGGATTACCTATATTAGCACATGCAAACAATATACACGACAGCAGAAATACTGCCGGCAAACGTAAAATGAAATATCGAACTTTTTGCTTCATCCCTCACATATAAACAAATACAAGACAAAAGTAGGAATTAATTGTTAATTGTCAATAATCTGAAAGCCGATTCTGCAATATAAACATTTTTTACTGTCACAATATTCACGTTGTAGTTGTATCAGCGCCTGCGTATCTCCTGCATTTCTAACAGAAACGCCGGCCTTTTCAAAAAACGTCACGATATGATTCCGCTCCGGTGGCAATGTTTCCAAAAAACTTAATGCCCTGTCGCAATAAACAGTTTGATTTTTTTGCTTTCCATACGCAAAAAGAACCGGAATAATTGTATTGATAAACAGGGAATTTACCGCACTTTTTCCGATTCGCTTCTTTTGAAAAGCAGAAGAAAACCCAAAATGATAATGTGTATTCCAGTATTCGGACGGCAACACATCGAAATACGACCGGATACGATCCGTCTCTTCTGTCTCCAGTATTTCAGAAAACAACACATCCCGTTGAAGCCATATCGCCGCAGCCTGAGCAATCCGTACATGTGGAAAATTAACCGGACGCGTCCGCAGCTTTTTAAATAAAAATCCTTC
>DOZP01000029.1:12654-13849 GCA_003517945.1 Porphyromonadaceae bacterium | reverse complement strand
CTTAACAATCCCGCCTGTCCGAACAGTAAAGCCTCTACCTGCAACGGATTGTGGCGGTGTTTCAGAATATATTTATAAGGCAAACTTCTGGCAAGCCACTCAAAAGCGTCACTGTTTGTGCCGAATCCCAGATTACGCATCAATGTAATGTAAAAGATCTCATTCCAGTCTTTCGTATACTGCTTCAGACGGATCAAAATATCGGACGTTTTCCGCTCCAGACGTTCCGATACGAGCGCCGCCATCCAACCCGACAGACAGACAGGCGATAGCCGCCAGAGATGTCCGGCGCACGGCACAGAGGTATCTCGCGACATCAACCATTCAATATTATCCCTGACCTTTTCCGGAACCCGCATAACAACCTGTGGAACAGCCTCCTGATTCGCACGGCAAACGGATGTATCATCGTCGCCAACCACATGCAGTATCACCGAATTATACGCTTTATCCCTATGATGCCCATGTGCATACCAGTCTGAAGCGCGCCGATGAATTTCAACATTACCGACCCATACCACATCACCGATACGTATTTTCGCATTAAAAAAATCCGGTCCCGCATCAGCATTTTGTATCCCGGTATCAATTACCGAAACAGGCACCCCCTCTGTAGTTGAAAAATCAGACTCAGCATACAACTTGTGTTTCCATACATATTGAAGCATATTTTCCATCGGAAATCATTATTAAATGTTAAAATACAAATGTAATACAAGTTACGCCTAATACAAAATAAATTTTGTACTTTTGCAAGGTTGGAACAATTATATACAGTATGAAAATAGCTTTAATTGGTTACGGGAGAATGGGACACATCATCGAACAAATTGCGTTGGAGAGAGGACATTCCGTCGTGTCGAAAATTGACATAAACAATTCGGAAGGCTTTGATTCGGAGGAATTCCGGTCTGCGGATGTAGCGATAGAATTTACAACGCCTGCAACGGCTTTCGGCAATTATCAGAAATGCTTCGCTGCGGGAATACCGGTCGTATCAGGTACTACCGGGTGGACCAAACGCCTCGGGGAAATAAAAAAACAGTGCGAGGAAGAAGGACAAACATTTTTTTATGCTTCGAATTTCAGTATCGGCGTGAACATCTTCTTTGCCGTAAACCGGTACCTCGCCGGATTGATGAATAACTTTCCGGCATACGATGTCAACATGACCGAAATACACCATATCCACAAA
>DOZP01000029.1:9854-12575 GCA_003517945.1 Porphyromonadaceae bacterium | reverse complement strand
GGAAGATCTGTTGATACACGCAATTCGCGAAGGAGAAGTTCCGGGCATCCACGAAGTTCGATACGAATCGGATATCGACAGTATCACCATCAAGCACGATGCGAAAAGTCGCGCCGGATTTGCACTCGGCGCTGTCCTTGCCGCCGAATTCACTGCCGGTAAAAAAGGATTTCTCGGCATGGAAGACCTGCTTCAACTATCCATATCGGCTCGGCAGTAAAAAAAGATACGTAATTAAACAGTAAAAAATAGGATGAATATGTAATTCGCATTATGTCAATAAAATACGAGCAAATTGTGAATTCCATGCAGTCATAAATGTAAAAAAATAAATTTTGCACACATGAAAGAGACACACATGAAAAAGATAAATAAACGTCAATGGATAAATTTCAGCATCTGGGCGGTGCTGTACATTCTTTTTACAGCCTGGATGGGTAACTGGTGGCTACTGTTGGGACTTCTTGTTCTTGTAGATATCTACCTCACAAAATTTATACCATGGGGCGCCTGGAAAAAATCCCGGAATCCGAAAGTGCAAAACATACTCAACTGGGTCGACGATATCTTATTTGCATTGATCGCCGTATACCTGATCAATATCTTTATATTCCAAAACTACCAGATTCCTTCTTCATCGTTAGAAAAGACGCTCCTGGTCGGCGATTATCTCTTTGTAAGCAAACTGAGTTACGGACCGCGGGTACCCAACACCCCCATTTCATTCCCTCTCGTACAGAATACATTACCGCTGTTAAACTGCAAATCCTATATTGAATGGCCGAACTGGGGGTATAAACGCGTGAAAGGATTGGGCCATGTCAAACGAAATGATATTGTCGTATTTAATTTTCCGGCCGGAGATACGGTCACATTAAACATGCAAAACCCGGACTATTATTCGCTTGTTCATTTATCCAGCCGTGAAGCTATACGCTTGAGAAAAGAAAAATTTGGAGAGATCGTGTATCGTCCGGTAGACAAACGGGAAAATTATGTAAAACGCTGTGTGGGAATACCCGGAGATTCCCTTCAGATCATTAATAACCAAATCTATATAGACGGAGAGATTTTGAAAGACACAAAAAATGTACAGTATGCTTACTATATTGAAACAGACGGAACATTGATCAAAGACGACATGTTCCGTCGCCTGAGAGTCAGTAAAGATGACCGGTCACTTGTTTCCGAACAGACACGAGAAACAGACAGGGATCATGCGTTTTACTTAGCATTGCCTTATATCGGCTTTACTAAAAACGCCGATGGCCGGTACAATCCGATCTACCGGGTTCCGTTAACAACCGAAGCGTACGAAATGGTCACTAAAATGTCTTCCGTACAAAAAATCGTCATTGAACCGGACCTGATTGGCGGAGACGTCTATCCGTTGGATTATGAGACAGGATGGACACGCGATAACTACGGTCCGATATGGATTCCCGAAAAAGGAGGAACGATCGAACTGAACAAAAAGAATCTTGCGCTATATCACCGCTGTATACGGAATTATGAAAATAATAAGCTCGAAATCAACGCAGACGGTTCGGTATTGATAAACGGACAGCCGGCTACTACTTACACTTTCCGATATGATTATTACTGGATGATGGGAGACAACCGTCATTACAGCGCCGACAGCCGCTCATGGGGATTTGTTCCCGAAGACCATGTCGTAGGAAAACCGATCCTGGTATGGTTATCCTTAGATAAAGACCGCCCTTTATTCGACGGTGGTATCCGTTGGAACCGCATGTTCCGCCGGGTAGAAACGTTCAATTAAGACCTGCGATACACACATCGTATTTTTTAATTATGAAACCGGCTATCCGATATATAATCATATCTGCAATTGTTATTATTACGGTTGTTATCGTACGATGGTTCTTTATCGGATCATACCGCATCACAAGTGATAAAATGGCGGAGACGTTGAAAGCGGGAGACTGCGTGTGGGTCAATAAACTGAAAGGGAAAAGCAATCCCGGCCAAAACCGTATCGTATTGTACAGCAGCCCGCTACGTCGTGATATAGCGAAACCTCCGCTTTTTATCGGGAGATGTATTGGAACGCCGGGCGACGTAATCCGGATGGGCCCGGACGGATTTCGTGTCAACGGACGCCTCTTACCCAATGCGCCGATGATGCAACCGACATTCCGCATACGGAGAGATATCAAGGAACAACTACTAACGACCATGGAATCGCTGCGTATACCATTACGGGATGCGAAAGAAGACTCCGTCAGCCTGATTTTCCGGATGAGCCTGCGTGAAAAAGAACTACTTACCCGCAATCTTTCACAGGTTGTACAAATTGAGATGATCGACGAACACCGTATGAGTTATGAGTTTGTCATCCCCCGTAAAGGAAAAGCCCTCGACATCAATGAAACATCTCTTATGGTATGTAAGGAAGCGATCCTGACCGAAGCGGGTGACGCCGCCGTCATACGCGACGGGAAACTGTATATCAACGGAGAAGAAAAAACATACTATTTTTTCCGGAAGGATTATTATTGGATCCTGTCGGAAAACGAAACGGAGGGGATTGATTCACGCCATCTGGGCCTCATACCGGAAGACCGTGTTATCGGAAATATCTGGTATTGCTGGTACAGTAAAGACGCTTCGCGCCGTTTTAAAAAGATCAGATAATATGTCTGCCGCCTATTTATCCACCGCCTACCTCGCTCCCATACAGTACTATTCGAAATTGGC
>DOZP01000029.1:5405-9711 GCA_003517945.1 Porphyromonadaceae bacterium | reverse complement strand
TGGAACGCCCTCATATCAGCCTACAATATGAGTCCGTTTTTCGAATATTATGCAGATGATTTTCATCCCTTCTACGAAAAACCATATCACTACCTCATTGAATACAACGAAGCCTTTCAGACAATGATATGCAACTTGTTAGACATCCGTCCCGCTATCATACATACGGAAAAATATGAACCCGAAGTCAAAAACGATTTCCGTACAGTGATTGATCCCCGCCATCCGAAACCGGATACTACATTCATACCCCTCCCCTATTACCAGGTATTCGGCAACAAACACGGATTCATCTCCAACCTGAGTATTGTAGATCTGCTATTCAACATGGGGCCGGAGTCCATCCTGTTCCTGTAAAATAAGTACCAACAACCATAAAAACAGGCTGTTTTTTACGAAAAAAATCCCGAAACATTTAACATTTCGGGATTTCTACAATATCCTTTATAGGAATTACAACGTTTGTACGTCTTGTTTTTTTTGACAGTTCAAACTTCCCATTTGCATCAATTATTGTTGCCTCCGCGACGACCTCCGCCATCACGATTATACGACGGGCGATTACCTCCGCCACCATTCTGGCGGGGCGGACGTTGCGGACGTTCAGGCTCCACATATCCTTCGGGCTTCGGCATTAAAACTTTACGTGATAACTTAAACTTTCCGGTCTTCGGATCAATATCCACCAGCTTTACCGTCACCGGATCACCTTCCTGAAGGCCGGATTCTTCAACCGTATCAAGACGCTTCCAGTCTATTTCGGAAATATGAAGCAATCCGTCTTTGCCCGGCATAAATTCCACAAATGCGCCATACGGCATAATAGAAGAGATCTTTCCTTCGTACACTTCGCCTACTTCAGGTATGGCCACAATGGCTTTGATCGCTTTCATGGCCGCATCAATACTTTCCTTATTCGTTCCGGAAATTTCAATCACCCCTTTATTATCCACTTCTTCTATGGAAATCGTAGCTCCGGTCTTTTCCTGTATACCCTGAATAATTTTTCCACCGGGGCCGATGATCGCTCCGATAAATTCCTTACCCACCGTAAACGTTTCGATACGCGGCGCATGCGGTTTCAGTTCGGCACGCGGCTCGGGCATAACATCCGTAATCTTTCCGAGGATATGCAAACGTCCTTCTTTCGCCTGTGCCAACGCTCTTTCAAGAATCTCATACGACAACCCGTCCACTTTGATATCCATCTGGGTAGCCGTTATTCCGTCTTTTGTACCCGTCACTTTGAAATCCATATCGCCGAGATGATCTTCATCACCAAGGATATCCGAAAGAACAGCGAAATTAGTTCCCTTATTTTCGGAAATAAGCCCCATAGCAATTCCGGAAACAGGTTTCCGCATCGGTACGCCCGCATCCATCAAAGCCAATGTTCCGGCGCAAACGGTTGCCATCGAAGACGAACCGTTAGACTCCAATATGTCGGATATAATACGTACTACATACGGATAATGATCAGGAATCATACGTTTCAACGCACGATGCGCCAAATTGCCATGACCGATCTCACGACGTCCGACCCCACGCTGAGGTCTTGCTTCACCGGTTGAAAACGGAGGAAAATTATAATGCAGCAGGAAACGTTCTTTACCGTGTACCAATGCGTCATCCACAATTTTTTCATCGTTTTTCGTTCCAAGTGTAACAGTTGACAACGATTGTGTCTCCCCGCGTGTAAAAATAGCGGCCCCGTGAGGCCCGGGCAAACAATCGGTTTCAACCCATATCGGACGGATCTCCGTTGTCTTACGGCCATCGAGTCGCTTACCCTCATCCAATATGGCGCGACGCATCGCTTCTTTCTCCACATCATGGTAGTAACGGTCAATGAGCGCTCCTTTCTTTTCCAGTTCCTCTTCCGTATATTGTGTTTTAAAATCATTCTTAATGGCCCCGAAAGCATCCGAACGTTCTTGTTTCGCACTACCGGAAACCGCGACACTATATACCTTATCGTAACAAGCCTCGCGGACGGCAGCGCGCAGGTCTTCATCGTTTTCTTCGTGATTATATTCCCGTTTCACGGTCTTACCGCACGCTTCGGATAATTCCTGTTGCACCCTGCAATGATCCTTAATCGCTTCATGGGCTACTTTAATCGCTTCGAGCATATCCGCTTCCTGCACTTCATCCATCTCACCTTCCACCATCATGATGTTATCAGCCGTAGCGCCCACCATAATATCCAGATCCGCTTTTTCCAACTGCGAGAATGTCGGATTAACAACAAACTCTCCGTCAATACGCGCCACACGTACTTCCGAAATAGGGCCGTTAAACGGAATATCCGAAACAGCTAAAGCGGCGGAAGCCGCCAGTCCGGCCAATGCATCCGGCATATCCTTACCGTCGGACGAAAAGAGTATGATATTCACAAAAACTTCAGCATGATAATCGTCCGGAAACAACGGACGAAGGACACGATCAACCAATCGTGAAGTCAGGACTTCATAATCGGAAGCCTTCCCCTCCCTGCGGGTAAATCCTCCCGGGAAACGGCCGAATGCCGAAAACTTTTCTTTATAATCTACCTGAAGCGGCATAAAATCTACACCCGGAGCCGCATCTTTCGCACCACAAACCGTGGCAAGCAACACGGTATCGCCCATACGTACAGTAACCGCCCCGTCAGCTTGTTTGGCTAACTTTCCGGTTTCAATGGTGATCGTCCTTCCGTCACCCAATTCAATCGTCTTGTTAATTACATTCATCTTGTTTTTAATTTACATCTTACTTCTTAATTCCGGAAAGCTATTATCCGGAAACAGTATATATCTGTTTATAATTTAATTAATTCCGGCAAAGGTAATACAAGTTAAGAGCAATACAAAATAAGTCTGTTTATTTTTATTGCCGAAACGCTTTATAATCTGAAATAAACACTTTACAATCTGAAAAAGTTGTCAATTACCAATTATTTTTTACCTTTGTGGCCTCAAAAAAATTCCGAAGACCCTGAAAATGGGGATAAAATCATTTTTATGAATACATTCGAAGCATTGGGCGTAATGCCCGAAATCAGAAAGGCCATCAGTGAGATGGGCTACGTCGCGCCTATGCCGGTACAGGAAGAAGTCATACCGCTTATGCTTGGGGATACGGGCGATATCATTGCGCTGGCGCAGACGGGGACAGGAAAAACAGCAGCATACGGCATCCCCATACTGCAAAAAACGGATATCGGATTACGCCATCCGCAGACGCTCATATTGTGCCCTACACGTGAACTGTGCCTGCAAATCGCCTCAGATCTGAACGATTATTCAAAATATATCGCAAACCTGTCGGTACTTCCCGTATACGGAGGATCAAGCATTGAAAGCCAGATTAAAACACTATCCAGGGGCGTACAGATCATCGTGGCAACTCCCGGACGCCTGATGGACCTGATGAACCGGGGTGTCGCCGATCTTTCCGGTATAAAAAACGTCATTCTTGACGAAGCGGACGAGATGCTTTCTATGGGATTCGCGGAAGACATCGAAGAGATTCTCTCCAAAGTTCCGGACAGGCGCAACATGCTTCTTTTTTCCGCAACAATGCCGAAAGAAATCGCCAAAATAACCGGAAGATACATGCATTCTCCGCGTGAGATCGTCATAGGAGAAAAAAACAAAGGGAATGAAAATATACGCCATATCTACTACACCGTACATGCTAAAGACAAGTACCTGGCTCTTAAACGTATTGCCGATTATTATCCGAATATATACGGTATTATTTTCTGCCGTACGCGGCGGGAAACACAGGAAATCGCCGACAAACTGATACAAGATGGGTACAATGCGGACGCTCTGCACGGAGAACTGACACAAGCGGCGCGTGATTATGTCATGCAAAAATTCAGAAACCGGAACTTACAAATCTTAGTGGCGACAGATGTGGCCGCACGGGGACTGGACGTGAATAACCTGACACACGTGATCCATTTCGGCCTGCCTGACGAAGCGGAAGCGTATACACACCGCAGCGGACGTACCGCGCGAGGCGGTAAAACAGGTATTTCTATCGCCATCTGCCACATCAGGGAGAAAGGAAAACTCCGCAAAATAATGGAGTCTGCAAACTGCAAATTTGAAAAAGGAACGATTCCGGACAGTCAAACAATTTGTGAAAAACAATTATTCAACTTCACCGATAAAATAGAAAAAGTAAAAGTAAATGAGGAGGAAATCGCATCATTGATGCCGTCTATTTTCCGCAAACTGGAATGGCTGGAAAAAGAAGATATCATTAAACGTGTCATATCGTTGGAATTCAACCGCCTGATTGATTACTATCAACA
>DOZP01000029.1:2753-5375 GCA_003517945.1 Porphyromonadaceae bacterium | reverse complement strand
GGACTAACGACCGGCCGGCCGGAAGAAGGAATGAAAATACTCAAACTTAATTTCGGAAAAAGAAACGGACTCATACCGGCCCAATTGATAGATCTTGTAAACCATTGCGTAAAAGGAAAAAGGGTCGAAATAGGGCGCATTGACCTGCGTGATGAATTTTCTCTGTTTGAGGTCGGCAAAGGGGACGCAGGCCGTGTCATGGATGCGATGAACAGTTTTGAGGCGGATGGAAAAAACATCGTTGTAAAACCCGCTATGGAAAAAGGGCGCCATGAAAAAAATTATAAAAGAGAAAATAAACATACGTACACTAAGGGGTATCACGATAAAAGTAAAAAACGGAAAAAACGCAATTAATTCGTTTTTAGTTTGATATTTTAAACTCTTTGTTTTATCTTTGCCATGTTTCAGATAGTGAATATAAGCTGGATAACGGGCGTTGGATATTGGGAAAACGCATTTAAAAAAGACTAATATTCAGTGGTTTCTGCGCTCGTTAAATAAAAAAAACAATCCCTTCAACGGAAACTGTTGGGTGTAAAAAAAACATACGGCATTATGAAATATTTAATTACTTGTATCTTATTATTGTCGGGAGTGATATGTAATCTCCATGCGCAGGATAAAATCGTATTACGCAACGGCAGATTGATTGAGGTGCATGTACAGCGAAGCCTTGAAGATCGTATAGAATATACTTATCCGGGTGAAACCTCCGTATACGAAAGACCCAAATCCGCCATAGCTTATATCCTTTACGAAGACGGCAGAAAAGAAGTATTTGATGAAAGCATGCGCAATTCATCCGCAAACCGGAATTCTTCCGCACGCGATATTTCATCCGGCACCACTTCCGCAAACCGGGCGTCGTCCGCAAAAAACCGGCTATCGAACGACGATGAAATTTTCTGGCAGGATGTAAAAACCACTTTTATGGAGTCCGAAGTAAGCGGCATGAGCCGTCTGAAACGCATCTCAGCCGCATCAGGCGTCAGTTACAAAGATGCGATTCAGCAATTAAAGAAAAAAGCCGCCGCCATAGGAGGAACAACAATCTTAGTAATGGACGTGCCGGAAAGTGATTCCGAAAACGATATCGAAGTAATCGGCATCGCATACCGGGATGAGGATATGGAATATACGCCCCGAAGCGCAAGCGAACACAATACGGTTCCGGTCGAGTCATCTTCCAATATTCGCAGGCGTCGTATTGCGAAACAGATGGAAAGCTACAACAATGAATCGAACCTGACATTCAATAATAATGATGATGCAAGAAGCGCTTCAAAAAGCGATCGCAGTTCATCGTCACGCCAAACGCCATCGCGGGATAATGCTGCCTCATCACGCCAGACATATACTAACGAAGATTCGCCCGATGCCGTTTATCTGATGAGCGGACGTGTCATCAGAGGAACCATTGAAGAGTTTGAACCGGATGATTTCGTGAGCGTACGGACACCGACAGGCAAAATATACGAATATTCAATGGACGATGTAAAACGCATATCACGCGGTTCGACGCGTAACAGCCAAAAATCTTCCGCTTCCGCAAAAAAATCCCAATCACGAAGTTCTTCCGGATATGAAAAAGATGATGACAGATATGATAACCGCAGATCCTCCTCCCGGTACAATGAGAATAAAAACAATTACAGTGTAAGCGGATATAAGGGGATACTTGACGTAGGTTATAATTTCCCGATGGGAGGAACAGGTGAAAAAGGTAATTTTGAAATCAATACAAGTCATGGATACCAACTCAATGAATACCTGTTTGTAGGTGCAGGTGTCGGATTACACATGTACAATGCGCGTGATGCAAAAATGACAGATGCAAGTAGTTATCCCCAATACATTGGTGCGCCCCCGTCACAAACCAGCGGTGTTTTCATTCCGGCCGATTCGGTGACCTACATGCGTGCCGTAGACTCTTCTTATATGACAATGCCTATATTCCTGGATGTGCGCGGATATTATCCGTTGCAAAACAGTGCGATTACCCCGTTTGCCATGTTCCGGGTGGGATACGCTTTCAACCTGAGCGACGGATTCGGAGGGATGGGACTGTTCATGAATCCGGCAATCGGTATAAAATATCAGATATCGCCCATGCTAGGTATTAATTTCAGTGTAGGATATTCATATCAAAGCTACGGAGGTGTTCCCGGAAAGAACGGAGACGGAGGATATGGATACTACTATTTCAAAGATAAAGCAGGCAGAGATAACAATGTCAAATACGAAGCCAAAGGCGCGGGAGGAATCAGTCTGAAATTAGGAGTTGAATTTTAAAAATAAACAGAACAATTTTATAATGAGAAAGCAGATACATTAATTTGTTTCTGCTTTTTGTATAATTACACAATAGCAAAAAACGATTTTAATCACCAATTCAAAAATATATGTCATGAAGAAAATTTCATTTTTATTCCTTTTGTTATTTGCAACTACATTCGGCAGCATGGCGCAAGATAATCGGGAGGTAGTATACCTGACGGATGGAAGCATTGTCAAGGGACTTATTATCGAACTGATTCCCGATGATTACCTCAAAATAGAAACCGCCAACGGCAAAACCCACATAATTGAAATGTATGAAGTCGAAAAAATCACAAAAGA
>DOZP01000029.1:1525-2615 GCA_003517945.1 Porphyromonadaceae bacterium | reverse complement strand
TGGAAGGCCTAAAAAATAAAATAGGATTTCAGGGAGGCGTTTTTGCAGAATTTAAATTTAACAAATTCGCCATTCAACCGGAATTATTATTTTCCATGCAGGGGGCAAAAGCCGATTATGAATACTTCGATGATTATAATGCAAAAATTAATCTGACTTACTTAAATATTCCCGTAATGGCGAAATTTTATGTTGTCGACGGACTTTGTTTTGAAACAGGTCCCCAATTAGGCATTCTGCTTTCTGCAAAAGGCAAAGCTGAAGTAGAAGGTGTAGGAGGAAGCGTAGACGCAAAGAAACTTATAAATAACATCGATTTCTCTATGAACTTTGGCGCTTCATATCAGATACCGGGAATGCCTCTGGGCTTTTATGCCCGTTATTCTTTAGGATTGACCGATATTGCCAAAGATATTGAACCGGATGAAGAAGCCGGAAAAAACCGGGCATTTCAGGTTGGTGCATTCGTTAAATTTTAATCTTACATTTTTATACATTCGCATGTTTTTTAGCGAAAAATCGCGTACATTTGTATACAAAATCAACTTGAATGGAAGCAAAAGAATTTAAAAGAACGCTGATTACTTCAGCGTTACCCTATGCAAACGGGCCTGTACACATCGGCCACCTGGCAGGAGTTTATATTCCTGCGGATATCTATGCCCGTTACCTGCGTCTGAAAGGTGAAGACGTATTATTTATAGGAGGATCCGACGAACATGGCGTACCGATCACCATACGCGCCCGGAAAGAAGGGGTAACGCCTCAGGATATTGTGGATCGCTATCACAACATCATCAAAAAATCATTTGAAGATTTTGGAATCACTTTCGATATCTACTCCCGCACAACGTCGGCTATACATCGTCAGACCGCATCTGATTTTTTCCGTACGCTATATGACAAAGGAGCGTTTGTTGAAAAGACAAGCGAACAATACTACGACGAAGAGGCCAGACAATTTTTGGCCGACCGCTATATCACAGGAACCTGTCCGCACTGCGGAAATGAAAATGCATACGGCGATCAATGCGAAGCATGTGGCACGTCGCTGAATCCGACCGACCTGAAAAATCCGAAATCTACTATC
>DOZP01000029.1:0-1452 GCA_003517945.1 Porphyromonadaceae bacterium | reverse complement strand
GGACAGTGCAAAAGTTGGCTGGACATGGGCCTGCAACCCCGCGCCGTAAGCCGTGATCTGGATTGGGGCATACCCGTCCCGGTGGAAGGGGCCGAAGGAAAAGTGCTATACGTATGGTTCGATGCTCCCATCGGTTATATATCAAATACCAAAGAATTGTGTCCCGAAGATTGGGAAAAATGGTGGAAAGACCCCGAAACAAAATTGCTCCATTTCATCGGAAAAGATAATATTGTATTCCATTGTATCGTCTTTCCTACCATGCTAAAAGCTGAAGGTTCGTTTATTTTACCGGAAAACGTACCGGCGAATGAATTTTTAAACTTAGAAGGCGATAAGATTTCCACATCACGCAACTGGGCCGTGTGGCTTCACGAATACCTGGAAGAGTTGCCGGGTAAGCAGGACGTACTGCGCTATGTACTGACAGCCAACGCACCCGAAACGAAAGACAATGATTTCACCTGGAAAGATTTTCAGGCGCGCAACAACAACGAACTGGTGGCTATATTCGGAAACTTTGTCAACCGTGCATTGGTGCTGACCGGCAAATATTTTGAAAACAAAGTGCCCGTATGCGGCGAGTTGACGGATTATGATAAAGAAACGCTAAATGAATTTGCGAATGTAAGGATTGAGTTGGAAAAACTACTGAATACGTATCATTTTCGTGACGCACAAAGAGAAGCAATGAATATCGCCCGCATAGGTAACAAATATTTAGCGGATACCGAGCCTTGGAAGCTGGCAAAAACAGATATGAACCGGGTAGCGACTATTCTGAATATATCCCTCCAGATAACAGCTAATCTGTCCATCGCGTTCAGGCCATTCCTGCCGTTCAGCATAGAAAAGCTAAATAAGATGCTCAATATAAAACCAATGGAATGGAACCGGTTAGGCGCTACGGATTTATTGGAAACAGATCATTCACTGGGAACGGCCGAACTTCTTTTTGAAAAGATTGATGACGAGATCATCGAAAAGCAGATACAAAAACTGCTGGATACGAAAAAGGAAAACGAAACAGCGGATAAACAAACAACCCCTGTCCGGGAAACAATTGATTTTACGGATTTTACAAAATTAGATATCCGGGTAGGCACCGTACTCGAATGTATTAAAGTGCCGAAAGCAGACAAATTACTACAGTTCCGGATTGACGACGGGCTTGGCGGACGAACGATCATTTCCGGTATTGCGAACTATTATAAACCGGAAGAACTGGTCGGTAAACAAGTTTGTTTTATCGCCAACCTCGCCCCGCGCAAGCTAAAAGGCGTTATATCGGAAGGCATGATCCTGTCGGCGGAAAATGCGGATGGCAGCCTTGCCGTTATCATGCCGGAAAAAGAGGTTATACCGGGAAGTGAAGTAAAATAAGATGAATAAACCCATCAAAATGGTTGATTTAAGCAACCAGTACCTGCGCCTGAAAGAAGAAATAGACCG
>DOZP01000072.1:2704-4219 GCA_003517945.1 Porphyromonadaceae bacterium | reverse complement strand
CAAAAAACGCTTTGATATTTTGGGGAATTTTTCAGTCAGGTATTCCCTGTTTTTGTTAATCCATGATTTGAAGAATATTATTTCTTCAAAATCGTGTATCATAAATACAATCGGAAGTAACCAAACTATTAAATTATATTTTTCCATTTCTGTCTGTTTATAATTTCGATTAGCAATGAAAATGGCTTCTTCCTGTTTTTTCATTTTCAATATATTCGTGTGATAAAAATGGTGATACGGAAGAAGTAGATGATTGGTCGGAATGGTCTTAAAGAGCGGACATTCTTAGCAAGATTATCCGGTTGTGATATAAATAGCTGTTTGATAGATGATCACATCCTCAGCTTCATTCCGGCAAAAATCGTATCGGGCTTCAGGCTGAGAACGCTACGCATTTCTCCGGACATGGATAGTCCGCAGGCGTCACATACTCCGGCGCTTTTTCCGGCGCATTCCGTCAGTTTCCGGCCATCCGGCAGAATGAAATTACTTACCCAGCATTCCTTTTTAAAAGAACCGGGGTGTTTCATCAGTTTCAGTCCCGAAATGGAATTCATGATGGGGTATCCGCTTTTTTTCTTCCGGATAATAAGGTCTATCACTTCCGCGCGCAGTTCCCAATCGAGGAACAACTCTTCCGTGCCGGGGTACGGAGTGTGGAAATTTAGTGAAATAGCGTTTATGTGCGGATTGTTTCGGGCGAATTCGATCGTTTCTTCTACGGAAAGATAATTGCGGCTGTTGATCACCATATTGACACTTATACGCGGATGGCCGGCTTCTGCTATGTTTTTTACAAGGCGTTCAAAAACACCCTTGCCGCGTATGTCGTCGTGATACTGTCCCAAGCCGTCTAAGCTTACCCATATCGAATCGGCTTCACTGCCTTTGAAAGGCATGAACGCGTTGGTAGTGATCGTTGCGGAATAGAATCCGATTTTTCCGGACAGGCGTATCAGGCTGTTTAAATCCTTATCTCCGTCGCGCCACATGGTCGGCTCTCCTCCTTCAAAATCGACAAAGCGCGAACCTAAGCGATAGGAATAGATTAATTCTTCTTTTATCTGGTCGTAACTTTTGATATGAGGATCTGTGGCGCGGTAAACCGTACAATGACGGCATGCCAGGTTACATTTATCGGAAATAAACAAGACTGTTTGCAACGGGCGTTTTATGCCGAGCATACGTACTTTGAAAAACCACCAGGGGAGATAAAAGAATGATTTCATATAAGATTATATTGTCCCGCAGGAGACGTTGCCGGGTAATGGTGAATATGTGTATCTATGCAATAAGGCTTACGATCATCATGATGATACAAAAGAGCGATAGCAGATTGCGCGCCAGTAACCAGCGGATCATGAACCAGTCAATGCCGATAGCCTGTATCTGTTGCCAGTTTCCCATCGGACCCATCCAGAAACGGGGTGTAAAGTTGCGTTCCGGATTCCGGATGAATTCGATCATCAGGTAAAAAAGGCGGATCGCCATCGGCAGGGTTATAAACGACAGCAG
>DOZP01000072.1:0-2607 GCA_003517945.1 Porphyromonadaceae bacterium | reverse complement strand
GGTTCGTAATCCATGATGGCGTGCGTGTAAACAATATTAGCGACTAATAAACCTACGGGTACGGAAACAAATAAAACGGACCAGTCAAATGTTCCGCATGTTGCGAAAAATACGCCGGACATTAACATCGGTCCGAACATGATGCCGATCAGGATCTCTCCCAGTCCGTGGTAAGACAGGCGTAAGGGGGCTCCCGAATAGGATATGCCTAATATAGCTGTGAGAGCGGCTAACAGTATGATCGTATTTCCCCGGTATAGGTAGATTATAAATCCGGCAACAAGCGCGACGGTTCCGAATGCGCAACAGGCAATGAGCAGTTGCTTCAGGGTTGCGTCGCCGGAAGTAAGATAAGCGCATTTCAAAATGCGGGCGCGTATACCTTTGTGTTGCATTTGGTTCCGGTAGTCCGATTTTTTAATTTTGTAATCGAAATAGTCATCAAAAAGGTTCATACTCAGATGTCCCGCAATCACACCTATGACGGCTAACAGGCCAAGTGCGATGGAATAGCCGTCTTTTTGGGAAGCCATGCATATAGCCAGGATCGCAGGCATGAGGCTTTGCGGCAATGCGGTCGTGCGTGAATTTTTAAGCCAGAAACGAATCGTGTGCATACCGGTTTATTATTGTATTTGGATTTTCGGAGAACAAAGATAATAAAAGCCGGATGAAGTTCAAAAATAAATTTATTATTTGTTTATACCATGAAATAAAATTTTTAAAAGATCAACCGGATATATTTGTTAATCTTATTTATTCTGAATACATTTGTTTCGCAAATAAATAAGATGTTTTTGAAGAGAATCTTTTTTGCTGCCGGTTTCGTCTTGTTTCTTGTCTTTTACACTTATGGGAAAGATAAGTCGGACTCCATACTGGTTGTTTTGGATGAAACGATAGCATCGGAGCGGATATATGATCAGGGAAAAGAACAGAAATTACTTGAATTGAAGCATCAATTGGGGGAATATAGTATTTCCGAAGATCTTCATGATGCTTATTTTCAGCTTTTTAAAGAGTATGAAGCGTATATTTTTGATTCGGCCCTGTATTACGCCCAGAAACATCTCGAAATTTCCAAAATAGAAAATAATATTACCTGGATCAATGAGTGCAAGATGCAGCTTGCCCGTATGTATTCGACTTTTGCAAGCTTTTATGAAGCGAGATTCCTCTTGAATTCGATTGATAAATCGAGCTTGAATCAGGAACAGGCGGGAGCTTATTACAATTCATTTGCCGAATTATATACCTACTGGGGCGAATATAGCTCCAATGACGAAATCCAGAAATACAGGTCACTGAGGGAGACCTATCAGGATTCGGCGCTTATGGTTATACCCGGAGGATCTTATTCTTATGATATTAATTACGGCCGTAATTGTATAGATGTAAGGAAATTTGAAGAAGCGGAAAAGGCGCTTCTTCCTCATCTTTCCCGGATAGATCCCGATACGCGTAATTATGCGATTCTTACATCTATTATTGCTCATATGTATGAATTAAAAGGGAATACCGGTTTGCAGAAAGAATATCTGACCCGTTCGGCTATAGCCGATATCCGGGCCTCCGTGAAAGAAAATAAATCGTTGGGATTATTAGCTTATCTGATGCTGAACGAAGGTGATATAAACCGCTCGAATCGTTACATCAAGAAGAGCATGGAGGATGCGAATTTCTATAACGCACGCTTGCGGAATGTGCAGATTTCAAAAATTCTTCCGATTATTGATTCGGCGTTTCAGAAAGACCGGGAGAATTCTCAAAAGAGGCTTCAGTTGACAATTGTAATAATCGTATTGCTTTCGTTATTTCTGGCGGGAATCGTTTTTTACCTGTTCCGGCAGATGAAAAAACTGGCTGTCACGCGTCGCGAAGTTATCCAGGCCAATAAGGAACTGAAAAAAATAAACAGTCGCCTGTCCGAAACAAATCGTATCAAAGAAGAGTATATCGGACGGTTCCTGAATCAATGCTCCATCTATATTGAAAAACTGGAAGTATACCGTAAATTCCTGAATAAGAAAGCGGCGTCTCATAAGATGGATGAATTGTTTGAAATATTAAAATCATCCCAGATCATAAAGGATGAACTGAAAGATTTTTATCAGAATTTCGATAGTACGTTTTTAAACCTGTTTCCCGGTTTTGTAGAGCAGTTTAATGAACTTCTGACCGAAGAAGACCGGATTGTACCCAAACAGGAGAATAGCCTGACCATAGAATTACGCGTTTTTGCTTTGATTCGCCTTGGAATAACAGATAGCGCAAAAATCGCCGATTTTCTCCGTTACTCAATTACAACCATCTATAATTATCGTTCGAAATACAGAAAAAAATCACTGGTCCCAAATGGAAAATTTGAAGAGATGATCATGAAAATAGGTTCCGAAAATAGTTAATGTACAGTTGGTATTTTTCTAAAATTAACATTGTTTTTTGGTTTTATCCATTCTATTATTATAAATCATTTACTTTTTCTTATCGTGCTGATTGATTGTTTTGTATTAATAATCAATTGATTAAATATTTTTCGTGTTTCATTTTATTTACTTTTTTATTTTAATAAAAATTACCGGGCGGGTTATAGCAATATATTTGTCT
>DOZP01000018.1:14663-18888 GCA_003517945.1 Porphyromonadaceae bacterium | reverse complement strand
ATGGAAGAGGAGGATACGCCTGAACCATATGGAAAATAGAACACTTCGACGCCCAGTTCTTTCAGGTAATCGTATTTTCCAAACCAGTCGTCTCCTACGACGAATGCGTCAATATTTAATTTTTTCACGATCTCGGTATGATCAAGCGTCCGTTGGGGAATCACGATATCCGGCGTTTTTAACGCTTCTATGATCTGAAGCCTTTCATCGAACGGAATAATCGGCGCCTCTTTATAGGATGCGACTAACTCGTCCGTACTTACGCCCACGATAAGGATATCACCTAAACTTCGCGCATAATTGATCATACGTAAATGGTTGAAATGGAACATGTCAAATGTACCTGATGTATATACAATAATTTTATCTTTTAGCATGTGATAAATCAGTATTAGTATTTTGTGATTAATGGTTTATTTTTTTGCCGAACATGTAATCGTTTTATTAACTATCTCCCGTCAGATCCAGTTTTTCTTTATCGCCGCTCCTGTCTACATATTGTTTGCGTAGCGGATTGGCTGTTGCAACCTGGAAATTTTGCCTGTTTCTGTAAACATCAATCAATGTATATAAGGCATGCCGCAAGGAGTTTTCCGAAGCTTCGTTTTTTCCTGCTATGTCATATGCCGTACCGTGCGCGGGAGATGTACGTACAACCGAGAGCCCTGCCGTAAAGTTCACTCCTTCATCCATGGCCAGCGCTTTAAACGGCGCCAGACCCTGGTCGTGATACATAGCCAACACTCCGTCGAATAGCTGATAGGTCTGCGCTCCGAAAAAACCGTCCGCCGCATAGGGGCCGAATACGGAGATTCCGTTTTTATCCGCTTCTTCGATCGCAGGTTTTATGATGTTTATTTCTTCGTCTCCGAGAAATCCGTTATCGCCGGCATGCGGATTGAGCGCCAATACCGCGATACGCGGCCGTACAATGCCGAAATCTGCACGAAGCGATTGATTGAATAGGTTCAGTTTTTCTAAAACACCTGCAGCGGTCAGTCCGGATTTTACTTCAGACAATGGAATATGCCCTGTCACCAATGCGACACGCATATTTTCGTTCAACAGGATCATCAGGGAATGATGGTCGCGATCTCCGAAATGTTCTTCCAGGTATTCGGTATGCCCGGGAAAATGGAATTTTTCGTTTTGTATGTTATGTTTGTTGATAGGAGCTGTTAATAGTGCATGAACAGAACCTTTTTTCAGGTCTGTCACAACGGCTTCCAGGGATTGACGCGCCGCTTTTCCTCCGGCTTCGGTCGACCGTCCCGGTTCTGCCGGAGCACTGTCGTCAACACAACGTATCAGATTCAGTTTTCCCTGAACGGCTTTATGCGCATCCTGTATCACACAGATTTCCGGAGGTGTGATATCTCCTTCTTCCAATAACTTACTGTAAAATGAAGCTATCTTAGCGGATCCGTACAAGATCGGTATACAAAGTTCAAATAGTCTCGGGTCGGCAAATGATTTTAGGATAACTTCGTAACCAATGCCGTTGGGGTCACCTTGTGAAATTCCTACCTTAATAAGTCTTTCTTCCATATTTATTCGTTCTTTTTTTCATCTTCCGCTACCTCTGTTTGGCCGGTCTCCTCCTGTTGTTCATCAGGGAAACGCGTCGTTTGTAATGCAGCTTCAAGACGGCGGATATAATTCTTTTTCTCTTTTTGCGGTTCAAAAACAAAACCTTCCGTTACAATGACGCGTTTGTTTTTCTCATCTACCCGGGCGTAGCTTACGAACGGCCCCCCCATCATGTCCCCGCCTTCCATACGCCACAATCCGCGCAAGATTCCGCAATATTTACCGTGTAGTGTGGTTGCGGAATAATCTACGACGCGTTTTTCTGTTGACATATAAGAGCCTGGAAAAGCGCCCGGAATCATGTGTTTAGCAACCGAATCACGTTTGGCGATCAGATAATCAAGCGTGAACGTATTTTTATCCGTAAACGGAAAACTGTAAACAATCAGGTCCATACGTCCGACGGGGACGTCGTTTGAAAACCAGAGACAATCCATTGAATCTTTGAATGAAACTATGTCTGAAGGCGCATTTAATGTAATGCCGAATTTTTCTTTTACTTTTTCCATTACGACGGGACTATACGTTTTATACAGAAATTCGCTTGTGCGCTTCATTTCTTCCTTGGTATAATAATCTACGAGGATGCGTGGGTTTTCCGTCAGGAATGTTTCGAGGGTTTGTCCGTCCGGTGCGTTGAGATAGAGCACAATTTGCCCGTTGGCCCATTTATCGGGTTCTTTCATCACCGATACTTTTGTATAGCTATTCTTGTCAATATTTACGATCAAAATATTCCGGACATATCGTAACAGACCATCGAACAGATCCGGCCTTACATATGTAATCCTCATTGAAGATTCCTCTTGAGGCAGAAAAGGTACGGGAGAGGTTAGTTCTTCTTTTACGGCAATACCTGTTGTTCCGTCCCATGCTGCTTTATCCATCACAACAACAACTTCATAAGCAATACCTGTCGCGCGTGAAGTGGTGGAAGAGCCGGATCCGGATCCGCATGCGTTCAATCCTACTATCAGGGATAGTAATGTAATGATAATGATAGGTTTCATATCGATCATTTTTTAGTATGTATGATTATTGTACAAAAATTATTGTACAAATATAGCACATAATAGGAGAAAGAGAATTATTTTTTGTTATTTTTTGCGGTAGATAGCATACCGCATGCGGCAAAAATATCTTCTCCTCTTGAAGTGCGTATTGTACATGTAATACGGTTTGCATTTAATAAATCCCTGAATAATTCCATTTTTCTTTCATTGCTGCTTTTCAGTTTTACACCGGGGATCGTATGGAAGTGTATCAGATTTACACGGCAGGAGATCCCTTTCAGTAAACGGGCCAAGTCTTTTGCGTGACGTTCGGAATCATTGATTCCTTCGAACAGGATGTATTCGAATGAGATCCTTCTCTGGTGTGAGAAATCATACGAATGCAACAAGTCGATGACGCTGTCTATGGGATACGCTTTTTCAACGGGCATCAGTGATAATCTTTCTTCATGGTATGGCGAATGAAGGCTTATAGCCAGGTGGCAACTGCTTTCATTCAGGAATCGCTTCAGGCCGGGTATGATTCCGATGGTGGATACGGTAATTCGTTTTGGACTCCACGCATAACCATACGGGGCGGTTAATATTTCAAGCACCTTGAATAATTCATCTGTGTTGTCAAACGGTTCTCCCATGCCCATAAATACAATATTTGTCAGCATTTCGTTTTCCGGCACGGATTGTATCTGGTTCAGGATTTCATTAGCCGTAAGTTGTGCTGAGAAACCTTGTTTGCCCGTCATACAGAACAGGCAATTCATCTTGCAACCGACCTGTGATGAAACACAGAGGGTTGACCTGTCTTTTGACGGAATATAGACGGATTCAACGGAACGGTTTTCGTCTCCGGTTGTAAACAGGTATTTCACTGTTCCGTCCGACGAATTAGCGGCTTCGGACGGAGGGATAGCGCCGATTTCATATTGTTCGGCCAGTAATCTGCGTTTGACGACTGATATGTTCGTCATTTCGTCAATGGAAGTGACTTTCTTTTTGTAAAGCCAGTCGGCAAGTTGTTTGGCGGTGTAGCCGGGTAATGATACATGGGATGCGACTGCTTTCAGTTCGTTGAGAGTCATCCCCAACAAGCGCCCTTTGTTTGGCCGGAGCCGGTCTTCGGTCTTCATTTTTTTTTCGGATGATAACAAAAACTGTCGCACAATAGGTATTGAACGACAGTTTTTTATTGCTTTGATATAGGGTGATTAATAAAAACGGATGCGATTATCTTCGATATCGGCTTCCTGTTGCATGTAACGTATTACCATATTACCTATCCGGTAGGAGTTATTCGCTTCAATCATGCTTTTTTGCTGTTTCTCATCATACGGGTTGTTGTCATTCGTACGATTGATTACCTCAAATACATAAACGCCATTGTCGCCGGCAACCGGATCACTTACCTTATTCAGCGGGGACATTGATATAAGCGCATTCAACTTCGGTTCGACACCTATGTTCGTAATGCGTGTGGTGGCCATAGTGATAAATTTGACCGTATCGGGGGTCGCAGACATAGCATTCGCATAAGCATCTATTGATGACAGATTTTTAGCTTTCAGACCTGTTGCGATTTCTTCTCCTTTTTTCTTTGCCGCAAGCTCTGCTTTTAATTGTGGAGT
>DOZP01000018.1:14089-14639 GCA_003517945.1 Porphyromonadaceae bacterium | reverse complement strand
GTCACATTCGTTAATATCGGAAATCTGGCCTTTTTTGTTATTAAATGCCCAGCGGACCACCTGGCGCGCTCCGGTAACATTACCGATTGACATATCCGTTTTGTAAACGCGTGTATTTGAAACCAGGTTATATCCGTTTTCTTTTGCGGTCGCTTCGATTTTTTCCGTACTGTTGTTATTGGCGATGAACTGATTCAGCGAGTTGTATAACTGGCTGCGTGTAGCGGAACTGGGGGTAACAGTATATTGTATGTCGGCAATTTTGTATTTCGGTACATTTTTCGTTTTGTCGGTTACTTTTACGATATGATATCCGTAAGTTGATTTAACAATTGCGCTTTGACCAACGGGCAGTGAGAATACGGTTTTTTTAAACTCTTCATTGAGGCCCTGTAATGCCCCTGCTTCTGTGAGCCATCCCATTTCGCCGTTATTTTCGGCCAGTTGGTCTACAGAGTGAGCTCTTACGATTTCGGTAAAGTCCGCCCCATTTTTTATTACATTCAATAAACTGTCTGCATACGCTTTGCTTTCCGCTTCAGTAGCCCGT
>DOZP01000018.1:5168-13971 GCA_003517945.1 Porphyromonadaceae bacterium | reverse complement strand
CCGCTTACGGAAAAGAATGCATTCATGTATTTACGTTCGGACTTTTCGTTTGTGAGGGCCGCTACATTATCTGTTGTTTCCAATTCCGCTCTTATGGCATCCATTTCTTTTGCCATTTTATTATAGTCTTCCTGGCTGGGAGCTATATCGACTGCAATATAATCAATAACGCATGTTTCACTTTGGCGGAACATTTCCTTGCGTTCCTGATAGAGTTTTTCAATTTCCGAAGCCGGTATTACAACCGTAGTATCCGCTATACTGGAGAATGGTTCCATTACATATGTAATATCGGAACTCTCTGCGGAATTATTGAATGCGTCTTTTGCTTCGAGCGAATTAGCTACGACCGCTTTATTCAGTAATGTCAAATACTTTTCCGTCATACGGTTACGTCTGATGTTTTTTTCCCAGAACATCCACAGCGTCTTGTATGGCATTAACTGTGCTTGCGTGGCTTCCGGAAAGCCGTCAATATTTTTTATCTGGTTCAGGAAATTTATAATGGCATTCCGGTCGAAAGTTCCGGTTTGCTGGTTTTGGAACATCGGCAACTGGAGCAATACAGGCGAAATGTTTTCACCTTCCACCATATCCGTCATCTCTTCGGAAGTGATATGCATACCCAGTTTTTCCAGACGCGGTTCCAGGATATTTTCCATGATGATATCTTCGTAAACGACCTGGCGGATCTGATTGGTATAATTTTCATTGAGCGTCGATGTTCCCATCTGTATCTGGTATACTTCCGTCAATTCATTTTCGCGCGCCATGTAGTCCTGATAATCTACCGCATTACCATTAACGACTACCACGTTGTTCTGGTTCCGGTTAAGAAAAGAAGATCCTGAATTCAAAAGGTCTCCTATAATAAAAGCAAATAAGGCTATCCCTACAACGGTGACCAGAAGACCCGCTTTTTTCCTGATTTTTTCCAGTGTTGCCATTCTATATTTAAAATTATAATTAATATTCAATCAATCAACATCTTACACTTTAAGTGGTATAAGATGCTCTTATTTAAGGGCACAAAGGTATAAAAAAAATAAAAACGTACATAAAAAAAAATCTTTTTTTTCCGGGTATTTGCTTTATTTATTTTCTTTTATGTCGGAAGGAGGATGGTTGGAGAGAATGTTTGTTGAGTCTGTGGAAATAGAATCCGTTTTTTGTCTGTGGCGTTGCATTTCGACAGTAAGGCCTGCCGTCGAATTATATATTTCATATTCACGCATATCCATATTCGACCAAAATCCGATACCTGTGTTTACGTCTTCCCCTTTTGTAACGACTATAAATGAATCCGAATAACATATTCCTTTGCTCTGATCCAGGAAAAGTTGGGAAGTTTCAAACTGTACGCCGTCTGCGTTGGAAATATCAACATTACCATCCAGCCGCCATAGGCCGCGGCGTTGATAATAACGGGCTGTATCCGCCCGGGCGCGGAGTTCTACATTAAAAATCGTATCGAATTTTTCAAGGTATGCGGCATCGGGGAAATACCAGTATGGTTCGGATGCTTTGTCGAAGACAAGCCATGTGTCGGTTATAATTTTATATCGTGTGAATCCGGAGTCTGATACGAGTGTTTCGACGTTTGTCTCTTTCCGGGTATATGAAGTTTCGGGATCGAACGTGACTTCCACTATTTCTTTTTTGTCTCCGGCACACGAAGCGAAAAAACAGAAAGACACAGCAACCGCTGTCAAAACGATTGCCATGCCTTTTAGTGGGTTTATCTGAAAAGAACTCATGATACGGAATAGAGATCGTATTTATCTGATTTTTACCGTTTCACCGATCCATCCTCCGATGGAGAACGATTCTCCTGTTTCAACTCCCGGGTGCATAAATATTTCCTCTTTCGTCGGATAATATTGTTTGTACGTACTGATTAATTTTCCGGCTTCTTCCGCAACAGACGGGTCTACCTGACGCGCTCTTTCAAGCTTGTCTACTACCGCATAGTATACACATTTTGTCAGAACGGGGTCATCCGGGAATATGTTTCTCGCTCCGGATGCGTAACATGTCGCGATTAATACATAGGCGCGTCCGTAATTCGGGTTTTCCGCCAGACATTTAAGGCTGAGCTGCTTTGCTTTGATATAGTTGTTTTGCTGTTGCGCCATTACTGCCATGGCATAATATAATTCCGCTTTTATTTCAGCGTTGTCACTTATATTGATTGCTTCATCATAGTATTTTTCAGCCGTTGCATAATCTTTCTCTCTGAACGCTTTGTTACCAAGTCCCATTGCAGATTCTGCCGTAGGTTCAATTTTGTGCATATATTCGGACGCAGCGAAAAATACGTCTATCTCTCTGCAGTTCACCCGGCGGAGTAATGTCAATGTTTCTTTTAGGAAGTCGGCATTCGCTTTATTTTCCTCCACTTTAGAGCCATATATACTTTGCAGGGTTTCGCAATCGGCTGCGCCGCTTAATGCGAAGTTCTTTTCAATTTCGACTTTTCTTGCCAGGATATTTTCTTCATCTTTTGCATTATTAGCCGCTTTTGCAGCCGCTATTTGTGCATCAAGTATGGCGGAACTTTTCAGGAAGTCGTTGACGTATTGCGCCTTATACTTCTCCATATCGTCTTGCATCAGTTTGAATGAAGCAAACATATACAGAGAGACAGCCAACGGTTCGGTTTTTTCCTTAAATTCATCTACAACTTCTCCGGTCCATTTGTATATGACGGCAGGATCTGTATCTTCCCCTTTGAGTTGGTTATAGTTTTGCGCTTTACGTGATACAATCCAATCTTTTCCGTAGCGATTGTCATCTCCGAAATATTTAACGCGATCATCATATAATTTCATCAAATCGTTGATAAGCGCCTCTTTTTTTGCGGCATCGCTTTCCTGTGATATTTGCCAGTTTATGATGTCAACGCCATAGCTGTAAATGTTTTTAGTAGATGCCGGACATTCATCATATACGATTTTCCAGAAAGGATATGCATCTTTGAAATTTCCGGATTTAGCGTATGGAATAAACAGGCTGATATTGGTAAGGCAGCGTATGCTGTCTTCGCCCGAACCGTATTGTGTTCCGTTGTCTACACCTTTTTGTGCGTTCATGCTTGTTGCTATGAATGCACTTAATGCTAAAATAATAAAAACCTTGCTCTTCATATTTTATAAATTTAAGTTGTTTTACAATCTAATCCACTTTTCTCTTAAAGAACCAATACTCGTTAAATGTATAGCTCAATGTCATCTTCAGATAATTCTCGTCAATCATGACTTTTGCGTTCGGACTTATTTTCATATATTCGAAAGATACGTTGATAAAAGAGCGCGCATCACTGATCGGAAATCCGAACCCGACAGTTGCCCCGTATTCTTTATAGCCGTTACCGTTTACCTGAATATACGAATCGGAATAGCTTACGCCCATCCGGTATCTTACACGGTTAAGAAACGGCCGCGAATATAAGTTGGGGATGTATTCAAGGCCCGCATTTACTTTCGAACGATTTTTAAAGCCGTCGCTTTTTCCTTCAAACATCGCTTTTTTCCATTCCTGATAGGAAAAATCGGCGGCGATAATCCACTTATTGTTCTTTGTATACGATAGGCCTATACCGTATCCCGTCGGCGTGTCAAACGATCTGCCGGTTATGGTATCAATTACGCTTTCTGAACTTTCTATGATTTCGTATGTATCATTGTTCAGCCGTTTTTTCGGTGCGTATGTAAGTCCCAAAACGAAATGTTCCGTTTTGCTTAGCAGATGTGTGTACTGCAATCCTATATCAAATGTGACATCACTGAATTTATACTCTTTCTGGTTCCTGACATTTGTCGCATTTGATGAACTGTACTGGGTTATCGCCTGATGACTAATGGAGCCAAACATATAATTAATATTAGCACCAATGGAAAGACGCTTCTTCCATATATCCATAGACAATCCGGCGTACAATTGGTTTAATCCTCCTGTCCCGGTAAATGTTTCCTGGTACACCTGTTCGCCGGAAGTATTTATATTTCTGAAATCATATCCCACATGTGAGTATGGTAATAATCCGGCGCTCATTGCAATCCGCCGGTGAAGCGGAAACTGCATGGCCATGTATTCGACATTTCCGTTTACGTTGTTTTGCTTATTTGTCCCGTCGTTATACCAAGACAACTGGGTGGAAGCTCCGAAGTCAAAAAGGAACGTCATGGAGTCCATGCACGAATAGGATGCAGGATTCATCGGATTAACCTGTTTGGATGAACGCAATCCGATTCCAACCCCTCCCATAGACCTGCCTGCTCCGAATGAGCGGTTGGCCAATTCTCCATATCCATAACGCGTATAAGGAGAATTTGTGCTGTTTTGCGCCGTCAGGAAAAGGGCGGAAAATGACAAAAGTCCTGATACAACCATCAGATTAATTCTTTTCTGCATTATATTCTAATATTCTGTTTAAACCAACTAAAACCAAATTTGCGTCTGCAAAGATGTGATTTTTAAGCCGTCTTTCAAAATAAAAAGAGTGGCCTCCTGTTAAAAAAACGAAAATGTTGCCGTATTTTGCCTTTAGCATATCAATACATCCGTCCATTTCATAAACAATCCCGTTCACTACGCCTGCCAAAATCGCAGATTCGGTACTTGTGCCGATAAGCGGTACATTCTCTTTTTCTTGTACTAAAGGTAATCGTTCCGTGAATTGATTAAGCGCACGAAAACGGGTTGTCAAACCGGGTGATATGTTACCACCTTTATAAACACCGGAAGATTCGATAACTTCGTACGTAATAGCCGTTCCGGCGTCAATCACCAACAAGTTGCGTTCCGGTTGTAAATAGTTCGCTCCAACAGCAGCAGCAATCCGATCTTTTCCTAATGTTTCTTTTGTTTCGTACTCCAAACGAATGGGTACCGGCGTATGTTCTTCCAACCGCAAAAGATACTTTAGACGTTCCTTTAAATAAACGACTAATGATTCGTTCGTGTCGGCTACTGAAGATATGATTCCCTGTTCCGGATGATATTGCTCAATGACATCTCTGACAGCGGATATTTCATCCCTATCCAAGCAGGTTGAAGAAACAATCTTTCCACAGTCGGATACCGCTATTTTTAGCTTTGTGTTACCTTGTTCTACGATTAGATCCACTCTTTCGTAAAATTAAATACCGGGCAAAGATAATACAAGTTGCGTGCAATACAAAATAAATTTTAGTATAATTTCAGATAGCAATGGATGGGGTAATGGTCGGATAACTTAACGCGTGTATCAATACGGCAGTTGTATGGCAGCATACTGGGTGAATGTAAAATGTAGTCTATGCGGAACAGAAAAAAGTTCTGGTTATAAGATATGCCCAGGCCAAATCCGGATTCGGCGTATGCATCTGCAAGCGGACCTTGTATGGTGCGATGCACATAAGAGATGGGAGTGTCGTTGAAATCTCCGCATACAACTGTATAGTAACCGTTCATTTTCCGTATCTCGTCGGCAATAATTTCTGCCTGTCGGGCACGTATACGAAAGGTCTGACCCAGCTTTTGCCGGATAGAGCTGCGTAGATCGTCGAATGATTCCAGGTTTCCGTGCATAATCACATCCGAATATCTGGAACGGTCTTCTGCGGTCAGTTTGAATGATTCCAAATGATTGTTGAATACTACGATATTCTTGCCTTTTACGTTTATTTCATGTACCGATGCTCCGTTGTAGGCTGATGAGATGTCGATTTTTCGTGATTTGGTGATCGGGAATCTGGATAATACCGCAAGTCCGTATTTATAGCGTTTTTTCGGTGAAGAAAAAATGATTTCCGCTATATAGGGATACATGGGTAATGCATTGGCAACATCTTTGGAATTCATCAGGTTGGCGCGTTCGCTCACCATATATTCCTGCAGGCAAACAATATCGGCGTCCGAATCCGCAATGTATTGTATAATTTTATTCGGTGATTCCTTGGTGTGGTTTTTATAGGCGAAGCTCATTACATTATAGGAAAGTATTTTTATCATATTGTCCTGTGGTAATATTTCCGTTTTTATATGGAAAGGACAGTAGTTTGAAAAAGGAATCCAGCATGCTGCAAATGTTAGTGTCAGGATAAAGATCATTAGCCATTTTTTCAGGATGATCCAATAGATGAAAAAGCAGATGTTGATAACTAAAAGAACCGGAAAAATGAGGCCGAGATAGGCGAACAGAATATATTTCTCCGGTGATATCATGTCGGAATAGGCGGATGCAATGAGGAATATCACTAAGAAAATGTTTAGTGAAGCAAAAAAAGAATGGAATAGCAGCCTGAAGGAAGCTATCCATTGCATTTTTTTATTTTTTGCTTGCATCGAATAGTTTCTTTTTTTCTTCCGCCGAGAGGCTTTCATATCCCGAATGTTTCAGTTTATCTAATATTTCATCAATCGTCCGATTTTCTTCATTCTTTCTGCGGCGGTATTCATCGTCTGTTTCCGGCCGGTGGTTTTCCGGTTTCCGGCTCTGTTTTCCGGTGGTTTTCCGGTAGACTTTGAAAGAAGGTTTATGGGTTATGAAATTTACAAATTTATCAATCATCCGGTTTATGAAATTAGTGATATCCTTTCCATTTTTATATTGGTGAGCATAGCATATACCGAGTAATGCTCCTCCTATATGGGCGATATGCCCGCCGGCATTTTCTGAGGTGATGGCAATCAGGTCGAGCAGAAAGACTCCGATCGCCAGGTAGATGAGTTTTATACGTCCTAACAGAAAGAGATTGATCATATAGTCTTTCCGGTAAAATGAAACGGCAAACATGATCGCCATTACCGAAGCGGAAGCTCCGATCAGAAAGCTGTTATCGGCATATTGTTTTAGAAATGGAAAGATATTATAAGAAAGAATGAACAGGATTCCTCCCGCAATACCTCCCCAAACATACAATCCTCCTAACTGGCGTCCGTTAAAAAACTGAAGGAATATTTTTCCGAACCAGTATAGCCATAGCATATTAAAGAGTATATGCAGGAGATCAAAATGTATGAACATATAGGTCAGGATTGTCCATGGGCGGCGTATCAATAACCACCACGATGAGGGCATCTGAATATACTCAAGAAACGGCGTTTCTTTCATGAAAAGGTGCATGATAATAATCAACAGCCTGATAATGATAAAGACACCTGTATTTATATAGATGAATTTAGCTAAGATGGATCCGGCATCAAACCGGCGTTTTATTTCAGTAAAAATACCTCCCATTGTCTCTGTCTTTTTTTCTCCAATATAGAACAAGAATGATGCCAAACAGCATACCTCCGAGGTGGGCGAAGTGAGCAACATTATCAAAGCTGAAATTGGCAAAACCGGCGAAAAGTTCTATCACTCCGTAGCCAATGACCAGGTATTTCGCTTTTATCGGAAAAGGGAAAGGGATGATGTATAATGGCATATTGGGAAACAGCATGCCGAATGCAAGCAGGATTCCGAATACGGCGCCCGATGCACCTACGGTGGTTGTATTTATTAAAATGTTTAATTGTCCGCGAAGCGGATCCGTATAATTCATTCCCTGTTTAATGATTCCATAGCCGTCCCGGTATATTTCTGCCAGTACATCCGGGCTCAGGTTGGGTTCAATCGCTTTTATTCGTATATATGCCACTAAGATATTGATCAGTCCGGCGCCGATACCCGTTATCATATAGTAGGTCAGGAATCTCTTGGAACCCCAGGTCGATTCGAGGATACGTCCGAACATGTATACGGCAAACATATTGAAAAACAGGTGCGTAAATGAACCGTGCATGAACATGTAAGTTACAATCTGGTAAAGGCGGAATCCCCGGGATGCCGGATAATGAAGTCCTAACATCTCTGTCAGGTTCAGTTTTGTCATGATAATCATAGCTAACCAGAAAAGCGCATTGATAATAATCAGGTTTTTGGTTACTACGGGAATATTCAGGTATGGATTGTAATTACGTTGATTCATCTGTTGTTTTTTTATCCAGATGGCAAAAGTACGAAAAAAATGATATTGTTCTTATTTCTTATGCTGAAAAACATGTGTTTCAAGTAAAAAAAGAACTAAAAGATTGCATGATTTCGAAAATAAGTTTATCTTTACCGCCGATAAAATTGGGATGTAGAGGTTTTCCATATCATAATATGTTTACTAATTAAAATTTATTTTCTATGAACAAGAAAGATTTTGTTGGTGCAGTTGCTGAAAAGACAGGACTCTCCAAAATTGACGCGAAAAAATCAGTAGAAGCCTTCTTTGAAACAGTGGAAGAGGCAGTAAAAAAAGGTGAGAAAGTCTCTTTATTAGGTTTCGGTTCTTTTTCTGTTGTTAAGAAAGCTGCTCGTAAAGGCATTAATCCGAAAACAAAAAAAACAATTAACATTCCGGCTCGTGAAGTGGTTAAATTTAAACCCGGCGCAGGATTGCAAAAGTTGTAAAATAAAAAATTTACAACTTATTAACTAAGTCCATTACGAAAAAAAAGAGAACTTTACAAAAGTTCTCTTTTTTTTCGTATGACGCACATAATTTTCTCTGCAAGCCTGAATATATTTACTTTAAAAATAGTTCGATCACGGGGACTTCCACATTGGGACATTCGACCGGAAGTGAAAGGATTACATCGTTTTCGCCGGATGTTTCGGTTGTATGACTGCCTTTTTGTGACTGTGTTCTGAATTTGATTTCCGAACCGTCGTTCAATAATTGCACATAGTTGAATTTATCTTTGAATCCCGGTAGGTGCAGTGATTTGAAGGGCCATTCAAGTACGTGGATATATAAGCGTTTTGTTGCCGGATTATAGGTCATCAGGC
>DOZP01000018.1:1488-5160 GCA_003517945.1 Porphyromonadaceae bacterium | reverse complement strand
TAGATGGAACGGCTATGAAATTTCATCCATCTTCCAAGTCCTTCCAGGCGTTCATTTGCCCGGTCGTCGAACACGCCGCGTGCAGTAGGGCCTACATTCAGTAATAAATTGCCTCCTTTGCTTACGGTTTCGACCAGCATAACGACTAACTGATGTACGCTCTTCCAGGTATATTCGTCCCGGTAATATCCCCACGAACCGGAAAACGTCTGGCAGGTTTCCCAGGGAACTTTTTCACCCCGGACAGTAGGCCATTCCCGCGGCATGAATTGTTCGGGCGTAGCAAAATCCCATCCCCAGTCGGTATGATCCAGGTCCATCCGGTTATCCACAATAATATGCGGCTGGAGTTCGCGTATCAGTTTCATCAGTCCTTCCGAATCCCAATCCTTATGCCCCTTTCCGTTTTCGCCGGGATAGGAGAAATCCATGAAGAGTTCATCGATACGTCCGAATTCGGTCAGGAGTTCCCTTAGTTGGTCTTTCATGTACTTTTGATATATGCTCATGTCGCGTTTCGCATTTTCTTTTTTTCGTTCTTCCGGATCGGTCGGCACAGGCGGATGGCGTTGGTCGAGAGCAAAATGCGGATGATGCCAGTCAATCAGCGAATAATAAAAGCCAACCCGTATTCCTTCTGCCCGGAACGCTTCGACCAACGGTTTTATCAGGTCTTTTCCATAAGGTGTGTTGGTTACTTTGTAGTCGGTATGTTTGGTATCCCACATACAAAATCCGTCGTGATGTTTCGTTGTAATGACCACATATTTCATGCCGGCTTTTTTGGCTTTGGCCGCCCATTCTTTTGGGTCATACAGATCCGGATCAAAATGGTCGAAATATTTTTTGTAGTCGGCGCCGGGAATCTTTTCATACAATTGCACCCATTCATGCCTGGCCGGCAGGGAATAGATGCCCCAGTGTATGAACATACCGAACCGGTCGTGCGTCCACCATGCCATCCGTTTCTCTTTTTCTTCTTTTGTTTCTTTAGCCCAGGAAGGTCTTTCCTGCGCATCCATGCTGTTTAGTGAAAACAAAAACAACAATGTGCATAAAAATACGTTTTTCATACTATTAAAATTTTGTAATGAATAAAATCTCATATCCTATGGATACAGACGGTTATGTCTGTACATGACTTTAGTCCGTATTCTTCATTTGAATCGTTACCGGTCCGATTAATCCGGATTCCAGGAGCGGGGAATCTTTGGTATAATGTTTATAGGTGGTAAAAGTATAACGTCCGCTGTTACGCGCTTCGCCTTTTAGCAACCATTCGGGCCATTGATGGTTTTGTATGCCGTCGTCGGGTAGTTGTTCGTCTCCGATTAACCGGTTGGGCCACAGGTTGACTACTTCTATTTCCAGCTCATTATCAGACTGCTTGACAAAGTCAGTGATATCCAGTTGCCAGGGAGCCGTCCATAACGTTCCGGCTTCTTTACCGTTGATATGTATGCGCGCCATGTTTTTTACTTTTCCGAGGTCTAAATAGAGGGTTCCGTTTATATCACCGGGTAAGTTAAATTTTTGCCTGTATACGGCTGTTCCGGAATAATAGTTGATTCCCGGATCCGGATGCTGTGTCCAGTCCGTCAGTTTTTCGAAAGAGATCTTTGCAGGCCCTCCCCATGCCGGGTCAAAGGATACTTCCCATGGAGCGCTGAGTGTGTCAAGCATCGTTTTTGATGTGAAATTTTTGCCTTTACCGCCGCGTTGGTGGTTCCTGAATACAATGAAATAGCTTTCATAAGGTCCGAATTCAAGCGGAATCACAGTTGTTCCGTTGCGCTGTGAAAATTCGGGTAAGAATCTTGTTTCGCCGGTTATCGGGTCCCATAATTCCGGCGTTTTACCTGTGATACGGAACCGGCATTCGTCTTTTATATTTTTCTCCGTCCGGTTTGCAACAAAATAGAGATCACAATCCGGCAGGGTCCGGTGTGTATAACGAACCGGAACGTTGGCGGCAAAATCTTCCGGAACGTTCATCTCAGCCAGTATTTTCGCCGTTATATCATAATGCGGATACAGGTTGTCTGTTTTTTCTCTTAACTCCGTTCCCCATATAATTTTACCGCTTCCGAAAGATTGAGTGGTCAGTCCGGCAGGAATTTCGGGATGTCCCCACAGTTCTTTCGCTATCGTCCGGACTTCGTTATCACAAGCCGGATAATTGGTTAATCCGGGTGATTTTGACGGAGGCAAGCCGATCACGGTGGCTCCTTCATAGACCAGTTCTTTAATTTTTTGCAGCAGACCGGGCGTCATTGTTTCGAAATCCGGTAACACAAGAAGCCGGTATGAAGCGCCTCCCGGAAATACGATCCGATTGTCTTTTACGAATGCCCGGTGTAACATGCCCGGAGGGCAACCGTCGAAATTATATCCCTTCCGGTCGGGGAGAAACGGGAGTTCGGATTCCAAAGCTGATTCCGGAGCGCGGAATACGTGAGGAGCGCCTTCAGGCGTCAGGTAGAGGATATCGGCAACCGTTCTTCCCTGTTGCAGCATGAATTGGCAGCGTGAAACATAACGATGGTATGCATCGGCCATCGGCCACCAGGTTTGATTCCGGTCCCAATGTACTCCGTAAGGTCCCATGGTCATTCCCGGACGCAAACTGTCGTTCAGCGCCTGATGCTGAAACGTATGATAGACCAGGCGGTTGATTCCGGAAGCAAAAGCCCAGTCACTCTGGTTTTTCATTGAGCCGGGATGTTGCCGCCAACCATCCAGGTGCGCCGTAAACGCTTCGGCCGGGACGACCGGTTGTCCGATCAGATGTGCAGCCGACGTGCCTTCTATCGCACTAAAAGAGGTGTTGAATCCGTATCCGGCACTCCAGAATTCGCACATCGGCATATCTGCCGTAACGGCCAGTTCGAGATCGGCTGCCGGGTTCATATCATACGGCTCAATCGACAATCCGTAGCCATGGCGGCGTCCGTATTCTTTAATATGCCCTGCATGTTTTTCCAGCACAAGCTCCTGTGATGTCAATCGCAAATCCCACAGGAACCGCTCGCTGATCTCGCGGCTCCCGACAATCATACCGGCATAAACCGGATAGAACGGTTGCGGATCGTAGTTCCTGCGACGGGTAAATTCTTCCCTGAACTGTTGTGTCCAGTTTTGCGCTCCCATTTCCCAACTGTCCATGTGTAACATTTTAAGTCCTCCGGGTAAGTTCTGATCCCGTGTGCCGATTGTCCGGAATAGCTCTCCGGTAAATTTATCCAGGTGGGCATTTAAAGCGGTTGTGTCGAATTTATCAGCCTCGAGTCCGACCCCCGGTAAGGGAGCGGGGCGTGTTACGGCTCCGTTGTTACGGCTGCCGAAACGCATGACCGTCCATTTACCTTCCGGCACGTCCCATTCGATGGAACCGTCATCCTTCAGCAGGTTTGTGAGATCAATGATCTTATCTTGTTGTATCGCTTCCGAAGCGGATGGGGAGCCATAACCGGCTGCCGTTGGGAGGTATTGTTTGACGCCGGGTTGTGAGCTGTACGGCGCACGGTAATACAGCGCTTTTTCTTCGGAATCGGAGATCGTACCCTGTTCCGGAGGGGTAGGGAAGGCCAGTACGGCAACATCTTCATAGTAATCTTCCCATTGTTTCCGGACCTGTGGCGTGAATCCGCCTTCTCCGAAGAACGGACGTTT
>DOZP01000018.1:0-1393 GCA_003517945.1 Porphyromonadaceae bacterium | reverse complement strand
GTGATCGCTATGCCTAACCGTTCACATTCTTTCACCGCATGTTTAAATAGCTCTTTCCATTCCGGGCCGAGAAAATCTACGGAACCACGCGGTACTCCTACGTTTACTTCGAGGTATACCACATGACCGATACCCGCTTTTTTCATTGACTCCAGGTCTTTTGTCATGGCTTCTCCGGAAAGATTTCCATCCATGAAGTACCAGTATACGCCGGGGCGGGCGGAATCCGGAGGAGTGACGAAGCCTTTCTCTAATTCGGAAAAGGTGTTTGCCGGCGGCGTACAGGAGCAAAACAGTAAAAACAACAACAAATAGATGCCGGTTGATAAATAAAGGGTTCTATCTGAAAGTTTCATCCTTAGGGTTTGATTATTTGTATGTATTTCAAATACCGAAATGTTATCTTATTCATTGGAAATGACGGTTCCTTTGTTTTCATTTATCTCAGACGCTTTTGTTATTATAACCTGCTTAACGCCGGCTTCTATAGCCTGAAATGAATTTTCCAGTTTGGGAATCATTCCCCCCTGAATGATGCCGTTACTTGTATATTCTTCAAACATTTTCCGGTTTATCCGGGGGATCACACTGTTGTCGTCATGCTCATCAAGTAAGACCCCGCTTTTTTCGAAACAAAAGATCAGAGTCACATCAAAGAATGCGGCCAGCGCTTTGGCAGCCTCTCCGGCAATGGTATCAGCATTGGTGTTCAGCAGATTTCCCTTTTTGTCGTGTGTCAGGGGAGATAATACGGGAATGTAACCGTTTTTGAGCAACATGGTGAGAGCCCCGGCATTGACTTCTTTTACATCACCGACGAAACCGTAATCAATTGTTTTAACAGGACGTTTATCGGAGCGCATTACATTCATGTCTGCCCCCGTCAGTCCGATAGCATTTACTCCTAACGCCTGGAGGCGCGCTACCACATTTTTATTGACCAATCCGGCATAAACCATCGTGACGATACGTAATGTCTCCGCATCTGTTATGCGCCGTCCGTCTACCATCTTGCTCTCCACCCCGAGTCGTTCGGCCATGCCGGTAGCCAGGCGTCCGCCGCCGTGCACAAGTATTTTCGCACCCTTTATTTCAGAAAAATCGTTCAGCAGATGGTTCAACGTATTCTCTTCTTCAACAATTTTGCCGCCGACTTTTATCAAAGTTAATTTTTCCATCATTGTTACTTTTGTTTGCAAAGTTAGGAATATATTTCCATACTCCCAGATAAAATCCTTGTAGGTTTGCGATTAAAAAATCATACAACCGGCAGGCATAGCTGATCGGCGTCGGATCATTATTTTAAAATTTGTCGTAATTATTTCCGGGTTCTTTCTTTTTTTCATTAACTTTGCACCCGGTAAAAATGCGGCAGTAGCTCAGTTGGTAGAGC
>DOZP01000243.1:458-3548 GCA_003517945.1 Porphyromonadaceae bacterium | reverse complement strand
AAGCAGACTACAGGCTTTTATTACCTGTAGTCTGCCAGTCAAACAATCTTTCGCCCTGTAAGCACATTAGAAATGTGTGCTGTTTTATTACCTAATTATTTTTCAATACTATTTTCTTTCCGGTTATTTCCGCTTTTAAATGATAGGATTTTTCGATTACTTCCAGTACTTCATTCAGATCCGATAAGGGTAAGGTTCCTGTAAATCCGTCGTTGAGAAGGTCTTTACACTGTATTTCGATGCTGACGTTGTAGTTTTCTTCGATCATGTTGATGATATCGGATAAATGGGTATTCCGGAAAGTCATGTCTCCGCGACGCCATGCCGACGAATTTTTTATGTTGCTTTCGGAAATAACGGTTATTTCGCCGGTAAGCTGATCAAGTATCGCCTTTTCGTCGGGCCTGAGCGTCACATTTTTGTTGCTTTTGGTAGATGTTAAAAGTACGCTACCTTCTTCCAATGTCAATTCTGCGGTGTTGTTACGCTTACGTACGGAGAGGTTGAATGTTGTTCCCAGCACTTTGACCTGTAGTCCTTTTGCGTCAATAAGAAAAGGAATCTCTTTGTTCCGGTAAACCTGAAAAAAACCTTCGCCGCCGAAATTTATCTTTCGTTCTTTTTTGTTGTACTTTTTAGGCGTATATCCTAATCTGGAATTCGAATTCAGGTAAACGACCGTTCCGTCCGGCAGTGTGATGCCGGCGCGTTCTCCCTTTTCGGTCGAAACAATCATCTCTTCGGATATCATCGTATTGTTTTCCCTGTAAAGGTAGGCGGTGAGTAAAATGAAAACAGGTAGTAAAACAGCGGCTGCTATTTGTCCCCACCGGATGATCAATGGAAATACTGGCCGTTTTTTGCCGGTAGACAGGTCAATTTTCTTTTTAATCCTGTTCATTCGTTTGTCTTCCACAAAAGCCGTATCAATGTCATCATTTATCCAGGAATCATACATTTGCTGTTCGATTTCGCTGTCGGGAGTTGCATTTACTTTTTCCCGAAGTTCCAACAACTCACCGGATGATAAATGATCTTTTCTATATTTGGCATTCAGATTGTTCATTCGCTTTTTATTGTGATGACATTTTGCTGTTTAAATAGTACCATAAAAATCGTTTAATTAATAAGTAATAGTGTTAAAATAAACGAAACTTCGCCCAGTTTATCTTTCAGGGATTTCAACCCCAGTGATAACTGATTTTTGACCGTTTGTTTGCTCAATGAAAGTTTTTCTGCTATTTCTTTGTTTGATAATTGTTGCATACGTGATAATACAATTACTTTCTGCTGGGTAGGCGGCAAGGTTCTGATCGTACTCCGCACATATTGTGCAAATTCGTTGTATTCCAGATTGTAATGGGCGTCGTCAGCGGATAATGTTTCCGTATACTTTACATATTCCTCATAGACAGGGTGGTTCAGTCGTGAACGGTAAGCATTGATTAAATGATGTTTCGCCATGATAAAAAGTAATGAACGCAAGGTCTCGTTTTGCCTGATATGATCCCTGTTTGTCCAGATTTTGACGAACACATCCTGTACGATATCTTCGGCTTCTTCAGGGGATTTTGTAAATTGGAGGCTATAGGCGTAAAGACGTTTTGAATACATTTGATAAATACGATCAAATGCTTTGTGTGACCCTTGTTTCAGCGCCTGAATCAGACTTTGTTCCGCATTGTTTATGTGTTTTTCCAAAATAAACCGCTATACTGTTAAGGTGAATAGAGCTTTTACCTGCAAAGAAAGCAAAGTTTAGGGGAATATACCATGTTCTTTTATTCAAAGATATGGATTATTGTACAGGAGTAAGCTGTCTTTTGTAAGTGGTTCGTTTTTTATATAACATTTTGCATTACGTGGAAAATGATGTATTTTTGACAGAAAATACGCTTATGCCGTATATTGAATTGGATGAATGAACCGGATTTTGATGTAAATGGAACTACGGACAGTCAATGTAACACGATATATTATGCCTCTTCGGGAGGGCGGGTCGTTGCCTGCACTTGCCGAGGCCGATGATGACTTTAAATATGTTGTTAAATTCAGGGGAGCAGGGCATGGAGTAAAAGCGCTTATTGCCGAACTGATAGGAGGGGAGGTTGCGCGTATGTTGGGATTCCGCGTGCCCGAGCTGGTTTTTCTGAATCTGGACGAGGCGTTCGGTCAGACTGAAGGTGATGAGGAGATACAGGACTTATTGCGGAGCAGCAGAGGATTGAATCTCGGATTACACTTTTTATCGGGCGCATTGACCTTTGATGTGGCGGTAAATGATGTAGACCCTTTATTGGCTTCAAAGATCGTTTGGCTGGATTCTTTCCTGACAAATGTAGACCGTACGGTGAAAAATACGAATATGTTGTTATGGCATCGTGAACTATGGTTGATTGATCATGGGGCTTCTTTATTCTTTCATCATTCGTGGGTAAACCGGGAGCAGCAGGCGTTAAGTCCGTTTAAATACATCAAAGACCATGCGCTTCTCCGGAAAGCGACCCGGTTGGATGAGGCGGATCGCGAATTTCGGAATATACTGGTTCCTGATAAGATACGGGAGCTTGTCGAGCTTATACCGGACGACTGGTTACGATGGGAAGGAGCGGATGAAACCCCTGTTGAAATAAGAGATGCTTATGTTAGATTTTTGTCGGAGAGGATCACGCATTCCGAAATATTTGTAAATGAAATACGTCATGCAAGGGAGACATCTGTATGAATATGCCGTTATCCGTGTTGTCCCGCGGGTAGAACGCGAAGAATTTATCAATGTGGGAATTATCCTGTTCTCCAAAAAAGCGGATTATATCCGGGCGAAGTATGTAATAGACGAATAAAAATTATCTCTTTTTTCGTCCGAATTAGACATCAATGTATTGCGTGATCATTTGAGATCATTTGACCATATATGCCGGGGCGATAGTACCGGAGGATACATTGCAACATTGGAAATACCGGAACGTTTCCGGTGGCTTACGGCCGTACGTAGTTCGTCTATCCAAACGTCTCGTCCTCACCCCGGCTTTTCGACCGAACTGGATACTACGTTCGAAAAACTGTTTGACGAATTGGTTTTGTAGTGTC
>DOZP01000243.1:0-435 GCA_003517945.1 Porphyromonadaceae bacterium | reverse complement strand
CGGTATACTGTTATAAGAATGACATGTAAAAAAACTTTCTATTGCACAACGGATGTCCTTTCTATGTTGCCTTTGATTTTCAACCGGATGCTTGACGGGTTTCCGTTTGTAAACACGGTTAGTGATTTATGAATCTCGCCGCTGCGTCCTTTGGGATCGAATATGACCTTCACGACTCCCTGTTTCCCGGAACCGATCGGTTCTCTGGGCCATTCCGAAGCCGCACATCCGCAGCTTGTGGAAACTTTCGTAATGACCAGTGGCTTATCGCCGGAATTCGTTACGGTAAATTCGCACGCTAAAATACCTCCGGATGCGGATATGGTTCCGAAATCATGAACCGTCTTGCTGAAAATCGCAGTCGTATCCGGATTTTGCACTTTGTTTTCCCGCGCATTTGCAGTGTTGATTAATGCGCATGCAATTACTAAAAAA
>DOZP01000327.1:4304-6891 GCA_003517945.1 Porphyromonadaceae bacterium | reverse complement strand
AGTAAATATAGGAGGATCAATGAATTTTGAAATTTCATCACCATTTAAACCTACCGGCGATCAACCGGAGGCAATAAAAGCGCTTGTGGATGGCCTTCACGAAAAGGTGCCTTACCAGACATTGCTGGGGGTTACCGGTTCGGGAAAGACGTTTACGATTGCAAATGTTATCGAAAAAGTACAGCGCCCGACGTTGATTCTGAGTCATAACAAGACGTTGGCGGCGCAGTTATATAGTGAGTTTAAAAGTTTTTTTCCGCGTAATGCGGTAGAGTATTTTGTTTCGTATTATGATTATTATCAACCGGAAGCATATCTTCCTACGACGGATACATATATTGAAAAAGATCTGGCAATCAATGAAGAAATAGACAAATTGCGTTTGCGCGCCACGGCTTCGTTATTGTCGGGGCGGCGTGATGTAGTGGTGGTATCGTCCGTATCGTGTATTTATGGTATGGCGGATCCGAGCGCTTTTGCAGAGCAGGTGGTCTATCTTAAGCGCGGGATGCATATTCCGCGGGATAAAATGTTGAGACGCTTTGTAGATGCATTGTATGTGAATAATAAAGTGGATTTTCACAGCGGATGTTTTCGTGTAAACGGCGATACGGTTGATGTTTATCCTGCGATAGAGGGTTATGACGGACTGGCTTACCGGATTGAATTCTGGGGGGACGAAATTGAGCGTATTTCATCGTTTAATCCGCGAACCGGATATGAATATGACGAGCAGGATAGCCTGAATATTTATCCGACGAACCTGTTCGTTACCACACAGGACCGCATCCATTCCGCCCTGGGACAGATTGCCGTGGATCTGGGAAAGCAGGTTGATTTTCTTGAAAGTATCGGTAAGCCTTTTGAGGCTAAACGGTTGCGTGAACGCGTGAGTTATGATCTGGAGATGATTCAGGAATTAGGACATTGCGCCGGTATAGAGAACTATTCGCGTTACTTCGACGGACGTAAGGAGGGGGAACGTCCTTATTGCCTGCTCGATTATTTTCCGGATGATTATTTGCTGGTTGTTGATGAGAGCCATGTGACAGTACCACAGATCCGCGCCATGTACGGAGGAGACCGTTCACGGAAAAATACGTTGGTAGAATACGGCTTCCGGCTTCCGGCGGCACGGGATAACCGTCCGCTGACCTTTGATGAATTTGAGACGCTTACGCCTACTGCCATTTATGTCAGCGCGACTCCCGCGGAGTATGAGTTGGAGAAGAGCGAGGGGGTGGTGGTAGATCAGGTCATACGTCCGACCGGCTTGCTGGATCCGGTCATAGATATACGTCCGACATTGAATCAGATCGATGACCTGATGGAAGAAATAGAACAGCGCTCGGAGGTTGACGAAAGAGTGCTGGTAACTACACTTACGAAGCGTATGGCGGAAGAACTGACCGATTATATGACCCGTATGGGGGTACGTTGCGAATATATTCACAGTGATGTGGAAACATTGGAACGTGTACGGATTATGGATGATTTACGGAATGGTTTGTTTGATGTACTTGTGGGCGTGAATCTTTTACGTGAAGGCCTGGATTTGCCTTCGGTATCGCTGGTTGCCATACTTGACGCCGATAAGGAAGGTTTTTTGCGTTCACACCGCTCATTGACGCAGACGGCGGGACGTGCTGCCCGTAATATTCATGGAAAGGTTATTTTTTATGCTGATGTCATGACGGAGAGTATGAAGCTGACGATTGACGAAACGAATCGCCGCCGGGAGAAACAAATGGCTTATAATGAAAAGCACGGTATCACGCCTCGTCAGATTGTGAAAAATACGGCGTCCATTTTAGGGGAGACGAAGCCGAAACCGGCGGAAGCATATGCTTATGTGGAAGAAGAACCATCGTTGGCAGCTGATCCCGTAGTGCAGTATATGAATCGGGGACAACTTGAAAAGGCGGTTGAAAGGGCGAAAAAACAAATGACCGAAGCCGCCCGGAAACTGGACTTTATTGAAGCTGCCCAGTATCGGGACGAGATGCTCAAATTACAGGATATACTGGATAAGAAATCAACGGATAAAAAAAATACTCCCTCGAATGATAGCTGATGACTATCATTTATAGTTTGGAGTGTCGATATTTTATGCTGTATACGTTATGTTAAAATTTAGATTTGTCATTTTATTGCCGGCTTTTATGCTCTTCTGTTCGCCGTGCCGTGCCGGGCATACGACGGAAGATCGTCTTATTTTTGATGATTACATCCGTCATATGGAACCGTTCAGGTCTGATGTGATAGCGGATTTGGTCATCGAAACAGCGCGTTTTTTTCTCGGCAGGCCTTATGTGGCGTCTACATTGGAAAAAGAACCTGAGCAACTGGTGGTCAATCTGCGTGAATTTGATTGTACTACTTTTGTAGAAACGGTGCTCGCTCTTTCATGTACCGTCGGCAGTTCGGAGCATCCGACTTTTGAAGATTTCCGTGAAACGCTGCAACAGATTCGATACAGAAACGGCATTATCAATGATTATACCGACCGGTTGCATTATTTTACGGATTGGATCTATGAGAACGGAAAGAACGGATTCGTTGATGACGTGACAAAAGAAGCAGGAGG
>DOZP01000327.1:0-4273 GCA_003517945.1 Porphyromonadaceae bacterium | reverse complement strand
AATACCGGATTTATAGCCAAATTGCGAAAAAAAGAACATGAAATTTCGGAAAGGAGCGGATATTCGGTTATTCCCGGCGCCGGAATAGGTGCGTGTGAAGATGTTGTGAAAGATGGTGATATCGTTTGTTTTGTCACGGATATTAAAGGATTGGATGTGACGCATGTCGGATTCATATATCGCCAAGCCGGACAACTGACTTTTATTCATGCTTCGTCATTGGCAAAAAAGGTCATTATTAATCCGCAGCCTGTCCGGAAATATGTGGAACAATCCCAACATACAAAAGGTCTTATGATCATCAGACCGCAGAATATCAAGTAAAAAATTTTCCCGGAAACGTTTTTTCAATTCAAAACATGTTGTATATTTGTGCTTCGTAAGTATGTTATTGAGCAATCGTGGTTAAGCAGGAGAAAAAGATAATAGATATATCAACCAGCCTGTCAGAGGTTTGGAGGGTTCTTACGGAAGAGGAGCGGGATATTTTACGTAATAATTCAAAAATTCAGAATTTTAAAAAGAATGAAATGATTTATTGCGAGGGTGATGAGCCTGTGGATATGATGTGTCTTCTGAAAGGTAAGGTTAAAATCTTTAAGGATGGAGTCGGCGGGCGTAGTCAGATAATCCGTATGATTAAGCCTATCCAGTATTTTGCTTATCGCGCTGCATTTGCACGGGAGGCGTACCTGACGAATGCTTCCGCATTTGAAGCGTCTACCGTTTGTGTTATTCCTATGACGATTGTGGAACAACTTATATACGGAAATCCGAACCTGGCGATGTTTTTTATCCGGCAATTGTCGGTAGATTTGGGTGTTGCGGATGAACGTACCGTGAACCTTACACAAAAACATATACGCGGGCGTTTGGCCGAATCGTTGTTATTCCTTCGCGACAGTTACGGGCTGGAAGAAGACGGGGCGACAATTAGTATCTATCTTTCACGTGAAGATCTGGCTAATCTTTCCAATATGACTACTTCCAATGCGATCCGCACGCTCTCTATGTTTGCTTCCGAGCATATTATCGCGATGGACGGAAGAAAGATTAAAATTATAGATGAAGAACGATTGCGTAAGGTAAGTCGCAGGGGTTGATTCTTAAAAAAAACCTGTCCGGTGGAGCATTCGTTAATCATAAGTTATCAAAACAATGTCATATTTACCAGTGATTCCCACTGGCTTCACCCTCTTTTTGAGTTGAATGATTTTCTGCAGAAAAAACAACTATCTGCCAAAGAGTTGTTTCTGCGCGACAAAGTTGCCGGAAAGGCGGCGGCATGTATGATGGCCTATCTTGGCATTACCAAATGTCACATTGAGCTAATCAGCAAACGTGCGGTGCCTGTATTTGAAGCAGCCGGCATTGCGTATTCTTATGATTGTATGGTGGAACATATCGATTGCCGTACGGAATATCTGATCGGTGATGATATGTCGGTAGATGATGCATGGCTTTTTTTGCGAAAACGCGCGGGTAGGGTAGAGGGATTGCCTGTTAAAATAGAAAATGTTTCTTTTTCGGTTGACGCACGCGTTGTTCTAAAAGATCTTGATCTGGAGTTATCTGCCGGCGAACAACTTGTGATACATGGCGCCAATGGCGTTGGTAAAACGACTTTACTGAAGGCTATGCTGGGGCTGGTAAAACCTGTATGTGGTACGATCACAATCGGCGACTATCAGGTCAGGAGTAAAAACTGGATGCGTAACCGCATGCATACGGCTTATGTCCATCAGGAAAATATAAAAAATACATTTCCGGTTTCGGCGGGGGAAGTCGTATCCATAGGACTTGCCGGTATCAGCATGCCGGCTTCCGAGATTCTGTATAATGTAGAACTGGCCATGCGCCGTACCGGATGTTTCAATTTGTTTAAACGTTCGTATCATTCGTTGTCGGGCGGGGAAAAACAGCGTGTATCACTGGCGCGTTGCCTGTGCCAGCATGCCAAAGTATTATTGTTTGACGAACCGACTTCTTTCCTTGATCAGGAAGGCAAAGACGATCTGATCGTTTTGTTAAAGGAACTTTGCCGCAACGAAGCTCCTACCATGATAATGGTCTCACATGATATGGCATGGATAGAGCAATTGGCCTGGGAAAAGAAAGAGTTGAAGGGAGGATGTTTATGTTAGAATTACTGACGCTTTCGCCGATTATCAAAGGCTTGATCCTGCTGGTTATCGCTGGCATATCTTTTCCGGTAACAGGTGTTTATCTGTTGCGCCTGAACCTGTTGCCGCTTCGTTTTATGTTAATGCATGGCGCTATTCTCGGAGGCGCTGTCGCTTTATCTTTTTCATGGAGCCCTTTTATTACTACCATTGTAGTCAATTTACTGCTTGTTTTGTTGATGACAAACGCTTCACGTTCCCTTAAAATAGATACCGGCTATATCAGCATGTTTTTTATGGTCATATCCATATCGCTTGCATTTATCCTTGTCTATAAATTTAACGTACAGGCAAAAGATACGCTTTCTCTTTTATGGGGAAGTCTTTATACGTCCACGTGGGGAGAAGTGGCGGCGGTGGTCGTGTTTTCTTTTTTACTGATCACTTTCCAGTTGGTTTATTACCGCAAATTGCAGGCGTTTTTTTTTGACCGGGAAATAGCGTATACTTCAGGTGTCAATGAGCGTTTTTTGTATTATACGATTGTTTTGCTTACGGCGATGACGGTGGCCATGGCTATGAAAATAATCGGCGCCTTGCTGCTTGATGCGTTATTGCTGTTGCCGGCTCTGATCGCAACCTTTCATGCAAAAAGCCTGCGGGGCGTACTCATCTGGTCTTCTCTGTGGGGAGGGATACTTGCGATCGGAGGATTTTTTATCGCGTTGCTTATCGATATCCCGGCCAGTTCCGCTATCGCCGCACTGGCTTCCGTTGTTTTTGTCGTTATTTATATTATCAAACGGAAATGAATAAATTATTAATAAACTTGCTGACCGGTACTGTTTGTCTGACCGTATTTTTGGCCTCATGCCAAGGTAAGAAAAAGACTTCTCATTCGGATGAGGTCGTTGTTGTTTCGACAACTGCATGGACGGCGGCCTATGCCGAAGCGGCAGGTGCAAAAGAAATTATTATACTGGCTCCTTTTGAGATGGAGCATCCCTCCGAATACGAGTTGCGGCCGGGGGATATTCCTGAAATTATGGATGCGGGGCTGATTATTTATGCCGGATATGAAGTGATGGCGGAGAGATTGCAGAAAGGACTGGGTATTCCGCAGGAAAAATTATTACTTGTAGATACGGATTACCGTTATGAAACGATCGAAAAGTCGGTTATGAATATAGCTGAACATTTAGGAACGGAAGATATTGCACGTGAGAACCTTGTTGCGATCCGCAAGGCTTTGGATGACGGAAGATCGGTTCTGCTGAATAAAAATTTATCCGGCAAACCGGTTATGGTGCATCGTTTTCAATCTTCCATAGCGGAAGAGCTCGGTCTGATACCCGTCGCTCTTTTTGGCCCGTCTGCTCCTGAGGCTTCGGAAATTGCAGGAGCGGCAAAAAAAGATCTATTTATGATTATTGACAACATTCATAATCCGGTCGGCCAACCGTTTAAAGAAGTCCTCTCTGATAAAGGCTATGTGCAACTTCTGAATTTTCCGGGACGGAATGGTACCAAAACACTACCGGATGTTATCCGGTATAATGTTAGGCAGATCGTATCGGAATAGGCAAGTTCTTCCGTAAATTTCCCGTAGAAATGAAGTTTTTATTGTAAAGACCGCTTCCGGTTGTTTGGTTTTGTTATCTTACCGCTTCTCTTATACGTATTAATCTCTTTAGTAATCCCTCCAATAAATCCAATGAAAGCATATTGGTGGCATCCGATTTGGCCTTTGATGGTTCGGGGTGTGTTTCGATGAACAGGCCGTCCGTTCCAACGGCAACGGCGGCTTTGGCTATGGTTTCAATAAGTTCGGGCAGCCCTCCCGATATGCCGGAATGCTGGTTCGGCTGTTGCAGTGAATGTGTAATGTCCGTAATGACAGGGAAACCGAATTTTTTCATTTGCGGGATACCGCGAAAATCAACAACAAGGTCGGTATATCCGAAAGTTGAGCCCCTTTCCGTGAGCATAACATTGGGATTGCCGGAATCAATCACTTTCTGTGCTGCAAATTGCATGGATTCGGGAGCCAGAAATTGTCCTTTTTTGATGTTTACAATTTTCCCGGTTTTGGCCGCAGCGGCCAATAAATCCGTTTGTCTGCATAAAAATGCCGGGATCTGGAGTATATC
>DOZP01000237.1:6461-7786 GCA_003517945.1 Porphyromonadaceae bacterium | reverse complement strand
ATCAAATCCGACACATGCACTTCATGCTTATAGACATGTTCAAATACGGCTTGCGGTCCTTCCCATTCACCCGGAACAGCGTCAATCTGTCCGATCACCACTTTTCCTCCCCGTTTCACCGAATAATCAATCAATTTATGCGCATGCTCCATTTCTTCTCCGGCTTGCTTTTTCATCCAGTGAGCACAACCGTTCAGCCCCATGTCCATAAAATAAACACCCATTGACAGGTATAGATTCGATGACCACATTTCAGCTTTAATCTGTTCATTAAAAGCATTTGATAATTTTTCTGTCAGTTCCATAATCTTCATTTTTTTATTTGTTTTACAAATATATAATAACCTGAAACGATCTGCAACTATTTTCCATCATTTAAATTTATTAATTGATAGAAAATAGTTATAATATATCCACTGCTGCCCGGTATAACCACGGCTTTGTATCTCGACCCATGCGGCACAATCCGATAAAAATTTATTTCATTTTTCAACTGTTGCTTTTTACTTCGAAAATATCATGTACATTTGCCGTCAAATTCAACATAATAATCGTATGAAATCCACGCAAAAGGCTGTTTTCAGGCCTGCTATCAGAAATTATACAAAAGATTACGCATTTATCGTAGTCGGCGCTTTTCTTCAAGCTTTAAGTTATGTACTATTCTTAGCGCCATACAAAATCATTCCGGGAGGGGTTTACGGTATTTCTATTGTGATACACCATGTTACAAAAGATATTTTTCCTGTTTTTCCGGACGGACTCCCTATGGGTGCAACTGCACTGTTTTTCAACGTACCGCTACTGATTCTGGCAATAAAAAAACTCGGTTTGTCATCCGGGCCCAAAACAATTGTTACGTTTCTATTGATTTCAGCTTTTACGGATCTATTGTCTTTTTTACTGGGTGATACGATATTGATTGAAAATGATTCGTTTATTGCCTGTTTCTACGGGGGCGCTATTTTGGGAATCGGGGTAACATGCGTGTTCCGTGCGCAAAGTACAAGTGCGGGAACAGATGTACTGGCACGCGTGTTAGCTAATAATACAAACGTCAAAGTCAGCAATATGATTATTGTTGTTGACTCCGCGATTGTTTTATTCGGTTTATTGATTTTTAAAGACTGGTATATACCGTTGTATTCATGGTTTACCATCTTTGTGTTCGGCAAAACGGTTGATATGTTTCAGGTTGAAAATCCCAACCGCGCCGTATTTATCGTTTCAAAGAAAACACAGGAGATAAAAGAACTGATTATCGGCAAACTGGGCATGCGCGGAACATTCCTGCATGGCCGGGGGATGTATAAAGGCGAAGAAAA
>DOZP01000237.1:0-6415 GCA_003517945.1 Porphyromonadaceae bacterium | reverse complement strand
ATGCATGCCAGCAAAGACTCTGCTCCTCCCGGAATATAATTGAGAGATGTATACTTCATTCCGGATCACCCTTTTATAAAAATCCGGAAGCTACTCGGTTTCTGTATATTTTTTAATAAACCGTAAGATTAATTCCATAGAGGGAACAGGAACATTTCCATGATCAAACCCTTGCAATTCATATAATTCAACATCATTCCCCACTGATTTCATAATTGCTTCCAGATGGAGATTTTCTTCATACCGTGCAGTTAATTCCAAATCTCTGTCACCCGTAATCAAAAGAGTTGGAGGCGTTCCTTTTCTCACACAATTAATCGGAGCATATTCATCTACTACGGGAATACCGGAAGGCAGTCCCCTTTCCTTACGAATTGTATAATGTGTATTGGTCTGGCCGCTGACAGGTATTAATCCTTTGATCTTATCGGCATCAACTCCATATGTTGCCATATAATTTTTGTCCAATCCCACCATAAGCGTAAGATATCCGCCGGCCGAATGCCCCGACACGAATATTTTTCCGGGATCTCCGCCATATTTCTCAATATTCCTGAAAACCCACGCCACAGCTTCGGCGGCATCTACAATATAAGCCGGATTTTTCGCTTCGGGACTCAAACGGTAGTTGACGGCAACAACGGCAACGCCTTTATTTTTCAATTCCACGGGTATATATTTGTTTCCGCCTTCAAGCCCTCCGCCATGAAACCATACGACAGTCGCAAAGTTCCCGCCCCCGGCCGGATAATAAATATCCAGTTTGCACCGTTTCTGCCTGTATGTATCAGTATCGGCTTCTCCGATATAAGAAATGTCTTCCCTCAATGCATATCCGGCCTGAGACGGATTCTGAGCCGAAACGGCTGTCACACACAACAACCACAATACAATACCTGATAAAAATTTCATAAACTGCACTTTTTAGAATAAAAATCAACAAACTTTGCATTATCATTCATTTCCAGCAGTAAAAGCACTTTCCATAAAAATGCTTTTCTGCTGAAAACGACACAAACATAATCAAGAAACCGGAAATCAATAAGTGATTACTATTTCCAGATCTTTTCTATTTCTTCCAACGATTTTTCCTTTGTCTCGGGAACCATCTTCCAGACAAACAAGGCCGAAAGGATAGCCATCGCACCATAGAATCCGTAAGTAAATACGCTGCTGAACTCCATCATTCCGGGATATGTGGACGAAATCAGATAATTTGCCGCCCACTGAGCCGCAACGGCAACTGCTACAGCATGCCCGCGAATCTTATTCGGGAACAACTCTGAAATGTATACCCAGCAAATCGGCCCCCACGACATCATAAACGATGCGGTAAATATAATAATGAATATAAGCGTAAGGATACTTATGATATCAAAATAAGACAGGACGGCAATTGCTATCATACCGATCGCCATACCGATCGAACCGGTGATGAGAAGCGGTTTACGCCCCCATTTATCAACTGAAAGAATAGCCACCACCGTAAATATCACATTAACAAACCCCATTACAATAGTCTGCAACATAGAGGCGTCACGGGCGACTCCCATACTTTCAAATATACGTGGCGCATAATAAAGCACAACGTTTATTCCCACAAACTGCTGAAACACGGACAGCAAAATACCTATCAATATCACTTTTTTACCATATGAGAAAAGTTTAGCCTTCTTCGTTTCGGTAATCGTAGAGGTGATCTCGGCTAAAATAGTTTTAGCACGTTCTTTGTTGACATTAATTTTTTCAAGCACACTCAACGCCTTTTGGTCATTGTGAGTCAATGCCAGATAACGCGGGGTTTCGGGAACAAAGCATAAAAGAACAAAAAATAATCCGGCAGGAATCGCTTCCGAAGCGAACATATACCGCCATCCGATATTATTAATCCATTCAATGGACTTTCCATCGGCAATCCCCCAATTCACGAAATAGACGACAAGCATTCCGAATATGATAGCAAACTGGTTAAACGATACCAAACGCCCGCGTATGGCAGCCGGAGCGATTTCCCCGATATAAGTAGGACATACGGCAGATGCAAGACCTACTCCTATTCCGCCCCATATCCGGTAGAAATTAAACACGGCAAGCAAACCTGCCGTAGGATTTCCTTTTTCAAAAAACAGAAATTCCGGATATGCAGAACCTAATGCCGAAGTAAAAAACAAAAAACCGGCTAATTGTAATGACCTTTTACGCCCCAAACGATTCGATAGAAAACCGGATATGGCGCCCCCTATAATACAACCGATCAATGCGCTCGAAACCGTTGCGCCATGAGCAAATGCTTTTCCGTCGAAATTTCCGAAACGAAAAGCCTGACTTAACGGATTAATCAGATAAGACTCTATTGACTTTTCCGCTCCGGAAATAACCGCCGTATCATATCCGAAAAGCAAACCGCCAAGCGTTGCAACCAGCGTTATGCCAAATATATAAGTGGAATTATACGTTTTACTCATGGTCAAATATACATATTCACAATGGCTTCATACAATTCCTGTTTTCCGCTTATCTGGGCAGGCTCACCTTTTTGCTTCGCATAAGCGACCAGATCTTCCAATGATAATTGACCCTGTTCGAATTCTTTTCCTTTTCCTGCATCAAATGAAGCGTAACGATTCTGTATCATACCCTGGTATGGAGAATTTTCCAAAATAGCGGCTGCCACTTCCAGCGCCCGCGCGAAAGCGTCCATTCCCGCAACGTGAGCAATAAAAATATCTTCCGGATCGGTTGAGTTACGACGCGTCTTCGCATCGAAATTCGTACCTCCTCCCTGCAAACCGCCGCTTTTCAGTATAACAAGCATGGCCTGTGTCAATTCATTGACATCAATCGGAAACTGGTCCGTATCCCATCCGTTCTGATAATCGCCGCGATTTGCGTCAATAGAGCCAAGTAAACCGGCATCGGCCGCACACTGCAACTCATGTTCGAAGGTATGACCCGCCAAAGTTGCGTGATTAACTTCAATATTCAATTTAAAATCTTTATCCAAACCATGCGCACGAAGGAATCCGATAACAGTTTCGGCATCTACGTCATACTGGTGCTTCGTCGGTTCCATAGGCTTCGGCTCAATAAGGAACGTGCCGTTAAAACCTTTCGAGCGGGCATAATCGCGCGCCGCTTTCAGCATGGCGGCCAGATGTTCCTTTTCACGCTTCATGTCCGTGTTAAGTAAAGAAGAATACCCTTCGCGGCCACCCCAGAACACATAATTTTCACCGCCTAACTCAATCGTTGCGTCAATTGCGTTTTTAATCTGCACGGCAGCGCGTGCAACAACATCAAAATCGGGATTAGTAGCTGCTCCGTTCATATAACGTTTGTGTCCGAACACATTCGCCGTGCCCCACAACAACTTGATTCCCGTTTCTTCCTGCTTCTGTTTTGCATAAGCAACAATTGCTTTCAGGTTGGCTTCGTATTCTTCGATCGAACCGCCTTCATCAATTAAATCTATATCGTGGAAACAATAATATTCGATACCGATCTTCTGCATAAATTCAAAACCTGCGTCCATACGCTGTTTGGCTATTTCCAACGCAGAGTTTCCGTCCGTCCACGGAAATGTTTTTGTACCGCCGCCAAACGGATCTCCACCTTCGGCGCAGAGTGTGTGCCACCATGCCATTGAGAATTTAAACCATTCTTTCATTTTCTTTCCATAAACCACTTTTTCCGGGTCATAATAACGAAAAGCCAATGGGTTTTTACTTTCTTTTCCTTCAAATTTAATTTTTTCCACTGTCGGGAAATACGTTTTTGTTGCCATCTTTTTCTTTTTTTTATTAGTTAATATTTAATTATTAATTCGTTTAAGCAAGAACTCAACGTTTCAAAATTTTAAGCCATCTGTCATAAGCTTCCAAACCGGCTTTTTCATGTTCCTTTTCCGGCGTAACGGTTACTACTTTTTTCAATGTGCAAAATGCATCTTCCGCATTTTTGTAAACACCGGCCCCGATTCCGGCGCCACGTGCGGCGCCTATGGAGCCGTCCGTATTATACAATTCAATAGTTGCACCCGTAATGTTCGATAACGTCTGACGGAAAACCGGACTCAAAAACAAATTTGCATGTCCGGCGCGAATTGTTTTTGTCTCTATCCCCATTTCATTCATAATATCCATACCATATTTGAACGAAAAAGCGATTCCTTCATGCGCCGCACGTATCAGGTGCGCTTTTCCATGACGCAGAAAATTTATTCCGTGGATAGAACAATCCGGTTCCTCATTTGATAAAACACGTTCGGCGCCATTGCCAAAAGGAATAATACTGACACCTTCACTCCCCACAGGGATATTTTTGGCCAGTTCATTCATATCGGCATAACCGATCCCTTCGGGAGCTACATTATTTTTTATCCAGGTATTCAGAATCGCCGTCCCGTTAATGCATAACAATACCCCCACACGTACACGATCCGCCGAATGATTCACATGCGCAAACGAATTTACGCGCGACAACGGGTCGTATTTTGCATCTTCATTCACCCCGTATACAACCCCCGAAGTGCCGCCGGTAGCCGCTATTTCACCCGGATTAAGCACATTGAGCGAAAGCGCATTATTAGGCTGATCCCCGGCGCGGTATGTTACCGGAATACCTGCTGCCAATCCTAATTCCGCGGCTATTTCTGCGGTCATCGTCCCCTGCATTCCAAACGTCGGAACAATTTCCGGAATAAGTTCCCTGTCAAAACCAAAATAATCATACAGAAACTTTGCCGGTACATTTTCTTTAAAGTCCCACGCAATGCCTTCGGACAACCCGGATGCTGTTGTACACGGCTTACCGGTCATACGCATAGCGATATAGTCGCCCGGTAACATATAATATTTTATCTTCGCATAATTTTCCGGCTCATTTTCTTTTACCCATGCGAGTTTAGACAATGTAAAGTTTCCCGGCGAATTAAGCAGGTGCGACAAACATTTTTCCCCTCCGACTTCTGCAAAAGCCTTTTCGCCATAAGGTACGGCGCGACTGTCGCACCAGATAATCGAATCCCGTATCACGTTCAGGTCTTTATCAACCAAAACCAAGCCATGCATCTGGTATGAAATGCCAATTGCGGCAATTTTTGCGGGATCTATCTTCGCTTCCGCCATAACAGACATTGTTACTTGTTTAAGGTTTTCCCACCATACCGCGGGATCCTGTTCCGCCCATCCGGTTTTCAAAGCCTTTATATCCATTTCTTTTTTCGGAAAAAAGTCCGTAGCCAACACTTCGCACGTCTCTGCGTCCACCAGACTGGCTTTTACAGAAGAACTCCCTAAATCATACCCGAGTAAATACATATTCTATTTATATTTATTTGATTACTTATCATTTTTATACTTATACAACCTGGCGGCCCTGTGAGGTACATTTTTTTCAAATTCGTCCAGCATCACCAGATTATTCCATTGCTTTACTTTCTTCTGAAAATTACGTACATCCGATTTCACCTGATTAATTGCGTCGTATAACAGACGCAACTGCGACAAGGTGAATTTTCGGGGCAAAAGCTTAAACATCAGATCCGGCTCTACATGAAACCAATGTTTTATGTATTCCAACCCTTTCCGGATAATCAACGGATGGTCAAATGCGAGATTCATTCCCGCTATTTCACGCACGTTATACCAGTTGGCCGACCGGTCCTCCGAATCAAGCGTTATCTTCCGGTTTATTTTTATAAGGGCGACATACCCGATAGTCACAATACGCTCTATTTTCGTAAGCGTTGTTTTTTCCAACCAAAGTATATCACGCGGATCCGCCGAACGCCCCGGATCACCAAAGCTATGAAACTGGCTAAGCGGTATATTCTTCAGGCCGGTCAGCTCCGTCAAAACCCGCGAGGCCGCCTCATCCAGATTCTCATCCATATAGATAATACTTCCCGGAAGTTTTTTATCATTGTAATCACTGTTTTTTTCCTGTATATGACGTTCTATCAAAAGAACATTCAGTTCTTTTCCGTCAAATCCAAACACAACACAGTCTACCGAAATATACGGATTATATTGCCTTACCTTCATCCTGTTTAAATCAGTCAATTTAAAACAATGCGGCAAAAATAATTATTTATACTGAGAAATAATAAAAACAACAAATGTTTTAAAACATAATATTTCAACATTTTAAACTTTGTATAAAGTACAATATTCATGCGAATATTATTGTACCATATACAATAATAGGATACTGTATACTATACAATATTAAATCTCCGGTAAAATTACACGTGGACAGTGTGCGGTGCAATGGCTCAATATCTATCTGTCTGCCTATACCTGTTAAGATTGAATAAATAAAAATCACTACATATAGTGATTGTGCAACAGGGAAAGATTATCTTATTTTGCACTCGTATTGAGTCTCATTCAGTCATCCGCACCATATAAACTAT
>DOZP01000309.1:1425-7171 GCA_003517945.1 Porphyromonadaceae bacterium | reverse complement strand
AGAAACGGTTTCAGCCATGTAAATAGCGGAATGGCCGGGTTGTGGTTTGAAGCGATTGCTCCCGGTGTTGAAATTGTTTCGGACGGTTCATGGAGCGGTATGATGTATGATGCTTATCAGGACACGGATGCGCCTTATCCGAATTACCGTTTGCCGGAAAGTAATATTCGCTTTGACGCAAGGAAAGAGATCATTGGGTGGAACAAAAAAACGTTTTCCGGAAATATGCAAAGGCCTTTTATTCTGAATGATATGGCCGACGTGCCAATCGGACGGTTGGTAAAACGCCCGATCCCTTTGTGGAAAGATTACGGACTTACCGACTATGTGAATGTCCGGAAATCCGCCGGCGGAGATACCTTGTTTTGCCGTTTGCCGTACAATTGTCATATCACTCCGTATCTGAAAGTGAAAGCCCGCGAAGGAACTATGATAAAAATGCAAACGGATAATTATTGGGGTGGAAGCACCCCGAATGTACGGGCTGAATATATTACGCGTGGAGGGGAGCAGGAATACGAAAGTTTCGGTTGGATGAACGGGCATGAGGTGTGGTATGTGATTCCGGAAGGAGTTGAGGTGCTCGAAGTAAAATACCGCGAGACGGGGTATAATGCGGAATTTGTAGCGCCTTTCCAATGCAACGATCCGTTTTATAATGAGCTATGGAAACGTTCGGCCCGCACACTGTATGTAACGATGCGTGATACGTACATGGATTGTCCTGACCGCGAACGTTCGCAGTGGTGGGGTGATGAGGTGAACGAACTGGGAGAGGCGTTTTATGCGTTGACCCCTTCGTCGCATCAGTTGGCTTTGAAGGGTATCCATGAACTGATAAACTGGCAGCGTGCGGACGGGGCCCTTTTTTCTCCGGTTCCCGCAGGCAACTGGAACCGGGAATTGCCTTTGCAAATGTTGGCTTCGGTAGGCTGGTACGGATTTTATACGCAGTATTATTATAGTGCGGACAGCAGTTTTATTCCGGTTATATATGACCGTTTACACCGCTATTTGCATGAAGTCTGGCAGGTCGATCAAAACGGGTTGGCGGTTGATCGTATAGGCGAGTGGACTTGGGGTGATTGGGGCGAAAACATTGACATGGGCGTTTTAACCAATTGCTGGTATTACCTGGCTCTCAAGGCGGAGCTTGCGTTTGCCCTGCAACTGAAGAAAAACGGCGATGCGGAAGAAATACGGTCGATGATGGACAAAATAGAGCGGAATTTTGATACGAAGTTCTGGACGGGTGCGGCATACCGTGCTCCGGGGTACAAGGGTGAAACGGATGACCGTGCGCAGGCTATGGCCGTGGTATCGGGACTTGCCTCTGAAGACAGGTATCCGGCTTTGCTGAAAGTACTCAGAGAAGAATATCACGCCAGTCCTTATATGGAAAAATATGTATTGGAAGCCTTATTTAGGATGAACGACCCTGTGTTCGCGTTGGAACGTATGAAAAAGCGTTATGAAAATATGATGGCCTATCAGGACTATACAACGCTTTTTGAAGGCTGGGGTATCGGAGCCGAAGGTTTCGGAGGAGGAACGATTAACCATGCATGGAGTGGGGGGCCGCTTACTATGTTGAGCCAGAAGGTCTGTGGAATTGAGCCGACATCACCCGGATTCAAGACATTCCGGGTTGCACCGCAATTGGGTTTTCTGAAAGAGGCTTCTACTACCATTGCATCCGTGAATGGTGAAATTAAGGTTTATATCTCTCTGAAAGGACGGAAAATGACGATCCGGGTGAATGTGCCCGAAGGGGGAACGGCAGATGTTGTTTTTCCGGATGGAAAGTCTGTGCAAGTTACATCGGGAGAACATTTGCTGGCGGGGAGGGTATAAAATAATCATTCATCTATCCGGTTCGGGATAATCGCTGAGGTATTCGAATGTGAAATCTTTTTCTTTCAACTTACGGATGAGTTTTGACAAATCATTTTCTCCGTTCGTTTTTACAAACATCTGGTCGTGCATTAAAAGTACGATATGATTGGGGGTAAATGCGCCGGATGTATTGTAAAAACATTCGATTTCATCGATTAGTTCGTCAACGGTTTGCCGGGGTGAATGATCCTTCGGATCATACTTCCACTCCACGTCCCAACCGAATATCTTATATCCTTTTTCTGCCAACAGTGCAGCCGCTTCGGCGCCGGATTGTTTATAGTTTTTTCTATGGTCGCCCAACTGCCACAAGTTGCGTCCCGGTAAACGGGCAATCCGGTGATGCAGATTGAGTTCGGAACTGTTTTTTTCGAAATCGGAAACCACCTGCGCCGGATTCTTATAGTAATTGGCATACGTATGGTTTGCATGTGAATAGCTATGGTTGTAAAGTTCAATAAACGGGTTTTCCTCCAATATTTCATGATATCGTTTAAACCGTTTACTTTCGTTAATGGGATTCCCTACAAGGAATATATTTGTTTTTACTTTTGTACTTAAAATGATACTGTCAATATACTTGCTTCCATTAAGCGGCGCATCGTCAATTGTCAGGTAAATATATTTTCCGCGGGCCGGAGGCGCCTTTTTTTCGAGGGAAACGGAATCTTTATGCGTGGAGGCGGATAGGGAGTCGGCAGATAAAATAGTTGTTGCGGCAGATTCGTCGTTGCTGAGTCGGGTGATTGTCCTTGTACATGACGTAATCACTGTTATAATTAGCAAGATAGCTGTTTTTTTCATACGGCGGAAATTTTATGATTAGATGATTTTGAATGAACTTTTCTTGTTTTTTAGGTATGCGATACCCCTGACCGGCGCAAATGCTCCGGTTATGTACGGGTTTAAAATGTTTTATCAGATTATTTTATCTCCAGACGATGTAGGATATATTTTCCGGAATGTCCGCTAATTTTTTTCCAAATACATGCCGCACATGTTCGGCGTTGTAATACCAACCATAGGCGTCTCCCCCTACCAGATAAATAGCGTCGGTTACTCCTATATCTATCATGGCCTGCGAAAAAGCATGAAAAGATTCCCGTTCCCTGCTTTGTACCATTATGATCGTTCCGTTCCGGATTGCAAGAGCCCGCCGGACAGATTTGTTTTTGGGTTTATTTTCCATTAATTCCCCGTTGTTGACAAGAGGATATTGCCTGAAAAAAGATCCGTTGTCATCAATGGCCTGTTGTAGTAACGGAGTTGATTCGCCGGCTCCGATCGTTATTTTATTTTCTATGATGGCGACATATCCCTTTTTGGCAATTCCACGCGCCAGTTGCTTTCCGGAGAGAACGAAATCTCCTACAATTTCCATATTATCTTTTCGGATATCGGCAGCCATAGCGGCAAAGATGATCGTCGAATCCGACTCTTCCGGCATACCTGTCATCAATGACATGGTAGCATTGTGAGGCGTGTAGATAATCAGCGGAACATTGCCTGCAATCTCTCCGGCTACTTCCGTATACGAAGATTTTTCCGAATGATTAACGCGGCCTGTTGTTACAGAGATATCCTGCTGGGTGGATTCGGATTGTTCCGGTTCGAAATAATACTCCGGAACCTGTTCTTTTCTGTTGATAAACAGCATGATGATAACGATAAAAATAACCGGCAATACCCAGCATAAAACCCTGAGGTTTCTTTTAGGATCCTTTTTTTTGTTATTCCCTGAATCCGAACCAAGGATGTAGACTTCGTTATCTTGTTTATTCTTCGTCATCATATACCTATCCTCCTGCTTTTTATACTTTCTTCCAGTACCGTTTTCAGTGCTTTTAGCGCTTCTTTGGATGCGGAAAGCGTAAACCTGTTTGAAAAACTGCTGTCTGAAAGTATGATCTGTTGTTTTGATACATTTACATAATAGATGTACTTCCCGTTAATTATCAAACTTTTGCCCAATCGGATAAATGTTTGTGCATCCGTACCCAGTTGCTGTTCAATTATTTTTTCGAATGAAGCCAGGTTGAAAGAGAACAGGTGTTCCTCCTTGCCTATAAGGGTCATGGTGGAATAATTTCCGTCGGACAGGATGTATACAATCCGGTCCGGTGAAACCCGGACTACCTCATTGCTGTTGATCAATACCAGATACTTTGACATGCTTTGTTCTTTTGTTTTTACAAAGATATAGCTTTTCCTTTGGTATAATATCACGTCTTTATCCGTATTTTATGAAACAGGCGGCCGGTTGTATGAAATGAGTTGTTTTGCTTATGAAATGTAAACGATGCATACGGCATAAGGTGGAAAGTATAATGAATACATGAGAATCAGTAGTTTGTTTTGACTTGTATGATTTGGTATTTTATGATAAAAGATTTGGAATTATGCGAGACAAACATTATGTTTGTAGAGCATAATTATTAAAGATATGAAGTTCGTTGATAGAATAGAAGAATCTAAAAGGCTCAGACAGGTTTTGAATGTGGGTAAAGCCACATTTACAGTGGTTTATGGTCGTAGGCGTTTGGGTAAATCGACATTAATTACCAGAACGCTTAACGAAAGCGATGTTTATTATTCGGCAGATCAGACGGAAGCCGGACTACAACGAGAGGCTTTAGCAAAAATAATAGCATCTATCATTCCGGGATTTGACAAAGTGATATATCCGGATTGGAATGTTTTTTTCGATACACTCAATGACCGTGCCACACAAAAGTTCACGTTGTGTATTGATGAGTTTCCTTATTTGTCTGGGAGCAGTCCCGACTTACCTTCTGTTCTCCAAAATAAAATTGATTCAAAACGGCTGAAATTTAATTTGGTTATTTGTGGTTCTTCACAGCAATTGATGTATGGATTGGTTTTAGATGCTTCATCACCTCTCTATGGACGTGCCGATGCAATTTTGAAAATCGCACCTATTAAAGTGCCATACATTCAAGAGGCTCTGGGTGTTTCAACTATTGAGGCAGTTGAAGAATATGCTGTTTGGGGAGGAGTACCACGTTATTGGGAGCTGAGAGAAGGTTATTCTAATCTACGTGAAGCAATAACGGGTAATATGTTATCTGTAAATGGAACGTTGTATGAAGAACCGTTAAAACTCTTCAAAGATGATATTAAGGATATTGTAAAAACTGCAACTATAATGTCGTATGTTGGGATGGGTGCTCACCGTTTATCGGAAATAGCAGGTCGTTGTGGAGAAATTGCAACAAATCTTTCACGACCACTTGCCAAACTGATTTCATTGGGATATTTGACTAAAGAAATTCCTTTTGGTGAGAATGAGAAAAACTCAAAGAAAAGTCTGTATAAGATAAGTGATCCATTCATGAATTTTTATTTTCAATTTATTATTCCGAATCGCTCTTTTATCGAAATAGGACGTATATCTCCGATATTATCCGATCTTGATAATCATTTCTCGGACTATGTGGGTGACTATTGGGAGAAACTTTGCCGGGAAACGGTTTCAGGGAATGAAATTGACGGCATAACATATGGAATGGCACGTCGTTGGTGGGGTAATGTTTCTAAAGATGAGCGTATCGAATTGGATGTTGTGGCTGAATCTTTGGATAAAAAGTACCTGTTGGTAGGAGAATGTAAATGGACAACAAAAGAGAATAGTGACCGCTTATTTGCAGAATTAAAGGAAAAAGCGGAAAAGCTTCCGTTTGCCAAAGGTCATACAATAATTACGAAACTGTTTCTTAAAAATCCTCCTGTCGGAACCCAAACAAATGTGTTGCTTCCTGATGATATGCAAATATTAATAAGGAAGTAGTCCGTATATCAATCGAAAAGTATACCACTTAGAAACGGGAAT
>DOZP01000309.1:538-1410 GCA_003517945.1 Porphyromonadaceae bacterium | reverse complement strand
GTATCTCCCGCGAGACATCCGTTCAGCTACAAACTGCGCCCCGGCGTGGCCGAAAACATGAACGCCGGCCTGCTGATGCAGAAAATGGTAATCACCGTATAAACAAACACGGCGGATGCTTTCAGGGTGTCCGCCGTGTCGTCCGAAAATAGTTAATCGGGATTAGTTCAGGGCAATATATTTTCGGGGCTGACGGTGGCGGAGGCGACGTTGTATGCGCCGAGGATTCCGTAACCTCCCGTGACATTGGAGTAGATTTGCACAGGCTCGGAGAAGCTGCTTGACTGGTGTTGCGCCAACTCGACCGACCGCAAATACTGGAACAGGCCGGGCGACAGTGTGAGAATCTCCACGCGGAAATCCTGACCGACCACCAATGAGCCCTGCCATTGGCCGGGCGGCATGGTCTCCGGATTGCGCCGATTGGGGCCTGTTTTGTCGAGCCGTAGCGTGAGCGTGTACTCGCACCCGTCGATGAGTTCGTCCGAGAATTGACTCCAGCGACGAATACCCGTTGGTGTGCCGTCAATGTTGCCGAACAGGATTTCGTCTTTCCTGAATTCCCTCCAATACTCCTCCTCATGAGAGATTATCTCTTCTTTGAAATACTCTTTTTGCTCCTCGCGATTCCACTCCCACCACCGATTCAGGTAGTATTCAATGCGTATAAGACGGATGGCGTAGTAATTCTTTTCGCCGGCGGGATCGGCTATCGTCACCGACAAGCGGGTGTAATAATCATCTGTGTCGGGATTGACATTTTTAGCCTTTACGTCACGTATAATTGCGGGTGAGGGCACGACGTCGGAGGCTGTGATACGCCCATGTTCGGGAGTCTCGCCTTCGAGTTCGAACCGGTCGCCGGCTTCAAA
>DOZP01000309.1:0-484 GCA_003517945.1 Porphyromonadaceae bacterium | reverse complement strand
TCAATCGGTTGCGCCTTGTCGTCGCCCCAGATCAACACGCTCTCGGTGACGCCTATGGTGTGGTTCTCGCCATTGAGACCGATCATGGTTTTTAGATTCAACTTCGGGTCGCGGGTCTCGCCGCGGAACTCCACGTCTTTTTCGCAGGAAGTGCCGAGCAGGGTCAGCAGAATTACCAACCGGCGGGCAGCTATGATGAGTTTTTTCATGATTTTTCGCTAAAAGTTATAAGTGTATGAAACAGAAGGTAACACGGGAAAGAGCGTGATCTTACGCAGCTTTTGCCCTTTCCACACGCCTTGTTCGTATATGTCTTTGGGGTAGATGCGGAACGCGTTCATGCGGTTGTAGGCGTTGTAGATGGCGAAGTTCCACTCACCATAACGCTCCGGATTGCGCCGTTTTTTCGGATGAAAGTTCATGCCGAGGTCAAGGCGATGATAGGCCGGAGTGCGGTAGTTGTTGCGGCCGTCGACAAGAGCCA
>DOZP01000178.1:6175-8302 GCA_003517945.1 Porphyromonadaceae bacterium | reverse complement strand
GCCGTTAAGGAACCGATTAATGTAAGTAGTAACGTCGCGGCTATCAACCAACGATAGGAACGTACATAAGGATATAGATTCTTGAATAATGAATACAAACTCATTCTATATTTTTTTCTTCACAAAAATAATTTTTTTCCCGATTAAAGTTGAAATTTTAAGAAAATATTTATTTTTGCCGACGATTAATCCATAAATGAAACGACGATGGTTATAGGTATTCCGAAAGAGATAAAAAATAACGAGAACAGAGTCGCCTTGACACCTGCGGGCGCTGATGCATTTGTGAAAAACGGGCATAAAGTATATATCGAACGCGATGCCGGAACAAACAGCGGTTATACGGATGATGATTACATACATGCCGGTGCGTCTATACTATCTGTGGCGACGGATATTTATGCAAAATCGGAAATGATTATGAAAGTAAAAGAGCCGTTAGAAAACGAATATTCAATGATAAGGCCGGGACAACTGCTATTTGCTTATTTCCACTTTGCATCCGAACGTAAATTGACCGAAGCCATGATAAAGAGCAATGCTGTTTGTCTGGCATACGAAACGGTTGAATTAAAAGACGGCTCATTGCCTTTGTTAGTACCCATGAGTGAAATTGCCGGGCGCATGTCGGTGCAGGAAGGAGCGCGTTTTCTGGAAAAGACACAGGGAGGCAAAGGCAAGCTGCTTGGAGGCGTACCGGGTGTGAAGCCGGCAAAGGTGTTAGTGCTTGGAGGCGGGGTGGTCGGCATGAGCGCAGCTAAAATAGCAGCAGGTTCAGGCGCTGATGTCACAATAACGGATATCTCATTGCCGCGTCTCCGCTATCTTGACGACATAATGCCGGCTAATGTAAAAACTCTTTATTCTTCCGTATACAATATAAAAGCGGAATTACCCGGCACTGACTTGGTTATCGGCGCAGTACTGATCCCGGGAGCGAAAGCGCCGCATCTGATTACAAAAGAGATGCTTTCGCTGATGACGAAAGGGAGCGTGCTTGTCGACGTGGCGATAGACCAGGGAGGATGTTTTGAAACATCCCGTCCGACAACACATGCGGAACCTGTATATACCGTCGACGAAATCATTCATTATTGCGTGGCGAACATACCCGGAGCTGTTCCGCAAACTTCGACAGACGCACTGACCCATGCAACTCTTCCGTATGCATTGAATCTGGCAAACAAAGGTTGGGAAAAAGCATGTGAAGATGATCCCGCACTTGCATCCGGATTAAATATCATAAAAGGTCAGGTTGTTTATAAAGCTGTTGCCGAAGCATTCGANNAAAAAACAGCATTATCTCTATTCTTTGAAATAATGCTGTTTCTTTATTTGATCACCTGATCATTATCATTCACGCTTGTTCCAATGCTTGCTCCACATCGGCAAGCAGGTCTTCAATATCTTCTATGCCTACGGAAAAACGAATCAGGTCCGGCTGTACGCCTGCGGCAATCAGTTGTTCGTCTGACAATTGCCGGTGCGTATGGCTTGCAGGATGAAGCACACATGAACGGGAATCCGCAACATGTGTGACTATTGCGATAAGCTTCAGAGAGTCCATAAAACGTATGGAATTATCACGTCCGCCTTTAATACCAAATGTCAATACTCCACACGAACCGTTCGGTAAATATTTCTGCGCCAGATCATAATATTTATCTCCCGGCAATCCGCAGTAATGAACCCACGCTACTTTCGGATGATCGTTCAGATATCCGGCCATTCTTTGCGCATTTTCACAATGACGGGGAATACGTAAGTGAAGCGTTTCCAGACCGACATTCAGTAAAAACGCATTTTGAGGCGACTGTATGGAACCCAAATCACGCATCATTTGCGCAGTAGCTTTCGTAATATAGGCTGATTTGCCAAACTTTTCCGTATAGGTAATGCCGTGATAAGATGCATCAGGCGTGGTCAATCCCGGAAATTTTTCCTTATACAGATTCCAGTCAAAATTACCGCTATCAACAATTGCTCCTCCGACAGCCATTGCATGACCATCCATATATTTGGTAGTAGAATGCGTCACAATGTCGGCGCCCCATTCAAACGGACGGCAATTAATAGGAGTTGGAAACGTATTATCAATAATAAGAGGAACACCGTTTTTATGGGCTA
>DOZP01000178.1:4351-6150 GCA_003517945.1 Porphyromonadaceae bacterium | reverse complement strand
TCACCGAATACGGCTTTTGTATTCGGACGAAAAGCTTCCTGTATTTCCTCCTCCGAAGCATCCTGATTGACAAATGTTACCTCTATCCCCATTTTTTTCATCGTTACGCCATACAGGTTAAAAGTACCTCCGTATATTTCCGACGCACAAACAAAATGATCTCCCGTCTCACAAATATTAAATATTGCATAGAAAGAAGCGGCCTGGCCTGAAGAGGTCAACATGGCGGCAACTCCGCCCTCAAGTTCCGCTATTTTAGCCGCAACAAAATCATTCGTCGGATTCTGCAGACGCGTATAAAAATATCCGGATGCTTCCAGATCAAACAAACGCCCCATTTCTTCACTTGTCGTATACTTAAATGTTGTACTCTGATAGATAGGCAACACGCGCGGTTCACCGTTCTTCGGCTTCCAGCCCCCCTGTACGCAAATCGTATTTCTTCCCTGTTTTCTCATCTTTACCTTTATATTCTTTTTTATTAATAAATGACATACCCGATAATGGCGGCTAATACAATAATACGAATAGCTCCCCATTTAAAAAAATAAGAGAGTACAAATGTACCGATAAAAATCAAAACACCGGCATAGTCGGTAAAATTCTGTTTATTCATTAATAATACGGCGGCGGCGGCAATCAGCCCTATGGCGGCGGGATTCATGCCGGACATGGCAGCCATGACATATTTGTTTTTTTTGAAAAGCGTAAAAAAACGACAAATCAGTACCATAATGATAACCGACGGCAGGCAAACGGCAATAGTCGCAATGACAGATCCCGGCACAGTACCGCCTGTTGCCGTATAGCCTATATAGGTAGCGCTGTTTATGGCGATAGGGCCGGGTGTTACCTGTGAAATGGCAATAATATCCGTAAACTCACTTATCGTAAGCCACTTATGTACTACAACCACTTCATATTGTATCATAGACAACATAGCATAGCCGCCGCCAAATCCGAACAGTCCGATCTTGAAAAACGTATAAAATAACTGCCAGTAAACCTCAATCATGTTTTTTGGTAATTAAAGAATAAACAATACCCCCTGTACCGGCTACAATAATAACAAGAACAGGTGAGATTTTTAACCAGGCGACAGCGACAGCAGCAGCAATGGCAATCAATACGATGTTCCAGGCAAAACCTTTATTTTTAAGCATATTTACTACCGGAACAGCAATCAGAGCCACTACGGCCGGACGTAAACCACCAAAGATTCGTTCGATCACCTGATTGTCTTTTATATTTGAAAAAAATATTGCAATTACAAGTATAACGACAAACGAAGGAATAACCGTCCCGAGAACAGTAGTCAGCACTCCCGTCATTCCACGTAACTTATAACCCACAAATACCGCAGAGTTGATGGATACAGGCCCGGGCGCCGACTGGGCCAGCGTAAGGGTATCCGAAAACTCATCGGGACTGATCCAATGCCTGCGACCGACCACTTCCTGTTCTATCAAGGGGATCATAGCATATCCGCCTCCAATCGTGAACGCCCCGATTTTAAAAAAAGACCAGAATAGTTGCAGATAAAATTTCATATATTCAAAAATAAAGCAATTCGGAAGGACAAATATAGCGTAAGTCGAAAGCAACACAAAATAAATTTGTTTGTTTTTAGTGCTGAGATGCTGCCTGATATCATAACTGAAAAACCGGATGACAAAAATTAACACCCATTGTCCGTTGCCAATTATTAATTATTTTCTATCTTTGTCCGTTATATTATGAGGGAGTATTATTCATATGGCAAAGAAACACAAAAGAAACAAAAAGGCACAACATACAAA
>DOZP01000178.1:872-4303 GCA_003517945.1 Porphyromonadaceae bacterium | reverse complement strand
ATAGGGATCGCCATGATTTCCTATTTTTTTACAGGTGCAGCGGATCAAAGTATAGTGAATAATCTGGTTGTAAGCGATTTGGTTTCGAAAAAGGGTGTTGTATCAAACTGGGCCGGTATACGAGGCGCTTATTTGTCTGATGTTATCATGAACCGCTGGTTTGGCATACCGTCTTTTTTTCTGCTTTATTTCTTAGGATCAGTCGGATTCAAGTTAATGAAGCTTTGCCGGATAAATCTTTTCAGACGCTTTCTTTCCTGTTCCGTACTAACGGTATGGAGTTCCCTGCTGCTGGCTTTTGTGTTTTCCGGTATGAAAGAATTGTCATTTTTCCATTTAGGAGGATTACATGGTTACCATTTGTCGGAATGGCTTCGGAATAACATCGGCTATATCGGTATAATCCTTACATTACTGGCAGGCTTTATACTGATAGCCGTATTTACGAGCAGGCAAACGGTTCCTGTTCTGCAATCCCGGTTATCGTTCGGCAACCGGAAGAAAAGAAAAAATGAAGTATCCGTAGACAAGGATACATCTTATGTATATGAAAATGACAAATCCTCCGGATATGANNATGAAGAAGAGGAGGAAAATCCGGAAGAGGAGGAAGATACGGACGATTTCGGCAACAAAGTGAAAACAAGTACCGACAGAAGCGGATTTACCGTCGAAATAGCAAAGGACGAAGATGAGCCTTACGACAAATCCGAATTAGGTACTTATGACCCCCGTCTGGATTTATCAGGCTACCGTTTTCCGGAAATCAATTTACTGCAAAAATACGACCAGTCCGATAAACAAGTGGACATGGTTGAACAGAATGATAATCAGAAACGTATCAAAAAAACACTGGAAGACTTCGGTATCAATATTGTATCCATCAAAGCTACCGTGGGGCCAACCATAACGCTTTATGAAGTCATACAGGATAAAGGAGTCCGTATTTCCAAAATCAGGGGGCTTGAAGACGATATTGCCCAAAGTCTATCGGCATTGGGAATCCGTATTATCGCGCCGATGCCCGGCAAAGGCACCATCGGAATAGAAGTACCGAATAAAAATCCGCAGATTGTATCCATGGAATCGGTCGTTACATCCCGTAAATTCGGGGAATCAAAATATGAACTGCCGATCGTGCTCGGACGCACCATCACAAACGAAATTTTTATGTTCGACCTGACGAAGATGCCTCATCTATTGGTAGCCGGAGCGACAGGGCAGGGGAAATCCGTCGGATTAAACGTAATCATCGCATCTCTGTTGTATAAAAAACATCCGGCGGAATTGAAATTCGTACTGGTTGATCCGAAAATGGTAGAATTCAATATCTATAAAGACATAGAACGCCACTATCTGGCCAAACTACCGGATACGGATAACGCGATTATTACGGATTTCAATAATGTAATCGATACGCTTAAATCGCTTTGTAAAGAAATGGACAACCGGTATGACCTGTTGATGAAAGCCCATGTACGCAACATTTCCGAATACAACGCCAAATTTATCAGCCGTCAGCTTAACCCGGAAAAGGGACATCAGTTCATGCCTTATATTGTGGTTGTAATTGATGAATTCGGCGACCTGATCATGACGGCCGGCAAAGAAATTGAAATGCCGATCGCGCGTATCGCACAGAAAGCGCGTGCCGTAGGTATACATATGATTATCGCGACACAGCGTCCTTCCACCAATATCATTACCGGTACCATAAAGGCCAATTTTCCCGCGCGTATGGCATTCAAGGTATCCTCTATGATTGATTCGCGCACCATCCTGGATTCCCCGGGAGCCAATAAACTGGTTGGGCGCGGCGACTTGCTTTTCTCACAGGGAAATGACACGAGCCGTGTACAATGCGCTCTGGTAAGTACAAATGAGATTGAAGATATTGTAAAATATATAAGCGAGCAGGCAGGATTCGAAACAGCTTATGAATTACCTGAAGTATTTGACGAAGGGCAGGGGAGTGGAAACGGATCCGTTGACCTGTCTAACCGTGATCCGCTGTTCGAAGAGGCGGCTCGTTTGATTGTATTACAGCAACAAGGCTCGACTTCTCTTATCCAGCGTAAATTTGCGATAGGGTATAACCGCGCCGGGCGGTTGATGGACCAGATGGAAGCGGCCGGTATCGTAGGCGCTTTCGAAGGTAATAAAGGCCGCCAGGTACTGATCACGGACGAGTATGCCCTGGAGCAAAAACTGAATATGATGCAAAATAATTGATAAACAATACTTTAAAAAATTATCGTATGAAGAATTTATCTTATCAAACAACATTTGTTATTGTCTTATTGCTTATTACAACCTACACTGCATATGCGCAAACGGCGGATGCTCAATCCGTTCTTGAAAAAACTTTGCAACTATACAAACAATGGAGTGGAATGGATATTCAATTTACAACAAACATACGATCGGAAAAAAACGGCGTTTCCGAAAGTTTTGAAGGAACAATGAGCATGAAAGCGGATAAATTTGTGTTAACAACCCCGGATATGATGACTTGGTTTGACGGAACAACGCAATGGACTTATTGGTCACGAACCGGGGAGGTCAACATCAGTCCTCCTACGGGAAGCGACCTTCAGTTTCTAAACCCGATGATTTTACTGCAAGGCTACCAGAGAGATTTTAATGTGTCGTATATCGGGGAAAGCACTTCCGCCAACGCCAAAACAGCTTATGACATCGCGCTGATTCCCAAGAAAAAAGACGATATCGAAAAAATTGAAATACAGATTGAAAAAAACACTTCATTACCCGCCAAACTGGTCGTCACGATGCGGAATGATATACGCAACACCATCCATATAAAAGAAGTAAAAGAAGCCGAACATCCGGATCAGACATTTGTCTTTCCGGAAAATGAATATCCGGATGTGGAGATCATAGATTTGCGGTAGTGATCCGGAATTACTTTTCAGAACCGGAAAATAACAGAATTAAATACAAAATAAAAATAATAAATCAGATTATGAACAAATTGAAATTAACCCTGTTTACTTTAGCGGCTGTATGGCCTTTATTAGCACAGGATATACCGAAAGTAATCGCCCACCGTGGATATTGGCAAACGTATGGTTCTGCTCAGAATTCCATACGTTCGTTCGAACGTGCGGCTGAAATCGGAGTTTACGGTTCCGAATTTGATGTTCACATGACGTCCGACAGTGTGCTTATCTTGTTTCATGATAACGCCACCCATGGCATGAAAATTCAGGAAGTTCCGTATTCCTATCTGATGGATATAAAATTATCTAATGGAGAATGTATCACTACTTTACGTGAATTTCTGGAGGTGGCGCACAGGACAAATCCGGATATCAGGCTTATTTTTGAACTTAAGCCCCATGCAACCGCGGAACGTAACCGCGAAGCCGCACGTCGCTCGGTAGAGATGATACGTGAAAAACAACTGACTT
>DOZP01000178.1:655-849 GCA_003517945.1 Porphyromonadaceae bacterium | reverse complement strand
ATTCCGGTTTATTACCTGAATGGAGAATTATCTCCCGGAGAACTTAAGGAACTCGGATTTGCGGGACTTGACTATCATTTTGATATTATGCGTAAAAATCCGCAATGGTTTAAAGAAGCTAAAAGACTGGGATTGGGTGTTAATGTGTGGACGGTAAACGATCCTTCCGTTATCCGGGAAATGGCGGATCAGGG
>DOZP01000178.1:0-576 GCA_003517945.1 Porphyromonadaceae bacterium | reverse complement strand
CTAACTGGTATGCACTATATACGCAGCCACGGGCGGAAAAACGCGTAAAAGAAAAATTGGATCAGAATGGCGTTGAATGCTATTTGCCCCTGCACCGGTCACCACGTGTTTGGTCCGACCGTGTAAAGATGGTTGATCTGCCTTTGTTCAACTCTTACATTTTTGTCAAGTGCAGGGAGACTGAAATCCTTCAGATGAACAAAATCAATGGAGTGGTCAGAGTCGTGTTTTATGATGGGAAACCGGCTAAAATCAGCCAGAAAGAAATTGACGCCATACAGATGTTTATCAATGAAGCGGCAGGTAAAACCCTATGCAAAGGCGATGAAGTGGAAATACTCACCGGTTCAATGAAAAACCGCTCCGGAAAAATAATAAAGATAAAAAAGAAATACATCGTACTGCATATTCAGCAACTAATGGCCACAGTATGTGTAAATACCGAAAGTGTTGCTCCCTTAAAAAGAGTAAAATAAAAATATTTATAAGAGAAATATATATTTGTGAACCCAATTGCGTAAAAAAGAATAAATCGAAAAAAATGAGAACAATAGAATTTTTTCTTGTGTCGCTTTT
>DOZP01000293.1:7431-11199 GCA_003517945.1 Porphyromonadaceae bacterium | reverse complement strand
TTCCGGCAGTTCGCATTCCGCTGTTACAGTTACCTGTTGTGGCGCAACGGACTTTAATTTACGTCGCCTTACATAGCCAGGGTCTTCCAAAAGTATAACCGGCGAAAAACTTTTAATTTTTCCTGATCCAAAAGGATGCAGGATCTTCATCCTTTCTTTTTATATTAATATTTTTTGCGTAAATAGGACATTTTGCAGAAAATTCCGTTGCATAGTGATGACTCAGATAGTTTAACGAACCAATAACCCGGAACTGATTATTATAATACAGAAAAGCCTCCAATAAGTATTGCTCATTCCAAAGTCTGTGTTGTTTTCCAAAAATCCACCTGTCAGGATAATCTTTTGGAGAAAAGATGTCATGGATATGAATAACAACTCCCGAATTTAATTGGGGTAAAATCTCTAAATATTCCATCAAAACATCTCCCTGCGGTCTGATTATATGTGACGAATCTATAAATAATATATCGTTTGCTTCCAACATTTTGAAAACAGACATATCCACATCTTCCAGTTTACTTCTCAAAATTTCAATTCCCAACTGCTCCAACCAAGGCGCTTCATAAGGTTCTATACAAGTCACCTTACAAGCACATGACGGATCATCCTGTTTATTTTTTTTGCATGCGCTAACAGTCATTGAAGTTGAAAATCCACTGCCTATTTCAATGATTCTTTTGGGTTTCAAATGACGCACCATGTTATATAGATATTCTGCATCTCCAAAACCAAAATTTTCATTGTCATGATGAAAAGAAACAGTGTTTTCATTTTTCTCTAATGGAAACAGGAGTAATTCTTCGTTATAGTTAAATTGATTAAGTATTTGTAGTTGTTCTTCTACATTAAAGTCAATACCGGGGAGTGATCTATCATCTCTCAACGACTTTTTCAGATGTTTAGCAGGATTAATAAGTGGTTGATAATAATGATCTACAACAGGTAACACCCCCCAAAACATAAAAATTGAATTTCCTTTTAGTTTCCTTCTGACATATTTAAGCCACCCTGTAGCAATAAAAGTAAAAGGCCATCCAATAAAATACAATATTGGAAAAAATAAGTTCGCTATAACTTTTAATATCCGCTTCATTTAAATTTTGTTTTATTTTTTGAAATTACCACCTTACCAATATTATAATTGAAAAATATATATAATTCAGCACTTTTTCATCCCGAAACGCTTACCTCCGCCGTATACTACGGGAAGGTGCTGATTTAGTTGCTTTTTCCGTTTTTGTTTTCTGTTGTTTGGGCGCCTTCTCTTTCTTTGCAGCCGTCTTGTCATTGGAAGAGACTCCCTCCTCTTTCGAAGAACCACGCTTGGCGGATTTTACCTTTTTAGCTTCTTTTTTACTCAATACGACTGTGGTATCCGGTTGTATCCACAATGAATCATTGAAAGATTTTAGTTGATGCTCAATACGTTGTTGTTCCGCCAGCATAGAATCCGGCGTCGGACAGTATTCCCGTAATGCCAGATTCATCAGATTTTCAGTCTTAACAATCTCCCCGTCAAACATACGGCGGCGAAAATAATCATCTATCGTAAATGTTTTCGCATTATTTACATTGGAAGTCATGATGTAACTATTCTGCACATAGGGGCGTATATCCTCGTATTTGGTCCAGAACATAGCCTGACGCTGCTCTCCAATATCAGTAAGCACAAAGGCTATAGGGCAAACTGCAAGTGTTTTAACATCATATATTGAATTATTCTGATCAAAATACCACGCCTCTTTAACATACAAGGATCTTACATCCGGTATATCACTGGCATTGATAACGTATCTGGCCGGTTGACCGCCTCCCGCCGGAACCTCTTCATAATAAATACTGAATTTTTCAAGCATTTCTTTAAAAGGTAATATATTTTCATCATCGAAAGATTCAGAATCCCCGGAGTACTCATAAACATTGATTTTCCCTTCACTCACTAACTGAAACAAGGTAGTAAAAAGATTCTTCATTCCGTTCATTTCCTGTACCGGATAATACAACGGAGCATTTTTCTCTTTCGTAAGATCCAGTTCGCGATAAATCACACGCATCCAGCGGGCGTTCCCAATTTCCCGCGTCAATTGCTCATTCATAATCTGAGCACGTACGGTCAGTTCCGGCAAACCATTATTATTTTCGACCTGCTGCTCTCCACGACTCTGGCGATCTCCTCCCCGGCTCATACGGGGAGCGCGTTGATCCGGATTTTGCGCTTGCACAAATACGGTTAGAACAAGAAAAATCGAGCATATATAATAAAAACGTTTCATGTTTTATGTAGTTTATTTTTCTGTTTTTAATTTATTGTACTATAATCTCCATGGGATATCTTACATCCATAGGCTTTCCCGCCGGACTTAACACTTTCACATTATTTATATGAAACCGTTTTCCACGTGCAAGATTCCGAATAAAATCTTTTTGACGTTGTGTAAATTCACCGCTATTGGAGACCTCCGGAATGTGATTTCCCATTGCGTCCACATATGTCAATGTAAAACTTGTTACCTGATAAGGAATATACAGAAGACCATCGTCAACCGCCGCCTGTATACCTGTAGCTTCGATCAGATTCCGTTTCGGAATAAGACCACCCGTAAACTTTATTGCCGTTCCGTTTGCATCTTTATAAGTAATGAACGGCAACGGAGGAGGTAAGGGGCGAACCGTAAATTCTTTACTTTCGGAAACGATACGACCTCCCACATTGGCAGATAGGACTACGCTTACTTTGGCCGACTTAGACATGTCAAGCCCTCTCACTGTCCATATATTATTTTCATTGGGCTTTTTAGTAATACCTCCATGCCCTTCCAATCGCGCACTTACAGCTCCACTCGCAATACCCGGCATCGCAATCTCCAGATCATTATCTATACTCTCATACAGAAAATTCATTAACACAGGCGCTATCGTAGCAGTAGAAGCTGTTACGGAATAGCTTGTTTCATAAGAATACCGCTTACCATCCGCAACAATTTCACCTTTCAGTTGATACTCACCGACACCTGAAGTCAGCGTGATCCATTCGTTGTCCAGTTTTTTCCCATTTAGAAAATATTCCGGACGACGGGTGGAATCGACCGCAGCCAACACCAATTGCGCCTGATAGGGTGTTCCGCTTGTTACGATCTGACTCTTGGGAATCACCAGCGCCTCAATCTTATTCACACGATAGTCACCCTCGTCCACATTCGTTATTAATGTAGAAAGCACTTCGCCTTCCACGTAACGGACATCGTTCTGCATCTTTGTCAGTAATGTGATGACAGCCGCAACAGGCATGTTTTCAAACAAAGCCGCCTCCCATGAACCGGATATAATACCGGCTTTCCGGGGAGTTGCCGTACTCAACAATGATTCAAACATAGCCCTTTTAGCCGGATCTCCCACAAAAACAGACATATTCTCACGATAATTTTCAAGGCGTTCCTTCAGTTTTTTACCTTCACCTACGACCGGCGCCAACATCACCCTTGATGCCGCTTCCAGATTATCTTTTTGTTTAATATTATTCACATCGCCTTCTTTACCGTCAGCCCCCTGTACGATACGAAGTTTCAATTCATCAATATAATTAAATAATTCATCCGATTGCTTTTTAACATCCATCCCCTTGTTATACCATTCGCCTGCCTTCTCGGCATTCGCTTCATGAGCCCGGCCAAGGTTCGCCATGACCTGTTCGTTGCGTTTGGTAGAATTTTCCGTAGAAGCACGCAGACTATTTTCAACCAATTCAAATCCATCCAACACCTCTGT
>DOZP01000293.1:2825-7399 GCA_003517945.1 Porphyromonadaceae bacterium | reverse complement strand
TTACTTGATACTCCTGCCATCTTTATTTATATCTTTTACTTAAAGCCTAATTCTTTCTGTTTATACTAAAAAATGTTTTCCCGGTAATACAACATTCCCGCCTTTTATAAAAAGCGCATTACCGGTATCCTCCCTGCGGCGGGTATCCCCCCTGATAAGGAGGTTGCTGATATCCCGGCTGTCCTGCTGGCGGGTATCCCCCTCCCTGTATATTAACGGTCATAGCCTGTAACAGACGACTGTAAACCTGATTTAACTGGGTCAGGAGCTGAGCCATCCGTTCATTTTCATTACGGAATGCCGCACTGTCGACAATCGAACTGTCATACAAGTCGCGGATACGGTTTAATCCTGCATTTATCTGGTGTACCGTTTCCATCTGCGAACGGACTCCGGAAAGTTGTGATTCATAAAACCGGTTGAGCCCCGAAATATTTTCATTCAATTTAGACATCTGCTCCACATAGCTCTTCGGCTTTTCTTCCGCATCCGTTTCGGTCGCTCCGGATATAACCTTACATGAGTTAATAAACGTATCGGACACGTCTCCCAACGAACTAGTTATCTCGCTGAACTTCTCCAGATTCTGAGATACCGAGGATATCTGATCTATATAGGTTTGAGTCGCTTCCGTAAGATCCGCCATCTTGGAAATCTGCTCTGCTGCGCTGTTCAGTTTCTTTATACTTTCGGCAAGGACTTCCGAATCCTGCTCCGATATATTAAGCCCCATGGTAGCCATACCGGCATTCACAAGATGCTGGGGAGATGGTGGTGGAGCCGGTTGAGTATATGAAACCCCGCCTCCGGCAACGCTTACGCCTCCCGGATCTGTTCCCATAGCGGCTGTACCCGGCACACCGCCGATCACAACCGTACCGCCGCCGATATTTGCCGCACCGTCGCCAACAATGACAGCACCGCCGCCGGATGAAAAGTCCGGACGATCCAACGGATTTTTAGAATTAAGGACGGGAAAGACTTCTTCCCAGTGATATTCGTTACCGGGACGCTCAAACCCTGAAATAAAAAACACGCACGCCTCCGTAATCATCGCAACAAAAAGTACCTGATTCGCATACGGGACATGCAGTAATTTGAATAATGCACCGATAATGACAATAGCCGCTCCCCAACTATATAGAAAATTCAGAACACGTTTTCCCTTTTCGCTTGAAAGGTACATTTCTACCCGGTTCTTATATCTTTTATACTTACCCATGATTTATATTTTTATTATTTTTTCTTTCCTTTTTTCGAACTTGAAAATCCAACCTGTGTACGGACGCAACGAAAACCGATATAAGACCGCGTTTCATTCTGATATTCAAATGTACGCATATCGGAGCGGATAAAACGGGCGACATCTTTCCACGAACCGCCACGTACCACCTTCTTTTTCATATCATACGGATCTTCCCTGGCAGCATCATAATGAAGCTCGGGATTAATATCACTCATCTGCTTCGGACCCGACTCATAATAGACCGTCGAAGTCCATTCGGCCACATTTCCGGCCATATCGTAAAGTCCGAATTCATTCGGAGAAAACGAAGCTACCCGTGCGGTAATCAGATGTCCGTCCTCCGTATAATCACCGTCTCCCGGCTTAAAGTTAGCCATAAAACAATCTTTACTATCTTTCAGTTCGTCTGTTGCCCAGGGATATTTATTTTCGTTTTTACCGGCCCGCGCAGCATATTCCCATTCTCCTTCGGTAGGCAGGCGATAGGGTTCGATAACCTGTCCCTCAGGCAATGTCAACGAATTTTTATAAATATTCGTACGCCAGACACAAAAAGCCGTCGCCGATTCATGCGACACGCCTACCACCGGATACTCGTCATATCCCGGATGAATGAAATACATCCTCAGGTACGGTTCGTTGTAAGCATTCTTAAAATCGTTGATCCAAACTGTTTCATCCGGATAGATATTCACGATACGCGTATGGAGAAAATCAAAATGATTACTTAACGGACGGGTAATCGTCTCATTTACGATACGCCCTTCATCATCTATATAGGCGGTATCTTTTGAAATCATAATCACTTCGTCCGGATTCACCTCTATATCGGTATTTCTCACACGCAAAGCAGGATCCAGATTGTTACGTCGCAATGCCGCCGCCGTATAATCATACCATTCATACTTAAAATTCATCTGTTTGGGATCAAGCCCGCGCTCTCCCGTAACCGGATTGGTAAAATAGACGCTTTCGATAGCGCGTAATTCATCTTCGTTGGCACGCTTCCAGGGAATCGGGCGAGTCCAGTCCAGATGCGGTGTAACCGGTTCGCCATACCGGTCTTCCGTAATCATAAACAAGTCATTTCCGCCGTACTCCGGATCCGCCAGACGGGTACGGATCAATGAATCGCGCACCCAATAAACAAACTGACGATATTTGGCATTTGTAATCTCCGTTTCATCCATCCAGAACGCTTCAAAAGAAACGCCTTTCGTATCCGCTTCAAATCCCCAGATACTATCGGAATCGGAAGGACCCATTTCAAAAGACCCCCTTTTTATTAATACCATTCCATACGGAGAAGGCTCACTGAATGAAGCCGATTTAACGCCGACAAGTTCGCCTCCGGAATTCATTGCGTTTCTTCCGCACGCCGTAAGCAAAACAATCGTCACTGATATCAAAACTATCTTTTTCATCTCTTTATAATATACGTACACTTTTGTGTTTACTTTTCCCGGTTTTCGGCTTGTTAAGCTCCAACCTGTATTTCAGAAACAGTTCATGACTTCCCATGGTTCCTTTTCCTACCGGAGACAACGGGATATCATAAGCATATCCTCCCTCTATTCTCCCAAACGTAGCGCCAAGCATAATTACAATGGCATCGGCTATACGATTTTCATTCATACGCCAAGACAAACCGGCATTATACTTTTTTGCATACACGGCCCTCGCTGTGACGTCAGCCGTAAATGTGTTAAAAATTGTTTGCACAAATACGGAAGGCTGTAATTCTAATAACGAATTTCTCAAACGAATATTGTATCCGCCGACAAAATTATATCCGCGATTGATATATGTGGATGAATGTTCTTCATCAAACTCAGGCTCCATAATATGTGTCACGGCAGCGCCAACATACCACTTATCCGTATGATAATAGATTCCGAAATTCATGTCAAACGCTTTTGAGCTGACTTTGGATGTAGGGATTGCCGGATCATCACCTCCGGGACTACCCAGACTATCCACCGGAGTTTCGGCCTCTTCCCCTGATATGGATTCACTGAGCATCCCCAACTGGATACCCGCACGCAATGTCCCTTTTCCTATTTTTTTCAGATAGGCATACTGCAAACCGGCAGTCATCGTACTGAAAAGTAGACTATTGTCATCCTTGGTAAACGCCACTCCCACGCCATGCTCTTTATTCAGAAACCGGAAAGGCATATTCGCCGTCGCAAATAATGTTTTGGGAGCATTATTCCACCCCATCCACTGAATACGATACAAAGCAACAACATCCAGATTCCCGGAGACGCCCGCCGTCGCCGGATTATAATATCCGAGCGTCATATGATATTGGCTGAATTGCGATTCGCGTTGTGCCTGTGCCGCATAGGCGCAACCAAACAGAATCAAAAGCAACAAAACAACTCGCTTCATACAACAATTAACAGATTAATCTTCTTGTTCCGGATATTTATAACTAAAAAAAAGACTATAAATTGTGTATCACTCTAAAAAAACGGTGGAACAGTGCAAAATCACACCGTCCCACCGTTTTTTTCATTGTCAATTCGTTCAATTTTGCTAAACAGACACACCGTCGATTTTAACATCAAAGAACATTGCCAATTGTAAATTTGCGCAAAACACAGCACTACGCCCCGCTCAATACTCTTCTTCGTTAAAAAAGAAATCTTCCTTACTCGGATAGTCAGGCCAGATATCTTCCATACACTCGTATATCTCACCTTCATCCTCCATCTCCTGCAGATTTTCAATCACTTCCAAAGGAGCTCCGGAGCGTTGCGCATAGTCAATCAACTCATCTTTCGTTGCCGGCCATGGCGCATCTTCCAAATTTGATGCCAATTCTAAGGTCCAATACATAATTTTTAAATTTTTATGATCACCCGAAAGTGATCCGGTTCCCTGTAAAATTTGCCGCAAAAATATAATTTTATTTTCTACTCACAAGTATTATTCCAAAAAATTTCTTCACCATTTTTTGATATACACTCTTTACGGGCTATAACAAACAGCAAATCAGACAATCTGTTCATAAAGATAAGAACCGGTTCTTCAACCGCTTCCGTTAACCGGTAAATATTCCGTTCGGCACGACGGCATACCGTACGGCACACATGCGCCAGAGCGGCCGAACGGGAACCTCCCGGTAATACGAATGATTTCAGTTTCGGCAACCGGCCGTCGATCAGATCAATCGCATCTTCTATCTTTTTTATACTATCTCCGGTAATACGACTTTCGATTTTATATTCCGTCTTTGAAGGATCAGTAGCCAGATAAGAACCGACCGTAAAAAGTTTCGACTGAATGAACAATAACAGTTCATTCAATTGATGATCTTCTA
>DOZP01000293.1:2228-2752 GCA_003517945.1 Porphyromonadaceae bacterium | reverse complement strand
CCCCCTCCCGTATATATTTTCGATTTCTCCATAGCTACATGTTATATAATATCAATGAATTCCAAGCTGTCGAATTATTTATCCCACGAAAGAACATCGTGTATCCGTGAAACATCTCATTGTATCGCTCTATACCAGGAAGAACGCTCATACGCCTCATTAAGCACCGGATAAACGTCCTGTTTGATATAAGTAGTCAACCCGCTGTGACGTTCAATAAAAAAACCGTTATAATCAACAAAGTCAGGAGTTCCATTACCATAATCTCCCAAAAGAAATCTCTTTGTAGCAGCTTTCCATACAACCGTCTTATCCAGTTGTGCATTAAACACCCCGTATTGAGAATCCGACGTCAGTTCTTCTATGGATTGCGCAAAGTCAAAATAACGGGAACTCTTATCGTACGCGCTACTTATCAGCTTTTCAGGCCTGTCAAAACGTTGTATATCATCAACAGGCAAAGTGGTCTCGTTCAGATCTTTTCCCTGCAATACCGTTTTGGTAACAGAAGCAAGATTCGCCAT
>DOZP01000293.1:1332-2143 GCA_003517945.1 Porphyromonadaceae bacterium | reverse complement strand
GTATCAAAAAGATTCATTATTTTTTCTTTGTATATATCATGAAAACCCGGAGAAACAATCTCTGCCGACGAAGCCAATATATATTCGGTTTTATTACGCAACTCATACATGGACATCACATCAGCCATTAAACAAGCCTCAAATATGATAAAATCAAATTGCCCGTCAGGTATCGCCGATGCAAAATCAGTATATTCCATCTCATTGCCACCGTCAATTACCATGGAACGCGGCCTGTTAAGAGCGCCTTGGGGAAGCCAGCCGCTTGCATGCGAGAAGAATATCATTCCGTAACTGTCTGCCGGATAGTCGGATATCATTTTATTTATTGAACGCGTCAACATAGCGGCATCAGCAGAATTTTCAGCCCCATAAACAGCTAATGTATCCAGACCGTAATATCCATTCGCATCCGGAATATTATTGACACGAAGCAAAAATGCACCTTCCCCTTGTCTGTCGGCATATATCAACAACTCCCCTTTATCCGGCTGCCATCCTGAACGTATCTGATTAATCTTACCCGGAGTATCGCTATTGATCAAATTATCATCCGCTCCGATATAAAACAGAATATTCCTTCTCGGATAAACATCCAGATAACAAACAATATCCTGTTTTTCTTCCGAAGCGTAGGTATAAATAACAGCCTTTCCTTTACCTTTTGCCGTAACCAGGCCGGTAGAAGATACGGTTGCAACAGAGGGATTATCACTCCTCCACTCCACATTTCTTGATGAAGCCGCAAGCTGAATACTATATCCCGAATGGATCTCTATCGTAGGAGGCACTTCGGGCTCAATCACCTCTT
>DOZP01000293.1:0-1299 GCA_003517945.1 Porphyromonadaceae bacterium | reverse complement strand
TTATAACGCATCCGTTTCATTTCCATTTATCATTTTCCTTCCATAAACGATGCAAATATACGATTTATTATTCACTAAATCAAACAATCATACTCAAACTTACCCTTTTACGGGTTTCGTCTACTTCCAACACCTTGACCGTAACATGTTGATGAAGGGTCACAACTTCCGTCGGATCATTAATGAAACGATCGGTCATCCGGGAGATGTGCACCAGTCCGTTCTCTTTGATTCCTACATCGACAAAAGCGCCGAACTTCGTTATATTCGTAATAATTCCCGGTAATATCATTCCTTCGCGCAGGTCATTTATCGTCTTTACGGAAGGATCAAACGCAAACACTTTNNCCCCGGCTTACCGAGCTCCGTCAGAATGTCCTGCAGGGTTGGTAAACCGACCGTTTCCGTTATATAATGTTCCAGTACCAATTTTTTCCGTAAGGATTCGTCACTCAACAAATCTCTGACGCCACAATCTAAATCTCTCGCCATATGCGCTACGATACCATAACTTTCCGGATGAACAGCCGAATTATCCAGCGGATTTTCCGCATCCTGAATACGAAGAAAACCGGCGCTTTGCTCAAAGGATTTGGCTCCCATCTTCGGAACATCCATCAATGCCTTACGGGAAGAAAACAGGCCGTGCTGCATCCTGTAATTAACTATATTCTGCGCCAATACGCTTCCTATTCCCGAGACATACGTCAACAGGTATTTGCTTGCCGTATTGACATTCACCCCCACCCTGTTCACACACGTTTCAACCGTTTGATCCAATGCGCTTTTCAATGCTGTCTGATTTACATCGTGCTGGTATTGTCCCACTCCGATTGATTTAGGATCTATCTTCACCAATTCCGCCAACGGATCCATCAGCCGGCGTCCCAGCGATACGGCGCCCCGAACCGTCACGTCGTATTCCGGAAATTCCTCACGCGCGATCCTGGACGCGGAATAAATACTCGCGCCGCTTTCACTCACGCTGAATATCTGCACCTTCCGGTCGTACCGGATATTTTGCACCAATTGCTCGGTTTCACGTCCGGCCGTCCCATTTCCTACGGCGATCGCCTGGATATCAAACTGCTCAACCAGATGAGCCAGCTTTTTCATGGCGACAGCACGTTCATGCTGCGGCGGATGAGGATAAATGGTCTCATTGTGAAGCAGATTTCCCTGTTCATCCAGGCAAACAACCTTACAACCCGTACGGAATCCGGGATCAATGCTAAGTATCCTTTTCTGGCCAAGCGGAGGAGAAAGCAATAACTGACGCAGATTTTCCTCAAAAATACG
>DOZP01000063.1:2912-8262 GCA_003517945.1 Porphyromonadaceae bacterium | reverse complement strand
GCGAAGTGCGGATATTTTCCTCGGCGTACCCTTCAACATCGCTTCATACGCATTATTGCTACAGATGATGGCCCAGGTAACAGGTCTGGAAACAGGCGATTTCGTTCATACCTTAGGAGATGCCCATATCTATACCAACCATTTGGAACAAATAAAATTACAATTATCGCGCCCCCCCCGTCCCCTGCCGATGATGTTGATCAATCCGGAGGTAAAAGACATCTTCGGTTTCAGATATGAAGACTTTGATCTTATTAATTACGATCCCCATCCGCATATAAAAGGAACCGTCTCGGTATAGTATAAAAATAAAAAGACAAAATCAAAATGATTTCCATTATCGCAGCTATCGCAGAAAACAGGGCCATCGGCATAAATAATGATCTTCCCTGGAAACTACCGAACGACATGAAACGATTCAGGGAATTAACGACCGGCCATACGGTTATTATGGGAAGGAAAACATTCGAATCACTCCCTAACGGGGCGTTGCCGAATCGTACGAATATTGTTGTCACCCGGAACAATACGGTTACATTTGAAAACTGTATCCTGTTCGACAATTTACAAGATGCAATAAAAAAATACAATACGCAGGAAGAAATCTTCGTTATCGGAGGAGCCAGTATATACGATCAGGTCATAAACCTTGCCGATAAACTATACATCACACTCGTCCGCCATTCATTTGAAAACGCAAATACATTTTTCCCGGAAATAAATAAAAACGAATGGATTATGACAGAACAGGAAAGTTTCCCGAATGACGAAAAACACTTGTATCCGTATACTTTCCAAACATATATTAAGAAAAAATAAACACTCATGCGATACAATGTATGATAAATAACATTACCTTTGCATCATAATTAACTAAAAAATAAAAAAAATGAAACGTATTCTGTTTGTATTCGGATTAATTTTGCTGATGACAAATATAGTATCAGCGCAACAAAAAGAAGCTTCTATTGCAGTAGTAGACAGTGCGGTGTATGATTTTGGAGATATAAATGAAAAAGACGGCCCGGTAACCCATACTTTTAAAATAAAAAACGACGGGGAAAACCCATTGGTTATAACCAAAGTAGTAGCATCCTGCGGATGTACCACACCTGATTGGACCAAAGCGCCCATCGCATCCGGCCAAACAGGGGAGATAAAAGTAACATTCGACCCGACAAACCGTCCGGGAGCTTTTACTAAACCGGTTTCCGTATATAGTAACGGAAAAGTCGGAAGCTATATATTAACAATCAAAGGAAAAGTCGTCCAATAATAACGGCAAAAATAAAATGAACAAGGTGAAGAACAATCTGAAAATACTTCTAATTTTCTTTGTTATGAGTTGCATGGTTTCCGCCCAAAACCCGGAGGGCATGCATCCAAAAGCCTCTTTTACACTTGACAATAAGATCTTTGATTACGGAAACATTCCGGAAGACGGCGGACTTGCCAACCATACTTTCATCATTAAAAACACAGGTCCCAATCCACTTGTCATAAAACAGGTTACCGCATCCTGCGGATGCACAACGCCAAACTGGTCGAAAAATCCGATAACATCCGGTAAAACAGGAGAAATAACGGTAGCTTATAACCCCAAAGGACGGCCCGGACCTTTTTCGAAAGATATATCCGTATATTGTGAAAACGCAAACCCTGTTCATCTTACCATCAAGGGAAACGTTCAGAAAGCTAAAGAAGGAGATAAACCCAAAGAACCGGTTTTCAGTCCGGTCGAAACCTCGTACAATTTCGGCACGATAGGCGAAAATGACGGCTACGCCGATCATATTTTCTACTTTAAAAATACGGGAGATGCGCCATTAACCATCACACGTGTACAGGCATCCTGCGGATGTACCAGACCGGAATGGACACAAACACCCGTTGAACCGGGAGGAGAAGGCTTTATCACCCTTACTTTTAGCCCGAAAGGACGCATTGGCAATTTCAATAAAAATGCAACCGTATATACAAATGAAGGAAACGGTTACAAACGCCACAAACTGACGATTACAGGTGTTGTCGTGGAAAAACCAAGTGATCCGATTGCTACCTACACCGATACGATAGGCGGTATCGGTATAGAAAAAACAGATTTGATATATAGCACCTATTATCCTATGAGGGGTAACAAGGAACTCGTATATATCAAAAACTACAATAACGAAACAGCCTACCTTTCTTGGGAAAACATTCCGGAATATGTGACGGTAAACGCTCCGGACTCCCTGAAAGCGGATTGGCCGGGAGAAATCTCAGTCATTATAGACGGAACAAAAACTTCGGAAAAAAGAGGCCGTATCAAAGACTCATTCAAATGGACAATCAAAAACAAAGAAGGCCGGGTACTCGGAAGTAAAAACATCACCGCTACGGTGAACTATACGGATGACTTTAATAAAATATCCCCGCTGCAAAGCGTAAACGGCCCGCGTCTTACTATAAAAAACACCCAATTGTTATTTGATAACATAAAAGGAGGATTTTTAGGATTCGGCGGGTTGGTAAGTAAAGAATTCATTCTAACAAATACGGGGAAATCCGATTTAACGCTCCACAGTGTAACAAGTGATGACAACCGCGTCCATCTGCCGGAACTTTCCGGTAAAATGATAAAAGCCGGCGAATCCCTGACGGTCAAGGCAACGGTGAAAGCGAAAGAACTTGATTCGGCCATTGATACGGATATCTATGTCATTTGCTCCGACCCAACCGGTCCGACGCGCAAGATTAAAGTATCCGCACAAAAAGCTAAATAAAAAGATGTATGGAACATCCTGAGAATGATGCCATATATAAGGGATTAAAAGTAAACAAAGGTGTTTATGCGCCTACGGTAAACCCTTATTTTAAACGTATTCCAAAACAAAAAAAACTTTCGATAACGGAATTTATTGAAGGTATTTTAAAAGAAAACATTACAATATTAAGCCAGGCTGTTACACTTATTGAAAGCTCGAAGCAGGAACATCAGCAATTAGCCCAGGAGATCATTGAAAAATGCCTGCCCCATACCGGTAAATCCGTTCGTATCGGATTTACGGGCGTGCCCGGCGCCGGCAAAAGCACATCAATTGACTCATTCGGAATGCATATCATCAGGCAGGGACATAAACTGGCGGTTCTGGCCATAGATCCGAGCAGCGAACGCTCCAAAGGTAGTATTTTAGGAGATAAAACACGTATGGAGGCGCTTTCAAGAGAAAAAAACGCGTTCATACGCCCCTCCCCTACAGCCGGCTCACTGGGAGGAGTAGCCCGGAAAACACGTGAAACGATTATATTATGCGAGGCGGCCGGTTTCGATACGGTTTTTGTTGAAACGGTTGGCGTCGGACAAAGCGAGACGGCCGTTCACTCAATGGTCGATTTCTTTTTGCTGATCCAACTTGCAGGAACAGGTGATGAACTTCAGGGCATCAAACGGGGTATTATGGAAATGGCCGATGGCATTGTAATCAATAAAGCCGACGGAGATAATCTGGAACGCGCCAGAATGGCGGCCGGTAGTTTCCGGAACGCATTGCACCTTTTCCCTCCCACAGAATCAGGTTGGATTCCCAAAGTACTGACTTATTCCGGATATTACGCAACAGGAATTCAAGAAGTATGGGAGATGATAAACGAATATATATTATTTACCCGGAACAACGGATATTTTGATAAAAAGCGTAATGAACAGGCTAAATACTGGATGTACGAAAGTGTCAATGAAATGCTCCGGAATTCATTTTACAACAACCCTGAAATAAAAAAGACACTCCCGTCCATGGAACAAAAAGTCTTAAATAATGAGATCAGTTCATTTATCGCAGCAAAACAAATGATTGATTTATTTAAAAAATAAAAGCGGTTTGAAAACCGCTTTATTTTTTTACATAGAAACAACTTTAAGGACATTCAGTAAAGTCGGATCAACATGTTTTTCATTTTTAATCGCTTTCACGAATGGAACCAACACGATTTCGTCATTCACAATTCCGACCATTACGTTTCGTTGATCTTCCAGAAGCGCTTCAATGGCAGCAACCCCCATACGGGTAGCAAGAACACGATCCTGTGCTGAAGGCGATCCTCCCCGTTGCAGATGACCTAATATTGAAACACGTACATCAAACTGCGGATATTCCTTCTTTACACGCTCCGCCACATCCATCGCGCCACCCGTCGCCTCACTCTCCGCCACAAGCACAATACTACTGTTTTTCGATTTTCGAAAACCATTTTCAATCATTTCCGCCAACTGGTCTTTCTGCAAATAAATTTCAGGAATAATAGCCGCTTCAGCCCCGGAAGCAATCCCTCCGTTCAATGCGAGAAAACCGGCATCACGCCCCATTACCTCTATAAAAAACAAGCGTTCATGAGATGAAGCCGTATCACGGATCTTATCGACACATTCAACGATTGTATTCAATGCCGTGTCATAACCTATCGTCGTATCCGTTCCGTACAAATCATTATCAATAGTACCGGGAATACCCACAATCGGATAATTATATTTTTGAGCAAAACTGCGCGCTCCGGTAAGACTACCGTCACCACCGATAACAACCAAAGCATCAATCTTATGCTTCATCAGATTATCATAAGCTTTCTGCATACCTTCCGGAGTCTTAAATTCTTCACTGCGAGCTGTTTTCAGGATAGTACCTCCACGCTGTATGATATTACTGACATTTTGAGTTTTAAAATCTTCAATTTCATCAGATATAAGCCCCTTATATCCACGATAAATACCCTTCACCATCATATTGTTAGCTATTGCAGCACGGGTAACCGCACGAATTGCGGCATTCATTCCCGGAGCATCACCTCCCGAGGTCATAACTCCAATACATTTAATTTCCGACATAATCAATTTTTATTTTAAAGAAGCTAAACTCCGGCAAAGATAGCGTATATCAAACATAATGACCAAAAGAAAATGTATTTTCTTTTAGGTAAGATTACCGGGATACATGAAACATCATAAATTGAGCTCCCGTATACGGGCGGAGACTTCTTCCATCAACCACTTGGGAGTTGAAGTGGCACCACAGACTCCTACTGTACGAACCCCTGACGGCAACGGCTCTTTTATTTCCGAACCTTCGGAAATAAAAAGAATATTAGGATTTGATTTTTTACATTCTTCAAACAACATTCTTCCATTCGAACTCTTTTGCCCTGCAACAAAATAAACCCAATCATGTTTTGATACAAAATCTTTAATTTTGGGCAACCGGTTTGCCACCTGACGACAAATCGTATCAAAATAAAGAAACCTTATACCGTCTTTCATGCGTGATTTGATCTCTCCGACAATTTCCACAAAACCATCCAAAGGTTTTGTAGTCTGTGA
>DOZP01000063.1:0-2787 GCA_003517945.1 Porphyromonadaceae bacterium | reverse complement strand
CAATCATATATACGACGTTGCAATTTCAATACAACAGGACAAGTCGCATCAACTATTTTAATCCGGTTCTTCTCCGCTATATCATAAGTCGAAGGAGGTTCGCCGTGAGCGCGCAACAAAACCGTCTTATTTTCAAGCCCTGAAAAATCCCTATGATCAATCGTTTTCAGACCAAGCCTTTTCAATCGCTCCATTTCAAGACTATTATGTACAAGGTCACCCAGACAATACAAATGACCATTCTTCTTCAGTTCACGTTCGGCGCTTCCAATCGCATTCACAACCCCAAAACAAAAACCGGACCCCTGATCAATCTCAATCTCTATCATTTACCACACGGTTATACTGTTCCAACAGCCATACATTCTGATCCCGGATTGTCATATCCGTATTATCCAGAACAATCGCGTCATCGGCTTTACGCAGAGGCGATACATCCCTATTTGCATCCTGATAATCACGATTTTTAATATTATCCAGTATCTCTTCAAAAGAAGCAGGTATACCCTTTGCTGTCAGCTCGTCCAAACGACGGCGGGCGCGCACTTCGGGTGTTGCCGTAACAAAAATTTTCAACTCCGCATCCGGAAAAACAACTGTACCGATATCACGTCCGTCCATAACAATTCCCTTCCCGGCGCCCATCAGACGCTGCTTCTCAACCAACGATGTCCTGACAAAAGGTAAAGCTGCAATACTACTCACATAATTAGCAACCTCCATACGACGTATTTCGCTTTCAACATTTTCTCCGTCAAGATATGTTTCGGTAATTCCTGTTGACGGATTAACGATAAAAGAAACATTGATACCATCCATTGCTTTTTCCAGATCAACCGCATCCGGTCTATCCCCGTTGAAGTAGCCATGGCGCAAAGCATACAGTGTAACAGCTCGATACATAGCCCCCGTATCTATATATGCATACCCTATTTCACGGGCAAGATCCCTCGCCATCGTACTTTTTCCATTGGACGAATATCCGTCTATCGCTACAATTATTTTCTTCACTTCGTTCTTGTTGAATCGTTAAAATATAAGAAATACAAGTACAAAAACACTATCGATATCCTCTGATCACCAATCATTAACCAGTCATTATCATGGCGCCATTTCCGAAAGCGACATAGAAACACTCACCATCAATGACGTGGCCGAAGGATGATAACGGGCGACAGATGCCCCAACGTTAAACCGTGAAACCTTCACTCCCCCGCCTATGGAAAATCCGCCAAGACTATTGCCTGACGACAGCTTCATATCCATTTTAGTCTTAGGATTCAGACCTATACCTAACCAGAAATTATCTGACGGAACAAACTCCACTCCAAAAACCAGATGCTTCAATGCCGTCTGAAAAAAGTTATCATCCGTTTCTGTTTCCGTATTATCCACATAATCGAACTTCCAACGATTCAAATACATAGCCGTAACGGATAAGCGCAAAGGAGCATGCGCCATTCGTTTGGTTATACCCATCTGAATATCCCATGGTATACGTTGCCGCTCTTCATCATAAGCCTTTAGTTGCGCTCCGATATTTTTCAGGGCAAACCCGAATGCAACATCCCTTTCAGAATCAAAATAACTCAATCCGGCATCAACGGCAAGTCCGAAAGATGAATAATCGGCCAATGACGAATAAAGAGCTTTCAGAGATAAACCACCCCTCCATTTATCCGAAAGATCATAAGAATAAAAAGCATTAAAACTTATATCCTGAACAGAAAACGTACCCAGTTCCACATCTTCCGGAGTCGTTTCCTTCATACTCCCATAATTCATATAAGTAACCCCTGCTCCCCACGAACTACGTTCGCGAAAAGCTTTTGTAAAAACAGCGCTTCCGACATTAATATCCGAAATGTAATTCATATAATTAAGATTCACCATCTTATCCATTTCTCCTCCGAGCAAGGCCGGATTATGAAAAACCAACGACGGATCCGCCTCTACCATTGAAACAGAAGATCCTCCCAATGCGCTGACACGGGAAGATGTCGGATAACGCAGAAAATTATACACGCTTTTACCATCCTGAGCATATAAATGCGACGGTATATTACAATAAATCAACAGTACTGCCAGTCCTATATATTTCATATACATTGTTCATCTTTAAACATCAGAGAAAAAACTTCGCATGCCTATCTTTTCCGGTACAAATCAGTCATTGATATACATGCTGCCTCTCATAAATTACCATATTATATATACGGTAACGCAAAAAAACGGAAAAAGTTATATCACACAAAAAAAATCAATCAAAAATTTCGTAAAACAAGTAGAACATATGCTAATAAAAAAAGCAGGCAAACCCACAAATAACTGATTAGTTGCAAATTTTAAAATTAACATTTTTTTTATTTCTCAAAAAATATAAAAATCATACTTTTTAACAGTATTTTATTTGCAATCCGGAAGTTGTGACATTATATTTGAAGCGAATTCTAAATCTAAAAATAAAAAAACTATGGAAAGAAAGAAAACAAATCGTGCAGACCTTGAAAAAGGTAAACCTGTCAACTTCATGATAGGGACAATTGTAGCATTGGCCATCCTATTTACCGGGTTTGAATGGGGAAGGCAAGATATTAAAATTGAAACGAATTATGTAACAGGCACATTGGATGATGATTTGGGTGATATCCAGATCACCCGTCCGGAACCACCGGAGCCCCCCAAGCCGGATCCGGTAAAAGAACCTGATATTTTGATTGAGGTTCCCGATAATGAAAAAGTCGAACCATTAGAAATAAGCCCATCGGAAGGCCTCCCCGGTGATCC
>DOZP01000194.1 GCA_003517945.1 Porphyromonadaceae bacterium | reverse complement strand
TACCCGTAATCTGAAAGTGATGGATCTTACGGCTACAACGATGTGTAAAGAAAATAATTTGCCGTTGATCGTTTTCGATATGGATACGGTCGGTAATCTCAGAAAAGTAGTGAATGGGGAGAAAATAGGAACCATCGTTCATAATTAGAGACAACGCGTATTACCTTCGCAGGCTGTGCTTCGGAAGTAAAAATAAATCGGTTTATTTTGTACTTCTCTCAGCTTGCACTACCTTTGTGAAAATAAAAATGGAACAATTATGGCAATAGACACAAATCAAATCATTAAAAGTGCGGAAGATAAGATGTCTTCTGCTATCAGCTATCTGGATGATGAATTGGCGCGTATCCGTGCCGGAAAGGCTAATCCGAGAATTTTGGATAATGTACGGGTGTCTTATTACGGAGGAATGACGCCACTTGCAAATGTCGCATCCATCAATACGCCGGATGCAAAAACATTGCTTATTACACCGTGGGAAAAAACGCTGATCAGGGAAATAGAGAAAGCTATTCTTAATTCGGAAGTGGGTATTACGCCGGAGAATAACGGCGAAGTGATCCGTTTGGGTATTCCTCCGCTGACGGAAGAACGCCGCCGTGATCTGGCGAAACAGGCGAAACAGGAAGCGGAAGGCACTAAGATCAGTATCCGTAATACGCGTCGTGAGGTGATTGATGTGCTGAAGAAATCGGTAAAAGAAGGGGTGCCCGAAGATGTGGAGAAAGATGCGGAAGAAAAAATTCAGAAGATTCATGATAAGTTTATCAGGAAAATAGATGAATTATATGCCGCCAAAGAAAAAGAAATCATGACGGTTTGATGCATGGCCTTGTCGTAAAAAATACAGGTAGCTGGTATACGGTTCATACGGACGACGGACGTTCCGTGGAATGTAAAGTAAAAGGCTCTTTTCGCCTGAAAGGAATCCGGAGCACGAATCCGGTTGTTATCGGGGATCGTGTGCAGATTGAAGGGAATCATGAAGGAACGGCGTTCATCACATTTATTGAGGAACGCCGTAACTATATGATACGCCGCGCTTCTAATTTGTCGAAGCAATCGCATATCCTGGCTGCCAATGTGGATCTTGCCGCTTTGGTAATTACTATCAATTATCCTGTAACTACGACTGTTTTTATAGACCGTTTTTTGGCTACGGCCGAAGCGTATCGTATTCCGGTGCAGCTTGTTTTTAATAAAGCAGACCGTTACGACGAAGATGAACTGGCCTATCTGGACGGACTGATCCGTCTGTATGAGACGATCGGTTATCCGTGTTTGAAAACGTGCGCCGTATCGGGGACAGGGATTGATGAACTGAAACAGATACTTACCGGCAAAATAACGTTGTTGTCCGGTCATTCCGGCGTCGGCAAGTCAACGATTATCAATCAACTTCTTCCTGATGCCAACCTGCGGACCGCCGGAATTTCCGAATACCATAAAAAGGGGATGCATACCACTACTTTTTCGGAGATGATCCCTCTTCCGGGAGGTGGGTATCTGATTGATACCCCGGGGATCAAGGGCTTCGGAACCCTTGAAATGGAAGGCGCCGAGGTGGCGCATTATTTTCCTGAAATTTTCAAATTCTCAGCCGGTTGCCGTTTTAATAACTGTACCCATCGCAATGAGCCCGGTTGTGCTGTCGTTAAGGCTGTTGAAGAACATTATATCAGCGAGTCGCGTTATAAAAGTTACCTGAATATCCTTGAAGACAAAGATGATAATAAATATCGCGAAGCTTATTGACGCTGTCTTTTCTTTTTGTTTCGGATAAAAGCTGTATCTTTGCAGTATTAACACGTTTTATGTTTACATGTAAGAAGGATTTGGTGAAGTAAATAACTTCGGTATCAAACCAAAGTTATCCCGCAATAACACTTGGGCAGTTCTTGTCTGAGTTATTTTTATATACATAATATTATCAGATAATTTTTGACTTGGAAAAGAAGTTTAGTCTTTTTATGCTAAGTCATTTCAATAGAAATTTAAACATCATGAGTAATAAAAATAAATCAATCGAACAATATTTCAATGGCCTCATGCCTGACCAAACGAATGAATTCGTTTCGTCCTCGCATAATCGGTCAATTCACGAATTTGATTTTAATTTAATCTGTGAATATTTTTCAGGAGTGGAACGTCAGGGGCCCGGAAGTCCTGAAGTGACAATTAAAGCACTCGGTTTTACGGATAATCTGACGGAAAAATCCCGCATTGCCGATCTGGGTTGCGGAACAGGAGGGCAAACAATGGTATTGGCGCATTATGTCAAAGGACAAATCACAGGGATAGATTTGTACCCTTATTTTATTGATCTGTTTAACCGGAATGCTTCCCGCCTGAATTTACAGGACAGGGTAAAAGGGATTGTCGGTTCGATGGATGACCTGTCGTTTCAGAAGGAAGAGTTGGATCTGATCTGGTCGGAAGGAGCCATTTATAATATCGGTTTTGAAAGGGGATTGAATGAGTGGAGAAAATACCTTAAAGCCGGAGGGTATATAGCTGTCTCGGAAGTGTCATGGTTTACGGATGAACGTCCGGATGAGATTGATAAATTTTGGCAGGATGCTTATCCTGAGATAGATACGATTTCGAACAAGGTGGCAAAAATGCAGAAGGCGGGATATACGCCTGTTGCGGCTTTTATTTTGCCCGAAAATACCTGGATAGAGCATTTTTATGAACCGCAGGTTGCCGTACAGGAAAATTTCCTGAAGAAGCATACCGGGGATAAGGTAGTTGAAGCGTTTATTGCAAACCAGCGGTATGAAGAGCAATTATATTATAAGTATAAAGCGTATTACGGTTATGTATTTTATATCGGAAAAAAGATATAACATGGAAATAAATAATATCACTGCTGGGAATAAGTGCCCAACAGTGATACAATTTCTTTCGTTTTGGTGGTATCAGTCTAAAAACAATTTCATATCGTCTTCAACCGTGCCCATCCCTGCGATGCCGAATGTGTCGATTAATATTTTTGCGACGTTGGGCGACAGGAATCCGGGAAGAGTTGGGCCCAGGTGTATGTTTTTTACGCCGAGTGACAGCAATGCGAGTAATACGATGACGGCTTTTTGTTCATACCAGGCGATGTTGTAGGCAATGGGCAGTTCGTTGACATCGTTCAATCCGAATATTTCTTTCAGTTTTAGAGCGATCACTACGAGTGAATAGCTGTCATTACATTGTCCGGCATCCAATACGCGCGGAATGCCTCCGATATCGCCCAAAGGCAGTTTATTGTAACGGTATTTGGCGCAACCGGCTGTCAGAATGATGGTGTCTTTCGGTAGTTTGTCCGCAAATTCGGTATAATATTCACGGCTTTTCATCCGTCCGTCGCAACCGGCCATCACAAAGAATTTACGGATAGCTCCCGATTTTACGGCATCGACCACTTTATCTGCCAGTGCGAAGACCTGTTCATGCGCAAAGCCGCCGATAATCTCACC
>DOZP01000146.1:4332-4458 GCA_003517945.1 Porphyromonadaceae bacterium | reverse complement strand
GGCGACAGATGCGTCTTTTGAGAACTCATATCTCGTGACTATCGGTAATAATATTTACAATAAGGCGCTTAGCAGTTCCGATTTAAGTAAGTGGGTGATTGCAAATTTCAACGGATTGGACGAAAA
>DOZP01000146.1:3970-4139 GCA_003517945.1 Porphyromonadaceae bacterium | reverse complement strand
ACGGATTTGAAGGTAATTTCTGGTGCGTGCGTTATATTACGGCAGGAAACGGATTTAAATGGTGTGCCAAACGCGAATGGAGCGGCGATTTCTTTAGCCTGGGAGAAGATCTCGGTTATACGGTTACCGGCGGCAATGCATTTGTAGCCGAAAGCGGCATGTACATGGT
>DOZP01000146.1:2752-3951 GCA_003517945.1 Porphyromonadaceae bacterium | reverse complement strand
ATGGGAGACTGTTTCGGCGGGTGGAATACGGCGACTTATCCGTTCGAAACGGATGGTAAAACAATGAAAATAACGACTGCCGCTTCCGGTGAGGTTCGTATGTATGCCGCTTCCGATATCGCTCCTGTTGGCGGTGACTGGTGGAGAATGGAATTTGTTCCGATGGATGGAGTGATTGTTTACAGGGGAACCGGTGATGATCAGGAACGTATCCCTGTTGGTGCTGGAAGGCGCGTTGTCCTTGATTTTAATGCCGGAACCGGGGTTATTGAATAATACTTAAATTGATAGAAGTCATGAAACATATAAAATTTTTATTACTTGCTTTCCTGTTGGTTTTTTCGGCATGTGACTATAATCCGGATCAGTTGTTCGACAAAGCGAAGGATCCTGTGGCTCCCGTACTTATGATAGAGGGTGCAAGTAATTTCATTGTGACGGAAGAATTACCGGATTTTTTCTACTCCGTATTGACCTGGAACAAGGCTAATTTCGGAAAGGGGATCTCTGCCCGTTATTCGCTTCAGGTATCTGATGAAGAAACTTTTACGGGAACGGTAAGGTCGGTTGATCTGGGAACGGATGTATTTCTGAAGGCGCTTAGCGCAACGGAACTGTATGGCTGGGCGATAGACGATTTCGGGATATATAACGAAGAAACGGAACGGAAAGATCCGGCTACCCTTTATTTCAGAATTTTGGCGGAAGAGTTGATTTCAACCGGAACCGGTGGCGAGATGAACGCCTTAAGGTCGGTTATTTCAAATGTGGAATCCATTACGTCTCAATGGGATGAAGGCGATGCGTGGGATCCGGTCGAACTGACGATCCGTTTTAAAGTCGTTTCCGGCGGTTGGGATGAATATGCCGTCTACGGTTGGGGCGAATCCGAAGTATATGGAAGCTGGCCGGGTACGTTGCTGGAAGCAAACGATGCAGGGTGGTATTCAATCACAGTTCCGGTAAACAGGCCGGTCAATTTGATAATCAATAATAATAACAATGGTCTGCAATTTGATTTTCTGAACGATCCGAAGGAAAGTCTTTGCTATGAGTTTGAAATTGCCGACGATAATACCTGCACCTGGACTGAAGTGGAATGTCCGGTTGATGAACCTGCGCTGTATATGATCGGTGACGATTTCGGCAATTGGGACTGGGCTTCCGACGGTGTGGTGGAAATGACTCCGGTAAACGGA
>DOZP01000146.1:0-2661 GCA_003517945.1 Porphyromonadaceae bacterium | reverse complement strand
GCGTATGTAGCCGAAAGCGGCATGTACATGATTTACGTAGATATGGAGAATGGAAAAATCGCTGTGGAGCCGGCAAAGGTTTACGGAATGGGCGACTGTTTCGGAAGTTGGGACATTGCAACCTATCCGTTTGTCGTTGAAGGTCAAACGATGACGTGTACAACGACAGGCAGTGGCGAACTGCGTATCTATGCCGCATCTTCTATTTCGCCTGTAGGCGGCGACTGGTGGAGAATGGAATTTGTTACTTTAGACGGTAAAATAGCTTACCGCGGAAACGGAGGCGACCAGGAACGCGTCCGTGTGGATGCGGGTAAAAAAATAATATTAGACTTCAATTCCTGTTCTGGTACTATTCATGATTAAACACATGAGTGTGTCAAAAGCTACAAAGATGCTTTTGACACACTTTCTTTTTCTATCAAAAAAGCATATATAAAAAGATGAACGAGAAAAATGTATTCTTTTATCTGTTACTTTTTCCATTCCTGTTTTTTTCCTGTTCCGATGACAACATGGATGATTCGGGTGATGACGGAAACGGGAACGGGACTGTAACCGGAGATTCCTACCGGGAAGGCATTACCCGTATCAGTGACGATTCGCTGGCGTTTGTACTTTTTGCTCCGGGGAAGTCTACGGTTCATCTGATTGGGGATTTTAATGACTGGACCGTTTCCGATGCTTACCGGATGGAGAAAGATGAAAATCTTTTCCGGTTAAAAATAGGCGGATTGGAAAAAGACAGGGAGTACGTTTGTCAGTATCTGATTGATAATAAAATACGAATTGCAGATCCGTATGCGAATAAACTATCCGATCCGGTTTATGATGCAGACATTTCGCCGGATATTTATCCGAACCTGATCGCTTATCCGGCCGGAAGAACGACTGAGATTGCAATGGTAGTGAGTACCGGACGCGAAACATATAACTGGCAGGTCGGGGATTTTAAAGCAGATAACGTCAATAATCTTGTCATTTACGAAATTTTGATACGCGACTTTACGGAAAAACGTTCGATCAAAGGCGTACAGGAAAAATTGCCGTATCTGAAATCATTAGGCGTAAATGCGATTGAACTGATGCCTTTTAACGAATTTGAGGGAAATGACAGTTGGGGCTATAATCCGTCTTTTTATTTTGCGACGGATAAAGCGTACGGTACAAGTGTTGATTATAAAAATTTTATAGATGCATGTCACGGCAACGGCATCGCTGTTATTATGGATATGGTGTTGAATCACAGTTACGGGCAATGCCCGCTGGTCAGGATGTACCAAAGTGCCGGCGGTGCTCCTTCTTCCGCTAATCCGTGGTACAATACTGCCTCTCCTAATCAGGTTTATTCCTGGGGATATGATTTTGATCATGAAAGTCAATATACACGGCAATTTGTGGATAGTGTATGCGCTTTCTGGATACAGGAGTATAAAATCGACGGTTTCCGTTTTGATTTTACAAAAGGTTTTACCAACAACCCGGGCGACGGCTGGAATTATGATCAGCAACGGATTGATATCCTGAAACGTATGGCCGATCAGATATGGAAACGCAAAAAAGATGCGTTGATTATTCTGGAGCACTTAACGGATAACAGCGAAGAAAAAGCGTTGGCCGAATACGGTATGTTGTTGTGGGGAAATCTGAACTATCGCATGAATGAAGCAACGATGGGCTGGATCCAGAAAAATACGGACGGATCCTGGAATTCGGATATCTCATGGGGGGCTTATAAAGAGAGAGGATGGGCGTTACCGAATCTGGTCGCTTATATGGAAAGTCATGACGAAGAAAGGCTGATGTATAAGAATAACCGGTATGGGAAAGAGGAAAACGGATATGATGTGAAAGACCTTTCTACCGGACTTCAGCGAACGGCCGGGGCGGCGGTCTTGTTCTTTTCTTTGCCCGGCCCTAAAATGATGTGGCAGTTCGGTGAACTTGGTTATGACTATTTTCTGGGTTCCACGGCGGAAGAAGGCCGTTTGGAGAAGAAACCGGTCCGCTGGGATTATTACGATGAACCCGGCAGAAAAGCCTTGCATGATGTTTTTGCGACGATGATCACGTTGAAAAAGGAAAATGCCGTATTTGATACCGGTAATTTCACCTATGAACTAAAAGAGCCGTTCAAGTACGTCGCATTAGTGTCGTCAGATAAAAATGTAGTGGCTATGGCAAACTTTGACGTCGTTAATGTGGCTAAAGAGGTAGATTTCGGCAGAACCGGAACATGGACGGATTATTTCACGGGGCAGAAGCTAACGATTTCTTCACCAACCGGAAAGATAACATTGGCTCCCGGAGAATACCGCCTGTATTTTAGCGAATAATTAAATACATTTATTATGAGAATAAAATATTTTCTCTTTCTGGTCGTTTTGATGACAGCCTGTGAAAAGAAGGAAGAAGCCGGCTATGTGATTCCTGAACCGGAAGATGTGGTTATTTACCAGATTAATCCGCGTGTGTTTGCTCCGGAGAATTCATTTCAGGCGGTTATCCCTCATTTGGATGAAATAAAAGCATTGGGATGTAATATTTTATGGTTCATGCCGATTTATCCGATCGGAGAAGAGAGAACAAAAAATTCCCCGTATTCGGTGAAGGATTATTATGGAGTGAATGCGGAATACGGGACAATAGACGATTTTAAAC
>DOZP01000046.1:6692-7330 GCA_003517945.1 Porphyromonadaceae bacterium | reverse complement strand
CAAACTATATTTTTAGGCGCTACCCCAAGCATATCCGCAAGGTAACAATACCGCGAAGTCAATGCCCGCGTTTTTCCGGTTCCGGCGCCGGCCAACACGCGGATAGCGCCTTCCGTTGTCTGAACAGCCTCCAGTTGTTCCGGATTAAGTCCGGTCAAATAATCTTCCAATGTCTATAATTCCTTTCCTCCCTTTTCGGAACAACGTTCCCCGGGAACCCAACCGATAAAGTATTTTTTCCAATTACACAAAAATAATCAAAGTTCGGTAAAACACAAAAAAATAAAAAACTGAAGATTGAAATTCACGATTATTTGTTGATTTCGAATTATCTTTGCTAAAAATTCTTTAACCGGAAAATAATTGAAACGATACGATATGAATACGCAGATCAACCAAAAATTCCGCGCACTGGCGGAAAATGATTACAAGTTATTTAACGAAAAAATCATCCCGACCGGCTATGAAATACTCGGGATCCGGATGCCGGCCCTGAAGAAATTAGCGAAAGAACTGTCGGGAGATCCTAAAGTAGAGATTTACCTTCAAAATGCGGAATATACTACATACGAACATATCCTACTCTATGGCCTGGTATTGGGACACCTCAAAAAGCCTTCATTAGATATGGTATTCCG
>DOZP01000046.1:5823-6652 GCA_003517945.1 Porphyromonadaceae bacterium | reverse complement strand
AAAAAATATCCGGAGGAAATACTTGCCCACTTCATGCCCCTCAAAACCCATGAAGGAGAGTTCACAAAACGTGTTTTCGTCATCGTTCTGATGGACTATTTCATAAACGAGACACACATTGATATTGCATTGGAACATCTGCCTGAAGTGCCACAGGGACAGTATTATGTAGATATGGCGATTGCCTGGGCCATCAGTGTAGGGCTTATAAAATTTTATGACAAAACGTTTCCCTTGCTGGAACAAAAGACTTTCTCCGGATTTGTACATAACAAAGCCATCCAGAAAGCCCGCGAAAGCTACCGGATACCCCCGGAATTGAAAGACAGGCTGAATAAATTAAAGGTGTAGCCGGATTTCCGTTTCGCCAATATTTATTAATTTTGTCCACGAGAAACCAATTAATAACAAATTACCTGTAAATGGGACATCTGCCTGATTTTATACAAGACCTTGCCCTTATTCTTATATCGGCCGGTATTTTTACGATTTTGTTCAAATGGCTGAAACAACCGATTGTATTAGGTTATATTGTTGCAGGTCTTATCGCAGGCCCCCATATTAATCATGCCCTTGTAAAAATAGCATTGGATCTTTTCGGTAGCCAGGGTGAAAATATTGCCTGTTATTTTGCGAAAATTCCGACCGTAAAAGACATGGAAAACGTAACAACCTGGGCTGATATCGGCGTAATATTCTTATTATTTGCCCTGGGATTGGAATTTAGTTTCAAAAAATTACTGAAAGTAGGAGGACCGGCCTCTATTGCAACGCTGATAAACATGGGATCCATGATTGTAATAGGGTACGGCGTGGGCAAACTGTTGGG
>DOZP01000046.1:3126-5795 GCA_003517945.1 Porphyromonadaceae bacterium | reverse complement strand
ATAAAAGCATTTAACGACATGCGTCTTCAAAAGACGAAGTTTGCCAATATTGTATTCGGAATGCTTATAGTTGAAGACCTGGCTGCTATCCTGATGATGGTGTTACTATCAACCGTGGCCGTCAGCCGGTATTTTGAAGGAACGGAATTGGTAAACAGTTTATTCAAACTGTTATTTTTCATTTTTATGTGGTTTGTCTCCGGTATTTACCTGATTCCCTCCATGCTGAAAAAAATCAAAAAACACCTGAATGACGAAACGCTGTTAATCATTACTGCGGGCCTTTGCCTTGGGATGGTTCTGTTTGCATCATCCGTAGGGTTTTCCGCCGCATTAGGCGCTTTTATTATGGGCTCTATCCTTGCCGAAACAATAGAGTCCAGGCATATAGAACACCTGATAGAGCCATTAAAAAATTTCTTCGGAGCCGTATTTTTCGTCTCTGTAGGTATGATGATTGATCTGATGGTTGTATGGGAATATGGAAGTATTGTTTTATTATTAACCATAGTAGTATTGGTCGGACGGGTTATTTTCGCAACACTGGGTGTCATTGCATCCGGACAAGGACTTAAAGTTGCCGTACAATCAGGATTCAGTCTGGCGCAGATCGGAGAATTTTCATTTATCATCGCCACCTTGGGAATGAGCCTGGGGGTCATTAGTAATATCCTTTACCCTATCATTGTAGCGGTATCCGTCATTACCACATTTACAACACCTTATTTCATTAAAATGTCTCCGGCCGTATCCGGTTATATTGAAAAATATATTCCTGTAAAATGGAATAAACTGATAAGCGGATACGCGTCTTCAGATATCAATGTCGTAAACAGGCAGAATAATTGGAACAAATTATTGAAAAACATCCTGATGCAAGTTGGTATTTATATTACGCTATCCCTTGCCATCATGTTTTTATGTAAAGTTTATATAATACCTGTTATTATAGGCAGTATTCCCGGGATATGGGGAGCCGTATCGTCGGCTGTCATCACATTAATCCTGATAGCGCCTTTTCTGAGGGCTATGATTATGAAGAAAAACAGGTCGGAAGCATTCAGGATCCTGTGGAATGACAGTCATTTTAACAGGGCTGTACTCATCTCGCTGATTGTCCTGCGGATTGTAATCGCCATCGTACTTGTATCGATGGTTCTCTTCCCTTTATTTTCCACGGCAAAGGTGCTACTCATCCTCATTGCTCTCGCCGTAACCACAGGCATTATATTATCACAACAGTTAAAAAAGCAATCCCGGAAGATCGAAGCGCACTTTTTGAAAAATCTGAGTCAGAAACAAATCTACGAAGAAAAAAAGACGGCCATTCCGTCGACCGTCGCCAACGATATGAGAGCCAAAGACGTCCATATCGAAGAATATGAAATATCTCCGGATTCACCGATTATAGGAAAAACATTACTGGAGCTTGAATTCAAACAAAAAACCGGCGTCTCCGTCATTACGATCCTGAGAGGAAACCGGAAAATAAACATTCCCGGAGCCAATGAACATATCTATCCTTATGACAGGATCGTCGTCTCCGGATGCGACGAAGAACTGCAAAAACTGACGGCCTCCATTGAAAGCAGAAAATCCGCCGGCAGCTATGAAGACCCGCCGCCACATCATATCAGTTTATCTCAATATGAAATAGAAAACGGTTCCTCGCTGATAGGGAAATCCATCAAAGAGTTAAAACTCCGCGAGAAGACGGAAACACTCATCATCGGGATAGAACGAAATGAAAAATCCATCGTCAATTTTTCGTCGGATTTTACATTTCAGGAAGGCGACACACTGCTACTGGCAGGAGAACAGGAAAAACTGGATCTGTTTGATGAAAACATCCGGCAATGAGGCCGCTCATTATTATATTCACAATTTCCTGTAATTGACAGCCATAAGAAAAGCCTCTGTTATATTGTTTACATCCAACTTCTCAAATAGTTTATTCCTGTGAAACTTGACGGTTACTTCAGTGATACACAAACGTTCCGATATATCCTTTATAGTATATCCCCGTGCAGACAAAGCAAGAACAGAGCGTTCCCTCTCCGTTAACTGTACATCCTGAGTTTTTCTCCATTTACGACTTTCCGGATAATACTTCCATACGTCAGGGCTACCTCTCTTTCTCACTTCAAGATGTCCTGCTTCGGAAAATGAAGATAAAGAAACCAAACATACGGCAAGCCAAATATTTCCTTCTTTCGACAATGCCAATGGAGATATTTCATGATGAACTAAAATCTTTTCTTTGCCGTGTAAAAGATGAATTTCATAAGATAGCGTATAATGAGTACGTTCACTGACCGGCATAGTATGACAAAAAGCAAATCCGGCCCTGTTTATTTCATATAATAACTGTAGTTCTCCCTGAGGCACACACGACAAGTAAAAATCAAACCCCATACTTTTTACTCTTTCCGGAGTATGCCCACATAAAAAAAACTTATTTTCAGACACATACAAGAAATTCATCTTATAACAATCAATAACATAAATGCTCTGGTATGAAATACGTGAAAAAGCATCCAATACCAAAAGATACGGATCAATCCGAAAATAATCATCTTCATTCACCGATTGAATATGATTTGCAGCAACCTTAAATCTCTCTGTCATAATTAATAATATATTAAGAGGTGCAATATTACAATAAAAAT
>DOZP01000046.1:421-3099 GCA_003517945.1 Porphyromonadaceae bacterium | reverse complement strand
TTTTATTCGTGTATAAGATATATTTTTGCAGGACGAAACACAAAAAGATGATATTATATTTTATAAATATTTGAATATAACTATATTTTATTTATTCAGATCAAAGAACATTCATGAAAAAAATTATTTTTACAAGTGTATTATGTGCGATGTCGTCAATTGTTTCCATTTCCGGCCAAGCTATAAATATGAAAATTTACGGCGTGGGGAACAGTCTGTCCGGATATGGTGATTTTGGCACTGCCTTGTATATTGTTCAGGAACAAATAACGATGCTGCAATATTAGGAGGTCTCGAAATGTATCAGAGTTAAGTAAAACAAGTTCAATTCTATTTATTAACAATTTAAAAAATCAATGTTATGAAAAAGAAATTATTATTATTGTGTGTTGTATTAATGTGTTCACTTAGTAGCTATGGACAAAGTGGTCAAATAGGAAATATTTCTTGGAATATCACGGATAGTGTTCTCACGATTTCAGGAACTGGCGATATGCCGAATTTTAATATCAATCAGCAACCTTGGTATTCTTATCGGTATAATATCATGAGAGTAGTTATAGAAAATAGTGTAACAAATATTGGAAATTATGCTTTTTATAACTACCTTAATATAAGTAGTATCGAATTACCCCATAGTGTAACAAATATTGGAGATGGAGCCTTTTATGGCTGTAGTGGTATAATTGATATAGAAATGCCCAATAGTATAATAAACATTGGACGTGGTGCTTTTCATAGTTGTAGCAAATTAGCCAATATTACAATACCTAATAGCGTAACTAATATTGAAGACATAGCTTTTGTTGGTTGTACAAGTTTAACAAGCGTTGAAATACCTGATAGTGTGATTCATATTGGTGCAGGTGCCTTTGGTTCATGTTCTAATTTAAAAAGGATCAAGCTCCCTAACAATATAACGAATATTGAAATAAACACTTTTTATTATTGCACAAGTTTAATAAAAATAGAAATACCCAGTAGCGTAACAAGTATTGGAGATGGCACTTTCACGAATACTACAAATCTAAAATATGTTGATGTATACTGGAACGAACCTATATCAATTAATTCGCCTGTTTTTCAAAATTCTAATCTATCCAATGCTATTTTGATAGTCCCTACTGGTACGAAAGCTCTTTACGAAGCAGCACCAGTATGGCAGGATTTCGGGACAATCATAGAAAGACCAATCCCTGAATCCGTATCAATTTATGCAAGTTTATTAGTAGGTAGTTCTTTACTCCTGGAGGCAGAAATTATTCCTTCCAATACGATATACCAGGATGTGACCTGGTCATCAAGCGACGTGGCTGTTGCAACAGTTGATGCAACTGGTCAAGTAACAGGAGTATCACCAGGTATAGCTACCATCACCGCAACAACAGACATTGGTGGCAAAACAGCCTCTTTTAAAGTTAAAGTGAAAGAAGGAGTAATTGGAATAAGGTCAGATGCAACAGCAAATAGCCTGATTGATGAAAGCAACGTAAACGTATCCCTAATAGATAGAACACTGACCGTTAATACTCCGGATAAGGAAACAATAAAGGTTTACAGTATGATCGGAACATTGATATACTCAGCACAAAAGCAGGAAGGCAAACAAACTTATTTTGTCCCCAATCTGTCAAAAGAAATCTACATTGTAACCGGTAGCAGCGGTTGGAATGCGAAACTGCTAAACAAATAACCCGATAGTTTCAAATTCCGACATCCTGTTTTCATGAATATTGTCCTTTAAAAGCCCGTTCTCGCGGGCTTTTTTTGTATCAAAAACTAAAGATGAAAATGCAAGTATGGGGATAATACAATGCGTGAAATTTATCCAATCTGGTCGACGTGACGGTAGTTATCATTATTTGGTTTGGAAACTGATAAACCATCCGATATTTAAATTGGATGCATTTTGTTTTTTATTTTCTGTTTCAGAAAATGGCACTCGTACAAAACCGGCTGTCACCGAAAGTTTTAAACCCATACCGAAGTGGGAAGAAAACCGGTATTCGGGAGAAAAACTCCAATGAAGACCGGTTGTCGGCCTGATAATATCGCCACTTGTCTCTAAGACTTTCCCCCAATCATGGAAAATTAATAATCCGAAACCCACCTCTCCATAACAGTTTATTTTATTTGCTCTGGTTTTTATGGCAAAGGATGGGCCTATGTAAAAGAATTCTGTTGTTTCCTTAAAATAATCCATAGTCGCATATCCGGTCATAGTGGGAATTGTTTTTCCTTCGTCATACTCATGTTGCCTGACATAAATTGCATTGAGACCGATTCCTATGTGCGGGGTAAAGTACATTTGCCCGGATGCGTCCAAATTAAAACCATGGCGTAATTTTTGGCTAAGTTCATCAATATGATCATCTCCGGTTTTCAATAATATACCTAATCGGTATGCATAACCTCCTCCAAGGGTAAACCGGAACTCATTCTTTGTCCGGACAGAAGCTTCTTCGGACTTTTGGGCGACAAGGTTTACACAAAATACTTGTGTGAATAAAATAAAAATAAGTATATGTTTCATATATTAAAAGAAAAGAGTAATCAACATCTCTTTGCATTTGCAAACCAAGCAACAGATACATGCGTGCCCGGTCAATAACCACGGTCAAAAGTAAGTATAAAGTTCGTAACCGGAAAGAGTATAACAATTACCTCCCATTCTTGCG
>DOZP01000046.1:0-406 GCA_003517945.1 Porphyromonadaceae bacterium | reverse complement strand
GCAGCTTGCTCCATTATATATTCCTCTCCGGTCACTTTTTTATCACGCATGACAATACGCCCGTTACAAATAACGGTATCTACACAACTGCCGTTTGCCGCAAAGACGAGGTTCGATACAAAATTAAAATTCGGTGTGAACACCGGTAAATTCAGATCAATCAGGCACAAATCGGCAAGATACCCTTCGGCAATCTCTCCGGCTTTCAACCCTGCAATATCGGCTCCGGCTCGCGTTGCCGCATATAGCATCTCATCACAGGGCAGCGCTTCCGGATCTTTCCTCCAGGCTTTGCCAAGCAGCGAAGCCAGCTTCATCGCTTCAATCATATCCAGGTTATTCGACGATGAACAACCGTCCGTACCCAAAGCGACCGTAATACCGGCTTCCCTCATCTCCTGATACC
>DOZP01000162.1:4137-4696 GCA_003517945.1 Porphyromonadaceae bacterium | reverse complement strand
AAGTGTCATCAACTTAGCAAGATAGTTTTGGACTATTGTTTTGGCAACTTCAAAATCAAAATGTTCACTTTTCTTCAACACCGGTATAAGACTTGAACGTATTTGACTATATTTCAGACTATTGATACTGTCAAAATCAAATGGTAATTCTACCTTCTTCTTTGCACCGATTACGAGGTAGAAAACGATAATTTTACGAAGCAAATCCTGTTCGTCTGCTTGAATTACACTGTATTTCAGCATATTTTGAACATCGTATAGATCCCTTGCGGCAGTTCGTTCAATCAAGGCTTTTATTTTTGAACCAAATAATTCGAGTACTGCTAATGTATTTACCTCATACTCAATATTTAAAAACTCAACATTGATTTTCCTTTTTTCAACCGGAAAGATATGATTTCGCATCGAATAGTTTATCTCAATACGAATACTGTCCCTATTACCAACAGAGTTTTGATAATAAAATACCCATGAATCAAGAGAATGAGGATTTTTAGTATTGGGACTTAAAGCATAGCCTTGTGCAAACATGAAATTCAGCAGATTGTCATTGATAGTT
>DOZP01000162.1:0-3942 GCA_003517945.1 Porphyromonadaceae bacterium | reverse complement strand
TTGTCCAAATCCTTTTTAGTGTAATTATACATATTCGTTGCCTCCTTGCTCTAAATAGGATAAAATATTTTCCGGCGCATAAAGTTTCCATTCTTTGTGGTAAGTGCTGGACTCATTTGCATCAGTCAGATAACGAACACTTTTACCAATTCTTTGTCGGCATTCTTTGAAAAAATCATCGCTGAGTTTCATCTCTTTTTGAAAATAAGACAATATAAATCCTGCCTTTTGAAATAAAAATTGTTTCCGGTATGTGTCCAGATAAGAAAGTAGCTGTTCTTCTTTTATATATGTGATTAAGGAAAAACACACGACCAATTCTTCCAATCCTCCGCTTCGATTGATAGAATCTATACAATCAACGACTGTCCGTTCCAAATCAGTTACATTTACCATCGAATCCATTGGCGGATTAACTACTCCGTGCGAAATTCCCGATTGACAATAAGTATAGCTAATTCCCTCATATTCAAAATTATTAAATCGTTCTTCAGAGGAAACATACAATTCGTAAAAAACCTGATTAGCTAATCCATAATATTCCAATGCGGAATGATAGGATAGGTAAGCGGATGGTGTTATTTGGCTTGCTATTTCAAATTTTGTCGCAATGGCTGCCTTGTTCGCTAAGTCATTCACACTATACAAGTCGCGGCGAATTTGCGAAATCAATCCCATTTTTTTATACCTTCGTAAAAGCTCTTTGGTTGCATTATCATCTTTGATAAGCGATAAAACATCCTTTTTATGGAATATCCTTAACTGATGAAGTTCTTCCAAATATTTTTTCATCTCATATTTTATATTTCACACAAAGATACATAAAAATATGTATTATCGAGTGTAAATCAAAATAAACAGAATACTTTTTCGGAACTGTTACGCAATAATTGGGCCGATCCGCGGTTTTTGACCGACAGGGAAGAGACAGACTTATTCTTCAGCAGTAACACCTCTTCGAGAGATACGATGGTTTCACGGAGACGATCACATTGCATATGGTCAATTTAAGTGACATGCGCACTCATAAACGATCAATCGGCTGTGTACTGCTATGGACGAAAAAAAGGCGCACCTGATAAAAGACACGCCCGGACAATTTTTTTCTTGAGAAGTATTACTCAAATTTCTTATTGAGAAATATGTGGGCCAGAAAACCAACAATAATAGCAATTAACCCTGCTGCCAGAGCCGCATTACTCCGCAAACCCGTAAATGCGGTAAAAACCAGTATTCCTACGCCAATAAGAAGAATAACAATTCCTAAACTCTTCATTAATGTATTCATCGTATCAATTTTTAATTTATTTTTCTCGTATTCTGCCACAAATAAAGCAATAATAAACCGATTTGAAAAATTTTTTAAGGAAAAAATGATGAGGAAATTCATTTTTCCTTTTATTTTTGCAAATGTTTTTAACAATTTCACATGTTACGTATACTGTATAAGATATACTTCTGGCTGATAGCCGTGCCTGTATTCGCTGTATTAACAATACTGACAGCCGTAACCGTTATTATTGGTTGCTCATTGGGAGGAGAACGCTTCTTCTCCTATTATCCCGGTGCGCTCTGGTCCCGGATGGCATGTGCATTATCGTTATGTCCGGTAACCGTAAAAGGGAGAGAAAATATAAAAAAGGGACAATCATATATTTTTGTAGGAAACCACCAGAGCGCATACGATATTTTCGTTATATACGGTTTTCTGGGCGCTCCTATCAAATGGATGATGAAAAAAGGATTGGCTAAAATACCTTTCGTCGGCCATGCGTGCCGTATGGCAGGCTTCATCTTTGTTGACAACTCCTCTGCCCGCTCTGCGCAAAAAAGCGTGACCGAGGCAGAGCATAAACTAAAACATGGCCGTTCACTTATTATTTTCCCGGAAGGAGCACGCACTTCTGACGGCCACCTGGGGAGATTCAAAAGAGGAGCATATCAGATTGCAGTCGACCAACAATTACCAATAATCCCCATAACACTCAACGGACCTTATAAGGTCATGCGCATAGACTCGTGGGACATACGACCTCACCGTATGGAAATGGTGATACATCCACCCGTGACTCCTCATCAAAAAGAGGAAGATGACAAAGAAATGCTTCAAAAACTGGCGGATTCCACCCGGCAAACAATTTATTCGGCTCTGTGGAAAGAATTCAGATAATAATTTTTGCTTTTTAGCCCTAAAAAAACTTGTTTATCAAAAATAAATCCTTTTCTTTGCAGCGTATTATTTATTTTTTAAATTTTATTTTATGAACATTTACGTAGGAAACCTGAATTATCGTGTTCGGGAAGATGATTTGAAATCGATTATGGAGCAATATGGAACCGTTGACTCTGTAAAAGTAATCAAAGACCGTGAAACCGGTCGTTCAAAAGGATTTGCTTTCGTTGAAATGCAAGACGACGAAGAAGCTAGAAGAGCCATCGATGAATTGAATGAAAAAGAATTTGAAGGACGCCAGATGGTCGTTAAAGAAGCTATACCCAAAAAGTAAACATTTTTTTATTCAATAATGGATGAGGGTGTGTCACAAGGTGATTTCACCCTCTTTTTATTCAGAAGGCATCCGGTATAGGGCGGATATATTTCAATACGAAACCGTATCATCACTTACGTTATCAGGCATCATCATGAAAGGTCTTTTTGCAAATCGCTCCGCATGGTTTCAATTGGGAATATTGACTTATTTATTCCTGTTTGGCCTGACTTTTGCATCCGTAATATCCATCGGCATTTCCGCCATTTTCAACATTATCCCCGACAAAACTATCACAGAATCAGGAACAACACCCTTCTACGAGACACATATCACACAATTCATTTCCGCCCTTTGCATGTTTTTACTACCTGCACTTTTCACCGCCTGCCTGTGCAGTAAAAAGCCCGGGGAATTTCTGCAGATCCGGAAGGTATCCGATGTACGTTTATTTGTATTGACAGGCCTAATGATACTTCTGATATCCCCGACGATTGATATCACCTCCTATCTTAATTCCAAGATACACCTGCCTGAATTCATGTCACCTTTAGAAAAGTGGATGCAGGAAACAGAAGATACGCTTACCGGAATCACGGAAGATTTGCTTTCAAAAAGAGGCGTAATTCCTTTCATCACCAATATAACGGTTATTGCCGTAATGGCAGGCTTTTCAGAAGAATTTTTATTCAGAGGCGCCTTTCTCACAATTGTAAGAAAAAAAATAAGCAACCCTCACATCGCTATATGGACTGTAGCAATCATCTTCAGCGCCATACACTTCCAGTTCAACGGTTTCATACCCCGTACGATATTAGGCGCCGTCCTCGGATATTTTTTATATTGGAGTAAAAACATCTGGATACCCGTCTTTGCGCATTTTTTTCATAACGCAGTCGCCGTAACCGGAAGCTATATCGGCATTTTTAAAGACTCCCCAGGTGAAATCGCACCCGAAGTTCCGGATATCAAAACGGAAGAGATAATAACAACGACAATCGTAGCGATATTCGGACTATTTTTATTCGCTTTGTGCGCAAATATCATGAGAAAATCAGGAACCGGACAAAAAAATTAAAGCGTTTTTTTTCGCAATTCAAAATCACGCCCCAAATATTTTTCACGAACAATTTCATTGGCGGCCAGTTCTTCCGCCGTCCCCTGGAATAAAACTTTTCCTTCAAACAGAAGATAAGCGCGGTCGGTTATACTCAATGTCTCATGCACATTGTGATCAGTTATCAGAATGCCGATATTTTTGTGTTTGAGGCGCCCGACAATTGTCTGTATATCCTGTACGGCAATCGGATCCACTCCGGCAAAAGGTTCATCAAGCATAATAAATTTAGGATCTATGGCCAGACACCGGGCGATCTCCGCACGGCGACGTTCACCTCCCGAAAGACGATCGCCAAAATTCTTCCGCACTTTATGCAAACCGAACTCATCAATC
>DOZP01000161.1:4479-4888 GCA_003517945.1 Porphyromonadaceae bacterium | reverse complement strand
TTTACCTAACTGACGTATAAATTCAAAGACCATTGTGCGTTTTGACTCTACGCGCAGCGGGTCGATGTTGCCGATAGAAATGGGAATATGATGCCTGTCCGAAAATTCGGTCGCTTCTTTTTTGGCTTGTGCGTAATCTCCTTCGGATATGATGACTTCCTGTCCATACGAACGAATTTCGTCAACTGTTTCCTGATTAATTGTGTTCGGCGCGAAGTTAGTGAATTTGATGCCTGCCTTAGCCAGGTATTTGGCATTGGCGGTAGCGGTATTGCCTGTCGAAGCCACACAATATTGACTGATTCCACATTCTTTGAGGACGGAAGCCGTCAGGGAAGCTGCCACATCTTTCAATGTATTTGTACCCCCGTTCCGGTCGTTGCGGTATGCATAAACCGTGCAGTTGATT
>DOZP01000161.1:1674-4406 GCA_003517945.1 Porphyromonadaceae bacterium | reverse complement strand
TCGAAATAATTCCAGAAACTGGCGGGTTTATTTTCGAATAATTTCTTTAATCCGGAATAATCCGTGTCGTAAATGGCTTCCACATGCCTTCCTCCGCAGATCGGACAAAATTGTTTTTGTCCGAACCACGAAGTGAAATCCGGTGTCCGGTGTCCGCAATTACAACATCTCAGTTGATATTTCATACGTACATAAAATTATTTTCGAAGGTTCATCACAGGCATTTCGCCTCTGTAATCGCCTGCTTCCAGTTTTTTCTTTACTTCACTGAAAACGTTCACGGTACGTTCCACATCTTCCAAAGAATGCGCCGCTGTGGGTATGACACGAAGCATCAATACACCTTTCGGAACAACCGGATATACAACAATAGAACAAAAAACACCGTAGTTTTCACGTAAATCAACCACGATATTTGTACCCATGTTGGCATCCCCCGGGAAATAAACCGGCGTGACGGGTGATTGCGTATTTCCGAGATCAAGCCCCTTTTCACGTAGTCCCTTTTGAAGGGCGTTTGCAATTTCCCAGAGTTTTTTGCGGCATTCTCCGCGTTTAAGCATTTCGAGGCGTTTCATGGCTCCGATGACAATAGGCATCGGAAGTGATTTTGCAAAAATCTGCGAACGCATGTTGAAACGCAAATGGTCTACGACTTCGCGTGTGGAAGCGACGAAAGCTCCGATACTTGCCATACTTTTTGCGAATGTGGCGAAATAAATATCTACCTCGTCCTGACACTTAAAATGTTCGCTTGTTCCCGCTCCTGTTTCTCCCATTGTTCCGAAACCGTGCGCGTCGTCAATCATCAGACGGAAATTGTGGTTTTTCTTTAATGCGACGATTTGGTCAATCGCTCCCATATCGCCGGCCATACCGAAGACCCCTTCGGTAATCACCAGGATACCACCTTTGCCGCCTTCTTTTTCGATATGATTTTCTGCCATTTTCAGCATCTTTTCGCATCGTTGGATATCGTTGTGAGGGAATACAAAACTTTTTCCTCCTTTTGCTTTATGCAGGAATATGCCGTCCATGATGCAGGCATGCGATTCCGAGTCGTATACAATGACATCAAAGCGTGTACACATCACATCAATGATGGATACCATGCCCTGATAGCCATAATTCAGCAGATAGCACGCTTCTTTTTTCTCAAATTCAGCCAACTCGTTTTCCAGTCCGATGTGGTATTTGCTGTCTCCCGACATCATACGCGCTCCCATCGGGTAGGCCATTCCCCAGTCTTTCGCCGCCTGTGCGTCCGCTTCGCGGACTTCCGGGTCGTTTGCCAGGCCGAGATAATTATTCAAACTCCAAACCAATACGTCTTTTCCGTTAAAGCGCATTGTCGGTTTAATTTCGCCTTCCAATTTCGGGAACATAAAATACCCGTCCGCATTTTTTCGATACTGGCCCAGAGGCCCGGGAACGTTTATCCGGTCAAAAATGTCAATCATACTTCTTTAAATTTATAATGTTTCGTGAATTACTTCCTATTTTGTATTTATTAAGGTGCAAAGCTACAAAATATTTACCAAAATCAAAAAAAGCCCTTTTTGTTCATGGCGGATAGAACATTTTTCTTTCGAAATTACACAAAAATAGTCCCTTTGCAATCCTTTTTGTAGATGATCCGTATGTTTTATCATCCTTTTCGAGAATATACATCGCCGAATGGATTGTAGTATTGTTGTCAGTTGGCAATTTTTAAATATTTTGTCCGTTATATGCTTATTATTTTAAGTCTATGGGGGATTGGGAAAAAATATATAAATACATTTGGTTAAAAGGGCTTTCGCTGGTTCGCCTGTGGCGCGAAATACCGTTTGTTTATCGGATTTTGATGTTGGCGGTAATTAGTCTGGCGATATATGTACTGATCCTACTCCATGTGCCGGTTTCAGTTAAAAGCCTGTCCGTTGGCTTGTGTGTCTTTGTATTAGTCGGTATGTACGTCTGTTCATTTTCTTTCTCGGAAAAAATAGTACTGAAATCGCTTGGAATAAAATTGTTTCCGTTGTTTATGATCAGATGCTTTTTGCTGAGCATTCCTTTTTTTATTCTGAATGTCCATATCGGGCTGGTAACGGTATCATTGGGCTTGGTATGCGTGTATTTTCTGTCAAAAGTAAATTTTCGTTCGGGTAAAAGCCTGCCTTCGGTTTATAAAAAGACATCTTATCAATGGTTGTCCGCTTATCGTTCGGAAGGTGTTTGGGTGTTAATCGCCGGATTTTTATTTTTTGCAGTGGCCTTGTACCATAAAAATGAAAATATGTCGTGTGTCGCTTTGGGCTGGCTGATGTGTGTACCCTGTTTTATTTCGTATTACGCCAAAATGCCTGAAGCGCAAATCTGGCTTATTAGTTACAGGAGTGCTTCATTTCTTCTCCGGTGTAAATTGATAGAGATGCTGATAAATGCATTGTTGCCGGCTTTGATTTGTTTACCCGCGGTGATGATCTTTATGCCTGCGTATATCTTGCTGTTTATAAAGTTGTTGTTTGTATTCTTATTTGTTGATTTGCTTCTTTTGTACAGTTGTTATTTGTGTTATCCGTCAATAATTATGTCCTTTCTGTGCTGTATCCTTTTCGTGATGATATGGTCGGTGGTCACGTTGATGCATCCGGTTGTTTCCGCTTGTATATCGGCGCCGTTTTTGTTGTTACTGCATATTTTTACTATACAAAACTTAAAATCAATACGTTATGTCGAACCTGCATCTT
>DOZP01000161.1:0-1559 GCA_003517945.1 Porphyromonadaceae bacterium | reverse complement strand
CGGATGTTGTCGGATCGCATCCGTTTCGGTTATTTACCAACGGAGTTGTTTATGTATCCGAAGATAACAGGCCGGGAGTTTCTGGAATTTTTCGTGACGGCGAAAGGGCAGGCGTTTGAAGCGGACGAATTGCAAAAAATGAATGAACTGTTTGATTTACCGTTAAAAGAATATGCCGATACATACTCTACCGGAATGCTGAAAAAGCTGTATTTGTTAGGCTTATTATTGCAGCGTAATGAAATCCTGTTATTGGACGAACCGTTTAATGGACTTGATTTTAAATCATCGGCATTTGTTACTGCGTTGATAAAGAAGTATAAGGCGAATGGTTTTACGGTATTTGTATCATCACACGACATGGAACATTTGTTTTCATACGCAGATACGTTGTCTGTCCTGATGGAATCTGAACTATCTTTTTTTCCGGAAAAGGAAAGTTTTCATATTGTAAAGAGAAATATAGAGGCTGAGGCCGAAAAGAAGGTAAAATGCGTATTTCAATCGGATTGACCTACAAGATAGATTGATCTATATACGCCGAGAGATTTTTGAGAGTTCCAAATCCATTTTTCTGATAAAGCAACAATTTAGCTCAATGTAGCTATATTTATAAGCTAAAAGTTCTTTACAAACATCAATCAGATAGATCAGATGCTTGTCCAACTACATGTCGGCAATTTGCTGCAGGTCTTTTTTTATTTGAGTAGAATTATTTTCTTGCATATTTGTGTACTCTGTTTATTCTTTATGTTTCATCAGCATAATGACCGGATTATCCTCCTCTTCCAATGTTGCAGCAATTTCTTTCAATTTTCCTTTCAATTTCCCATTTTTGTAATCATTAACAAGTCTAAAGGGTTCTAAGGGTTGCCAGGTTGCGATTTCGTTATTTAATGGGAAAACACTCATATATACTTCTTTTTTTTCTGCGTAATCGCCGTTGTAGACGGTGTATTTGAATATTGTCTTTTTATGCTTATCGTACATCAAATAATCGGTAGGAAACCCATTATTCATATCCCAATCCCATATTTTTTTAACAAATTCTATAAAATAATAACGAGCTGTCAGTGTCTGCGGAAAAAGAAATATCTCAGGGTTCATGGATTGTACAGGAGGATTTCTTACGAGAAATGGAGTCATAGAATGATCCTGAGAATATCTATATACAGTATCTGATGAAGCTTCAAAAAGTATCCAACTGTCAAGATAAGGGATTAATGCTCTTTCAGAAGCAGGAAGTTGAGCCATATACTCACCGGTCGTTTCGTTCGTTGTTCTTCTCAAGGATGTTAATTTCCGCTCATTAAACGGAATAAAAATATCTTTAGTAATACTTCCATCCTGTTTTGAAATAATTACAAATGATGGTTCATTTACTTTCCTGGAATTTCTTCCATCATAGCAAATTAAATTTTCACGGTCGAAAAGGAATACTTCCGTATACCTTGCGTCATCTTTATGTACAAGAATTCGCTTAAAATTTCCGTCAAAATCATATACGACTATTTTTTGTTGAGAGTAACTGTTTACAAATAGTTCGCTGTTATCTTCAT
>DOZP01000324.1:7441-7901 GCA_003517945.1 Porphyromonadaceae bacterium | reverse complement strand
TCAATTTGAAAGTAACGTAAAAGGATTTGAAGATATCTATCCTTTCCATTAGAAAGAAATAATTCAAAAGCATAGTTTTGTATCAAATCTTCATCGAGTCTCAGAATCGACAATACTTGCAGGTAGTGCCCCATTGAGACAGAAGGAGAGCCTTTTTCAATATTCCCCCATGTAGATATAGCTATCCCGGCCCGCTCTGCCATCGAACGGATAGATAATTTTCTGCGATCAGGCGCTAACTGTTTGTGAGGATTGAACGGATGAGCGGGATAAATGTTTTTCCGTATTTTTCCAGTTTCATTTCACCAACTCCTTTGACATCGGCAAATGCTTCCAATGTGAGCGGTTTTTTATAAACTATATCTTGCAGGGATGCGTCGGAAAATATGATATAGGCCGGCATTTTTTCCTGTTGAGCAAGTTCTTTTCGTAGCTGGCGTAACGCATTCATCAGCATTTC
>DOZP01000324.1:0-7316 GCA_003517945.1 Porphyromonadaceae bacterium | reverse complement strand
CCTAACGGCGTAACTTTTAACGTCTGATTATTCAGGTAATCAATTTCGATAAAGCCCAGTTGCAGCATCTGGTAAATATACTCTTTCCATACGGGATAGGGCAGATCACGCCCGGCTCCGTAAGTTTTTAGCCTGTGGTAATTCTGCTGCAATAATTCCGCACGGGCCGAACCCCTCAGTATGTCGATCAGCATCCGTATACCTACATGTTCTTCTGTACGGAGAATGGCGCTTAATGCCTTTTGAACCAGTATACCGGCATCAAAGCGTTGGGGCGGATTTTTGCAGACATCGCAATTGCCGCAGTCATTAGCCGTTTCTTCGCCGAAATAGCTTAATAAGATGCGCCGGCGGCAAAGGTCGGTTTCGCAATACCGTTGCATCCGGTATAACTTCTCCATATTAATGTCGGTCTGCCCGCTGTCTTCGGCAAACCGTCGTAATAGCACCAGATCTCCCAGCGAATAAAATAAAAGCGTATCGCTTGCAACCCCGTCGCGTCCCGCCCGGCCTATTTCCTGGTAGTAATTTTCAATACTACCGGGCATATTGTAATGAATTACCCAACGGATATTACTTTTATCAATACCCATCCCGAAGGCAATGGTCGCACAAACCACCTCCACGCGGTCGTGAATGAAGTCATTTTGCGCCTTTTCACGTTTTCCGGATGATAGCCCGGCATGATAAGCGACTGTGGAAATATTGTAATTATGTTTTAGCATATCCGCCACTTTTTCCGTGTCGCTCCGTTTCCGGCAATAGATAATGCCGCTTTGCGACGGGCGGTTACGGATAAAACGAACAATGGCTGCGATCTTTTCTTTTTGTCCGAGTCCCCGTCTTACTTCGAGTGAAAGGTTCGGGCGGTCGAAAGAAGATATAAACGTCTCGGGATGATTCAGGTTCAGTTGTTTTACAATATCGTTCCGTGTGATTTTATCTGCCGTAGCGGTCAACGCAATGACCGGCACTTCGGGAAACCGTTCCTTGAGTACGGACAAACGCGTATATTCGGGCCTGAAATCGTGCCCCCATTGCGATATGCAATGGGCTTCGTCGATAGCAATAAGCGATATATTCATTTGTGACAGAAAATAATCCAGTTCACTTAATAAGCCTTCGGGAGAAATATAAAGGAGCTTTATTTGTCCTTGTATGCAACGTCGTTTTATTTGCCACCGTTCGCCTTCGGGCATCGTACTGTTCAGCGCCACGGCCGGGATCCCGTTTGCTATAAGCCCTTCCACCTGATCCTTCATCAATGCGATCAATGGAGAAATGATAAGCGCCGTCCCCGGCAGATAAATAGCGGGTAGTTGGTAGCATATGGATTTTCCGCCGCCTGTCGGCATGAGTACCAGCGAGTCTTTCTTTTCCATCGTTCGTCGGATAACATCAGCCTGTAAAGGCCTGAATGTATCGTATCCGAAAAACTTCTTTAATAGTTGCAGTTGTTCCCGCATGACGGTTTATCTGTTTAAGCATCAGCATGGGCAAATGTAGATTAATTTTTTTGAAACGCAAAATAAAACATTATGTGTTCATTTGTGAAAACAGACAATGAACTCTTAGGGAAAGGGAATGTGTTAAAAGAATTGGCGCTTAAAACAGGTACCACATTAAACCAACTGACAGCGGGTATAGTTCGGGCCCCTTTTTATGCTCGAATATGTTGATAGGCGAATATCTTACATAAACACCCCATCGGCGTGTTCCGGCTTGTGTAAGGATATCCATGGTTACAGGACGTAATGTCATTCCTTTGTCTACTTTTTCCTTATACTTTTTACCTTCCGGACCTTCCGTATATACAATTCTGGAAGAAGACCATGTTTTTACGGAGCCTACTATTCCTGTTGAGAAGAACAGGTTGCCTTTGTGGTTTTGCCACTCTACGAGTAATGGAATATTCAGGGTCGTAATACCCAGTTTACTCTTTTTATAATTTCTGTCTTCCGGTGCTTCTACCAGATAGGTATAATCATCGATTTCTTCAAAATGACGGTTTCCCTTTATGTGATACCTTGTCCACCGGATACCGAAACCTGTGACAACGGACCATCGGTAACGATTGGAGATCGGTATGGCTTCTTCAAACAGATTGAGGTTGAACTCTAATGATTTACTGCTGCGTAAAGGTATGTCTTTCGCATCGCCTCTCCCGGCGAAATCAGCAAATCCTACTCCAAATCCGGCCCAATGAGGATCAAAATGTTTTGACTTCCATCCCGGCATGGGTATATTGATCATGGCAACATATTTTCGTCGTTCGCTGCTTTTACCGTCGCGATAATGGCCCACAAAAATCTTTTCGTAGCATACGGAATCATGTTCATTATTGAATTCGTAGACCTGTATATCTACCCGTTGCTTGTAATCGTTCTCTATTAAGATAATACGTTTGTTTCCGGCTTCGAATATTCTGACAGAATCTTCGTTTGATGCATTTGATTGAAAAGCGCTGCAGATTGAAAATAACGTACATGTTACAAATAATATTTTACGTTTCATAATCAGAATTTATTAGATGTGTTATAAATCTTTTTTGGTGAATAAAATAGTGATCAGGTCATCACTGTCCAGCTCTCCTTCTATGTAGATAAGCGTTATGACTCCTTTTGGGTTTACTTTGAAAAGTATAAAACGGTTTACTGATTGGTTCTTTCCGGGTATCTGGTAATAGGCGGAAATGATTTCTCCCTCGCTTGTTACTTCTTTTATCTTCTTCGCTCCCTGTTGGTCATTTTCGAGGCATTTTCTGATGAAAGTAAGTGCTTCGGGATCATTTTTTATTGTTATACTTTTATAGAACGTAATATAATAGGTCTCCAGCATTTCTTTTGAGAGTTCGACCATTACCACGTTTTTCCGCTTTCCGTAAATACGAAAAACATCTTTTATTTTCAGGTTTTCTTGTGTTTCTGCTGCCTCAGAAATTACAGGGCCTATAAACATCAATATTAAAAGTACAAATAAGTTTCGTTTCATAGTTTGTTCATTTTTTAAACTTTTATTCGAATCCTTTCAAAAAAAGACTGTTGATACTTTTCTTTTGTTGGTTTCAGACTCTATTCATTCAAAAGAAAATCAAATTCCTTTAGCTGGCTTTCTATTACTTTATTCATTTTCAATGCGTCTCTATCCGAAAATTCGCCGCTATCATTTGATACTTCCCGTAATGTTTTTAAAGCAGTCGAACGGATCGTTTTCATATCTGTGTAGCAGCGCCCGTCTATGATGACATAATTCCCTTCTTTCGGGCATCTTTTCGGTTTCGGCGCCATGAAAAATATCCCGGTCAGTAATGCTGCACATGCTATCGCGCTGCTTAGCCGCTTCACCCGGTTTCGGTGTTTGTACAAGAGAATGGTATTCCTGTTTTTGTCAGTGTCATTTGTGTTTGCCGTGCAGGCGTCCGTTGTCTCGTTTAACCGGAACTCCTTATTAGAATAATGATCTCCTTTTTTATAGTCGCTCTTCGCTTTTTTGATCTCATTCTCAAAATAAGTGAACAGAGGCGTATACATTGTAAGATGCTCCGGTATATTTCCGGTTGTAAAGAAACAACGGATTTCCGCTTCTTCTTCTGCTGAGGTATTGCCCTCAAAATATCGTTCCAGTAAATTTTCTATATTGTTCATAACCGTCTTTTATATCCGAATTACACTGTTTAGCCGTATCAACTGTTCGCGTATCTTTTTTCTTGCCCTTGAAAGATTAACACGGACTGCTTCTATTTGTGTGCCTGTTATCTCTGCTATTTCCGAAAGTTCATAGCCTTCCACATCTTTCATCCGTATAATGGTTTGCTGCAGAGAAGGCAAAGCCTCAATCAGTCGTCTGATATGTTCTGCTGTATCATGTTGCTCTGTAATACTTTCCGGATTACAGTCCGTTTGACTGATAGGGAAACTCGTTTCCATATCCTCAAGACTTTCGCTGCGACATCGCCTCAGCTCGTCCAGTACTTTGTTTTTTGTTACTTTAAAAGCAAGTGCCTCTACACTTTTATATTCATCAAGTTTGTCACGTATAGACCAGAGTTTAAGAAAAACTTCCTGCACCGCATCTTCACATTCAACCTGTCCTTCGGCAAGTCTGAATGCATAGGTAAGCAGTTTCTCCCTGAGCGGTATGACTGTTATCTTGAATTTATCGAGCTCCATTCTGTCTATATGACGATTGAAAAATAAAAACGTAACATCGCCGGATGGTTTTTTATAAAGATAAGACAAATGTATGTATCTTTATCTAAAAATGAAGATGGCTGCGTTTCGGTAATACAAAATAAAAGCAAGCATTCATTTTGTACTACTCTCAACTTGTACTATCTTTGAAACCGGATAGAAGCGCCTGGAACAATGAAAGAAAAGCAATTGAAAAAGGGAAAACAGCAGAAAAAAAAGTTGCCGGAGAAGGATGCAAAACGCAAGCATCGTATTGCTTTTATGCTGAATGATACGGAGTATAATGCGATAGAACGGTATTTACGAAAATATAAAATTACCAATAAGTCGAACTGGTACCGCAGTACGATACTGTCGCATATATGGAAAATTATGGAGGAAGATTATCCTACTTTGTTCAACGAAAACGAGATGCGGCGGTGATGAATCCCTATTCCGACGAATATTTTATGAAGCAGGCGTTGGCCGAAGCGCGTCTGGCGGCAGCAGAAGATGAAGTGCCTGTAGGGGCCGTCATTGTGTGTGGCGACCGCATTATCGCGCGTGCGCATAATCAGACGGAGCGTCTGAACGACCCGACGGCACATGCCGAAATGCTTGCCATTACGTCTGCAACGGGCTCTATGGGCGCCAAGTACCTGACGGATTGCCGCTTGTATGTAACGGTTGAGCCTTGTGTGATGTGTGCCGGGGCAATTGGCTGGTCGCAACTTTCTGCCGTAATCTATGGTACGCCGGACGAAAAACGCGGTTTTACCGGATATGCCCCCAACGCCTTACATCCTAAAACAGAAGTCCGCAGCGGTGTTATGAAAGAAGAATGTGCCGCAGAGATGAGCCGTTTTTTTAAAGATAAGCGGTAAATTCCGTTTTTTTATTTCAACCAATTCTTGTTCATTCCGGTATGGGTTTGAATACTCAAAATGCTCAATGATTTCCGAATAAATTACATCCATATACGGAACCGGGTAAGGCCGTCTGTTCCTGTTTGTAACGAAAAGGCGTAACCTTGTTTGTTTAGCACTTCGCGTATGAAGATGAGGCCCAGGCCTTGTCCGTTTGGCTTGGTAGAGAAGAAGGGGCTGAATAGCTTGGTTTCCGTTTCTTTGTCTATCCCTTTTCCGGTATCGGCAATTTCGAGGCAAACCGGATGATTTGTGGTGCGTATGTATATTTTTCCGTCTTTACCGATGGATTCCGCGGCATTTTTGATGATATTGACCAGCACCTGTTCGAATAGTACACCGTCTGTTTTCACTATGGGAGGGGTTTCCGAGAGCTCCGTTATGATTTGTATATTCCGGTTCCGGCAGGCATTTTCCATGAAGCGTTTTCCGGATGAAACGAGTTGATTGAGGTTTTTTTCCTGCAGTTGCGGTTCCGGAATACGTACCACGTCGGCGAAATTTGTTATAAACCGGCTCATGCTGTAACAACGTTCGATGGCTACCTGCAGCACATTACCGACCTCTTCCGTTTCTTTAAATGTATCCTGGAGGGTATCCAGTGTCGAAGTGATGCCGGCGGTGGTATTGTTCACCTCGTGTGCAATCATGCGTATGACTTTTTCGTAGGCTTTTTTCTCTGCTTTGAAAACTTCTTCCGTCAGTGATTCAATCAGGTGGAAGGAATGTGGGAATCCCCGGTCGATAAACGAAGAGTGGGTGCATTTGTATATACTGGCGTTATTGAGGCGTATAATCTGCGAATCGTATTTTTTTATGCGGATCAGTTCTGTCGCTAAGGGCGAATCTATGTCGGCCAGTTTTTTGCCGATCAACTTTTCGGCGTATTTTAAACCGAAAATTCCGGAAGCGGCCGGATTGGCCGCCTGAATGTTTTCGTCCAGATCGAGTATGATCACGCCAAGCGGCGAAGCGTTGATAAGCAGGTCTAAAAAATGATTTTGTTCCCTCAGGTAAAGGCGTTCGTTTTTGAGTTGATCCATCATTTTATTGAAAACATCCACAATGCGGTCTGCTTCTGCCTGTCCGACGCGCCGTAGACGGGAGCTGAAATCCTGTTCTTTCAGCAGTTCCATACCATCCCCTATCATTTGCAGCGGTTTGATGATCCGCCGGTAGAAAACGAACAGGTAAGTTGCCGTAATGCAGATGAGCGCTTCGACGGCAAAGAAGGTATAGAGCGACGAAGCATAAAAGACATAATAACTCATTACCGCCGGTATGACCAGCAGTAGAAGCGTCAATATCCAAAACAGGCCTTTTAGTTTCATCGCTTTGTTTGTTTTTTTAGCGTCGGGGTAATAGGGTCAGTTGTCGATCGTTATATTGTATTTTTCCAGTCTTCGGTAGAGTGCGGCGCGGCTTATACCAAGAGCCGACGCAATGTGTGAAATGTTTCCGGAATATTTTTCAATAGTTTGGATGATCGTTTGTTTTTCAATCTCGTCGAGTGTAAGTCCCGACAGCGTGGCCGGTGGTTTACCGGACTGGCCGTGCGGGTTCTGTTTCTGAAAGTCGGAGGCGTCCAGGATTTTTTTTCCGGAAACAAGCATGGTACGCTCAACCAGATTTTTTAGTTCGCGGATGTTTCCCGGATAAGGTTGATTTTTTAGATAGGCAATCGCTTCCGGAGTAAATTTCACCTTTTCCATGTGGTTGTTTTTGGCCTGTTTATCTGCGAAGAAAGACGCAAGCAGGGGAATGTCTTCGGCTCTCTCCCGCAATGGAGGCAGGTGTATGGTTATCAGGTTGATACGATAAAAAAGATCTTCGCGGAACGTACGGTTTGCCACCATTTGGCGGAGATCGCGGTTGGTGGCGCTTACGACCCGCACATCTACTTTCCGCGGCCGGCTATCCCCCAATATTTCAAATGTCTGGTCTTGCAGGACGCGTAATAGTTTAACCTGGCAGGACAGGTCCAAATCACCGATTTCATCGAGAAAAACAGTTCCTTTATCAGCCATTTCAAAGCGTCCTTTCCGGTCTGTATGCGCATCTGTAAACGCTCCTTTTTTATGCCCGAACATTTCACTTTCGAAGAGGCTTTGGGAAAGCCCTCCCAAGTTGACTTTTACAAAGGCTTCGCGGGCTCTCCGGCTGTTTTCATGAATCGCTTCCGCAATCAGTTCTTTTCCGGTACCGCTTTCTCCGGTTATCA
>DOZP01000071.1:6544-6717 GCA_003517945.1 Porphyromonadaceae bacterium | reverse complement strand
TCTTCTGTAGCTTCTGCCAATAATAAGACTCCAGTCCAATTTTTAATAAATTCATCCATTGATGCGTTTATTTTTTTACCTTTCCAAAGATATTTCACATTAGAACTTTCAGTTTTGTAAACCATTACAAAATCGTTGTTTACATGGGCAATAAAAGGAGTTTCTATCTCGTT
>DOZP01000071.1:0-6454 GCA_003517945.1 Porphyromonadaceae bacterium | reverse complement strand
GGTATGTTTTACATTCAATGCTTCCAATAAAGAAATAAGTACATTTTCAGAATTCCCCTTTGTTTTCATCATTATTATATTTTTTAATATAATCAGAATAAAAGGATGAAAGAAGTAGCGTTCTTTCGTTCTTTATTTTATCTGATTTTGAAATTCGATAATTGAGATAGAATAACATGTCTTTTATATATTCTTTATTGGATCCTTCTTTGAGAATTGTTATTACTCTATGATCTATATCTTCCAATACCTCATCAATATCTCCATCAAGAAATTTATTTCTGATTAGATATTGGAAGCCACAACCTAAACCACACAAGCCTCCTTCTATGCATACAGGGATGTCTTTTGTTATAATCTTATAAAGAACATCAATTGTTTTATCGGCCAACTTTTTGTATTTGTCATAATTATATTTATCTGCAAATGTATAAAAACAAATAGCCAAGCCTATTTCCGGAATGCCAATCTCTTCCAAACAGACACAACCTTGCGCATCGGACTTGTATTTGTTTATAAAATTCAGCTGATATTTTCGACGAATAGATCTGGCGAATTCATTCTGTTCTTTTCTCTTAGTTTGAGATATTTGACTTTCATGTATTCTGTGCATCATTAAAATCTCAGGCAGATTTTCTACCTTTCCTAATAAAGCTAAATGACAAAGCAAATCATAATCAGCAGCACATTTATATGCTTCATCATACCCACCTAAAGAAAGAATAGCATCTTTGCGTATCATTAACGATGGATGTAATATGTTAAAATCTTTCAACAAAGATATGGTGACATCTTCATGATTCAATGGGATAAATTCCTTATTATCATCAGAATTAAATTTGCAATTTGTTCCTAAAGCAATTACATCTGGATTCTTTTCGAAATATAAAAGTTGTTTTTTTAATCGCTCCGGCATCGCAATGTCATCACCATCCATCACTACGATAAACTTACCTTTTGAGACTTTGATACCTTTATTTCGGGACGGATAATTCCCTATATTACAATCGTTCTGAATGGTTATAATTCTTGAATCATTATATGATTGTACAATATTCCATGTGTTATCAGTTGATCCGTCATCAATAATAATAAATTCAAAATCAGAAAACGTTTGACATAAGATACTATCTATTGCTTCCATTACATACAATTCGACATTATAAACTGGCATTATAACAGAAACCGGAGGATTATCATTCATACTCATATCAATTTAGAATTCAACTTTTATGCTTTAACAGGATGGGAAAATTCCCACCCTGTTCTTAAACACTTATAATCAATTAAAACAGAAAACAGATCGTTATCATGGTAAAATTTTTATTTATCAAAGCATTACGCCCCCCTACACTATATCTGTTTTAATATTAAAAAAATAACAGTTTTTAGTCTTTGCGTTAAAGTAGTGCAAATTTAGAGGGTTAATACCTTTCTTGTACATACTATATTTGCAAAATATATATTTATATTTGCATTCCGGTAAATTATATAAACAAAATCAATAGATACATTACAGCACAGTTATGGAAAATCAAATAATGCACGAGCAACTAACCATCAATGAGCAGGATCCGATCATCGCCCGGTTTTATGATTATGAACACTTTACGTATCCCTGGCATTTTCACAGTGAGTTTGAAATTATATATGTCGGGGAAAGTCACGGAGAACGTTTTGTGGCCGATAGTATGGAATATTTCCACCCCGGAGATGTCATACTCCTGGGAAGCAATTTACCTCATTATATGAGAAGTAATGAAATCTTTTACAAAGGTAATCCCGGACTGAGGGTAAAAGGGGTGGTGATTCAGTTCGCACATGATTATATGTCGCACGCCATCAATAAGTATGCCGAACTGACCCATATCAAATCATTATTGAATAACGCTAAAAGAGGATACCATTTTCCTCATCCTCAAAATCAGGAAATCATCCGGGACATCGAAGCGCTCCCCGAATATAAAGGATTTCAACGGATCATCCATTTATTACTTTTACTCGACAAAATGGCTGCGTGCAAGGACAAACGATTATTAGGCAGTCCGCATTTCAGTGAAAATATAACCGTATCTTTTAATAACCGGATAGAAAAAATACTCTCTTTCCTGAATTATCACTATTTAGAAAATATAAGCCTGGACAATCTGGCATTCAAGTTTTCGATGAACACATCTGCTTTTTGCCGTTATTTCAAGCAAAAAACAGGAAAATCCTATATCAATTACATACAAGACCTCCGTATAGGGCACGCCCGTAAATTACTTGTCGGAACAACTTACGATATATCCCATATCAGTATTGAATGCGGATTCAATACCATCTGCCATTTCAATAAGATATTCAAACGGAAGACATCGCTGACTCCTTCGGAATACCGGAATAAATTTATCCGGTAATGTTTTTTATCTTACAGGCTTGAATATTTCATGATTTTCATGTAAGTTTGCATTTAATTTCACAGAATGGACTTTAGAATCGAACATACGGATAAAGCCTCCAATGCACGCGCCGGTCTGATCACAACAGATCACGGGTGCATCGAAACCCCTATATTCATGCCTGTAGGCACACAGGGAACAGTGAAAGCGGTTCACATGACGGAATTACAGGACGATATAAAAGCGCAGATTATTCTCGGAAACACCTATCACCTGTATCTGCGGCCCGGACTGGATATTCTGGAAAAAGCAGGCGGATTGCACCGTTTCAACAGTTGGAACCGTCCGATCCTGACCGACAGCGGAGGATTTCAGGTATTTTCGCTCGCGGAAAACAGAAAATTAAGTAACGAAGGCGCTGAGTTTCGTTCGCATATTGACGGAAGCAAACACTTTTTTACTCCTGAAAAAGTGATGGATATCCAACGTACGATAGGGGCTGATATTATCATGGCATTCGATGAATGCTGCCCGGGAGACGCGGATTACCGGTACGCCAAAAAGTCCCTGGAGCTTACGGAATCATGGTTGGCGCGCTGTGTCGCGCAATTCAACGGTACGGAACCTAAATACGGATATAGCCAGAGTTTGTTCCCTATCGTACAAGGATGCGTCTATCCGGACCTGCGCAAACAAGCCGCCGCGAACGTAGCCGGTTATGATTCGGACGGATATGCTATCGGAGGGCTCGCCGTCGGCGAACCTACGGAAAAAATGTATGAAATGGTGGAAATTGTAAATGAAATCTTACCCAAAGACAAACCGCGATACCTGATGGGAGTCGGCACACCGGTCAATCTGCTGGAAGCGATTGAGCGGGGGGTAGATATGTTCGACTGTATCATGCCCACCCGTAACGGACGTAACGGACAACTCTTTACGATCAACGGTACGATGAATATGCGAAACCGTAAGTGGGCGGATGATTTTTCGCCAATCGATGAGAACGGCTATTCATATGTCGACACTTTATACAACAAAGCCTATCTGCATCACCTGTTTAAAGCGGATGAAATACTGGCGCTGCAGATTGCATCCATCCATAACCTGGCGTTCTTCCTGTGGTTTGTAAAAGAAGTGCGTTCACATATTATGACAGGTGATTTTTCTTCTTGGAAAAGAAGTATTGTTCCCGAACTGAATAAACGAGTATGAAGTTAAGCAATTTCAAACTGAAACGTATAGACTGGTATATCATCAAACAATTCCTCGGAACATTTATGTTTGCGATGAGTGGTATCATTCTGATTGTAGTTGTCTTCGACGTCAATGAGAAGATAGATAAATTCATGGTGCCCGAAGTTACGTTGAAAGAAATTATTTTTGACTATTATGTCAACTTCGTACCTTATTTTTTAAGCATGTTCGCCTCCCTGTTCACATTCATCGCCGTTATATTTTTTACATCCAAACTGACGGACCGGTCGGAGATCATTGCCATGCTATCCACCGGAATGAGTTTTGACCGGCTGATGGTACCATACGTAATCTCCGCCGGAATAATAGCCATAAGCATGTTTACCCTGAGTGCGTATATCATTCCTCCGGCTAATGCAAAACGTCTTGATTTCGAATATACATACATCAAAAAAAATAAGAAGGAATATGCAAGTAATGCACAACTGGAAGTGGAGCCCGGAATTTTCGCTTATTTCGACCGGTATAGCGACAATTCGCGTATGGGCTACGGTTTTTCGCTCGAACGATTCGAAGGTAAAAAACTTGTTTCCAGATTGACGGCAAACTCCATCAAATACGACTCCTTATACAACTGGACCATCATTGACTATATCATACGCGATTTCGACGGCATGTATGAACGTATCACCCCCGGTACGCGTCGCGACACTACGTTGAAGTTTGTTCCCTCAGACCTTCTGGTCTCGGAAAACTATTGCGAAACCATGACCAGCCCGGAGCTGGCAACCTATATAGCGCGTCAGAAGAAAAGAGGTATCGGAAACATCCAGACTTTTGAAATAGAATATCATAAACGTTTCGCCAATACATTATCATTTTTCATATTGACAGTCATTGGCGTATCCTTATCGTCCTACAAGAAAAAAGGCGGTATGGGACTGAACATCGGTATCGGATTAGGATTAAGTTTCTCTTATATATTATTTATGACCGTCACATCCTCCTTTGCCGTCAGCGGACTGGTCAGTCCTATGATTGCATCCTGGATCCCTAACATTATTTATACGTTTATAGCAATTTATTTGTATCGTAAAGCACCAAGATAATCATGCGAACCTCAGCCCTCCAATATTTATATCTTCAAAAGCCCATTACGACCGTCATCATCGTTTGTATGATAGCTCTTCTGCCTTGGCTAAGCAGTGATTTTTACACGAAAGGCGAACCCCGTGAAGCATCTGTCGCCGTATCGATGATTGAGTCCGGAAACTGGATCCTTCCGAAAGTATACGCCGATGAATTTGCGTATAAACCGCCTATGGCACACTGGCTGATGGCCGCCTTTTCGCTGCCGCAGGGACATATATCGGAATTTACTTCGCGGCTTCCGTCTGCTATCGCGCAAATAATACTCATCGGGGTTGTCCTTGCCTTTTTCGGTAAACGGATCCGCTTTCAGGAAGCTTTTATCGCCACCTTGCTGTTACTAACCTGTTTTGAAATGCACCGGGCAGGAATGACGGCGCGTGTTGACATGCTGCTAACAACCTTCATCGTACTCGGGCTGATGCAACTGTACCGGTGGGAAAATAAACTCGAACTGAAAGGATTACCCCTGATCATTCCGGTACTATTCAGTTGCGCCATACTTACCAAAGGGCCCGTAGGCATTATCCTTCCGTTGTTCATATTTTTCGTTTACCTGTTGACTTTACGGAAACACACATTCGGAAAAATAGTTAAATCCCTCTTGTATATAGCCATATCATCCCTGTTCCTGCCTATGATCTGGTATGCCGAAGCCTACAGGCAGGGAGGAGAAGAATTTCTGAATGTCATGCTGGCTGAGAATTTCGGACGATTCTTTCACCTCAGTGAAAGCAATATAAACTACGACCTGGGACATGAAGAAGGATTTTTCTATAATTTCATCACACTTCTTTCCGGATTTATTCCATGGACATTATTAGTTGTATTTTCCCTGTTCGGAGCTAAATGGTGCCTTCCGCACAAATCGCTGCTACAAATCCTGAAAGATGCATGGAACCGGTTCCAATCCATGGAAAAGATGAAACGATTCAGTCTGATCGCTGCAGTTTGCATTATTTTCTTCTACACGATACCATCCAGTAAAAGAAGCGTCTACCTGATGCCGGCCTACCCTTTCTTATCCATATTGCTGGCGCAATACTTCATCTATATAACGGAAAACCGTTCCAAAGTAACCCGTGTTTTTGCATACGTACTGACAACCGTCACCTCCATCGCTTTTATTACGGGCCTGTTGATGATGACCCGGGCGGTAGACATTTACGCCATAGCGGAAAAATACACAACAAAAGCCTCTACGCTCCATTCCATAGAAAGTGTGGCAAACGCATTTTCCGGTAGTATCATAAGCTGGATCATTATGGGACTGTTACTGATTTCAATCATTACGGTGATCTGTCAAACGACAAAACGCATCAATATAAAAATCCTGTACGCGACCCTGCTGATGACATTCTGCATAAACCTGTTCATCGACGGCATTGTTATGCAGGGCATAAAAAACAACTCCTCCGCACGTCCTTTCGCAGAGCGGATTAGCAAAACGTATGATCTGAATAATAATGTTTATGTAACGAACAACCTGCGTGAATACAGAAACCTCTATGCAATGAACTTCTACATGGGTAATACATTCCGCGATTTTGAAAAAGAAAAACCTGCGAACGGATATTTCCTTACGACTGAAAAAGACGTAAAGAAATTCATGGAACAATACGGAACGCACTATAAATTCGAACAGTTAGCCATTTCCGATCAACAAGGAGACATACGCAGCAAAGCGATTTTGTTCCGGTTCGACAGGCAATAATATCCTAAGCGTT
>DOZP01000074.1:11661-14801 GCA_003517945.1 Porphyromonadaceae bacterium | reverse complement strand
AGGAGTATTAAACACAAAGAGCATGAAAACTTTAGAGCAATTGGGCATTGTTCCTGTTGACTTCGCCGTATTGAAAACACTTTTGAATGGCTATAAATCGCCTCATGATAAGATTTCGGCTATCGAAAAATCGGGCGATCTGATTCGTTTGAAAAAGGGATTGTTCGTTGTGTCGCCGCAAGTGAGTAACCAAACGATTTCCCGCGAATTGGTAGCTAACCATCTTTACGGGCCATCCTACGTTTCGCTTGAAACCGCATTGGCCTTTTATGGGCTGATTCCCGAAAAGGTATATGCTGTCCGTTCGGTTACTACCCGGCTATCAAAGGAATATACTACGCCTCTTGGACTCTATGAATATATAACTGTTACCGAAGATTATTTCCGGATTGGCATCCGGCAGGAGATTGTAAACGGCCAATATGCCTACCTGATTGCTTCACCCGAGAAAGCGATATGCGACATGATAGTCACTACACGAAATTTGCGCTTACAATCAGTGGGAGCCATGCGAGCATACATCAAGGAAGATTTACGAATAGATCTTTCCGTTTTCGGCACATATGATACGAGCATAATCCGTCAGTGTATCGCTACGGGGAAAAAGAAAGTAGCATTAACACAATTATTAAAATTATTGGAGCAATGAATCATAATGTATTTGACCAAATGTTGTCGCGTTATGAAGTAAAGACAAACGACGACTATACAAACGCCCTTCACGAAGTCATGCAGCAGACGGCTTTGGCAGGTTTATACAGGGGTGGATTTTATAATCTCACTAACAAGTCATAAAGATTTAAAGAAATTTCAATAAGAAACACATGTCAACAATTTACATAACGGATAAGATTTTTGAAAAAGAGGATTTTTCCCGGAGTCATTTGAATAAAGGTGAATATGAAAACTGCATTTTCAATAATTGTAACCTTGCAGAGAATGATTTATCCGGACTCATATTTATTGACTGCGAATTCAATAATTGCAATCTAAGCCTGGTAAAACTCAACAAAACGTCTTTACAGGATACCAGATTCAAAAACTGCAAAATGTTAGGGTTAAGATTTGACAATTGCAACGAATTCGGCCTTTCTTTTTCTTTTGAGAATTGCCGATTGAACCATTCCTCCTTCTACAAACTAAAAATAAAAAATACCGTCTTCCGCAACTCGCAATTACAGGAAACGGATTTCAGCGAATCCGATTTGACAAATGCTTTGTTTGATCATTGCGACATGACACAAGCATTGTTTGAATATACAAATCTTGAAAAAGCCGATTTCAGGACTGCCTTCCATTATTCCATTGATCCGGAAAATAACAGGATAAAAAAAGCCCGCTTTTCCTTTTCCGGAATCACGGGACTATTAAATAAATACGATATAGAGATTGAAAATTAAAGTTTCCGGATCCAGATATTCCGGAAACTGATCGGTTCGCTCGGATCGCCATGACTCTGTAAAATAACAGGACCGGGACCATGCTTTTCTACTTTGGGAAATCCGATATACTCGGTCGTCCCGAGAATCGTCGTATTATTCTGCACCACAATGCCATTATGGATCACCGTTACGCTCGGAGGAACACGATAGGTTCCGTCTTCTTTAAATACCGGGGCTGTATATATAACGTCATATACATTCCACTCTCCCGGTTTGCGCATGGCATTGACCAACGGCCGTGATTGCTTGTAAATACTTCCGGCCTGTCCGTTCGAATAGGTTTCGTTCTGATAATTGTCCAATACCTGCAATTCGTATTTCCCTTGCAGGAATATACCGCTGTTTCCACGCCCCTGGCTCTCTCCCGTTATACCAACCGGCACACACCATTCTATATGCAACTGAAAATTTTCAAACTCCTGTTTTGTCTGGATATCTCCGTGCTCTTTATTAACCGTAAACGTGCCGTCACTATTCACAATCCATCCGGCGGCTTCTTTTGTTTTAACACTCTCCCATGCCGACAGATCTTTCCCGTCAAACAAAACAACCGCATCCGACGGAGCGGAATTGGTTGTTATATCTCCGGGAGTTATAACAACCGGTTGAGGCAACCAAAACTCAGACATACCCGGCCTCATTCTTTCGGGTTCGGGATATGTCTTTTGAGCAAATGAAGACAAGCAGGCAAAAGATGCCGCAAAAACCATCACAGGTTTTAAAACGTTGTTTTTCATATCAAACTAATTTTATTATATTATTACTGGGTAAATTATTAAAAGTCAAAAACTTATTTTATAATAGCGTACAAGACCGTATCTATCGCTATTTTTTTATGGACTCTGAAATAGAATTTATATTCCGGCACAATTTCTTTAATATACCGGGGAATATCAACCAAATCGCGCTCCTTGTGATAAATACTGATACCAAGAATAGGCTTATTCCTTCGTATCGTCTGCTCCGCTCCTTTCAAAGCCATCAGTTCCACGCCTTCCACATCCATTTTTATATAAGTAACGGGATTGTCGCCCGCTATACGGTCAATCGTATCCACTTCGATATAGCGATCCGCACTTTCCGAAATCATGGAAAGCATACTCCCGTCTTCCCGGAAGGGCATCTTTCCGGCATAACCGTATATTCCTTTGTTTACGACATCTATACGGGTGAGATTTTCATCCCTGACATACTTCATCAACTGCTCATAATTCGACCGGTCAGGCTCTGCCGCCCAGATATGATGATAACAACCGCCTGTCGCTTTTAAAAATTCCGCAATCGTATCGCCAACGAACGCACCGCAATCAAAGTAGGATTCACGATCAGACAGCTCAAACATTCCCTTTGGAAAGTACTGGATCTTATCAAAGACCGGAGGAAGGTATTTCATATCCTGCCGGGTCTTACTTAATAAATAAGCGACAAACGAATCTTTCGAATGCTGATCCTGCAGATTTTCATATAAATCTTCCAGAAACGCCCTGTTTTCACGGACAAAAGAGAGACGAATCTCCTCCATATCAAATATCTCCGAAAGATATGCTATTGATTTTGCATTTTTGAATTTAGCAGCTATAGCAGAAATAGTACCGTATCCTTTTACAAATCCTACGATCACATGATAAGACGAAAACCTATGATCAAGATCTTCCGCACCTACCGTTTCCGTTTCTTTTAATAAAACCGTAGATGCCG
>DOZP01000074.1:10881-11635 GCA_003517945.1 Porphyromonadaceae bacterium | reverse complement strand
TTTACAATCTGGTCTGCCACATCAACAGTAGCCCCGTATAAAACAACAGGAATCCCGGATTCCTTGAGGCTTTTTATAACCGCAACATCATTAGGCGTTTCATCTACTTCAAATAATGTATTAAAATTCATCTGCTTTCTCTCTGCATTTAATTAATCAACGTACAAAGATAACGCAAGTTACGGGTAATACAAAACGGGAATACGTCTTTTTTTCGACCGAAATACCTCCATATTCATAATTTCCGAACTAAAATTATATTGAAGATCAGATAATAGAAAAAACAAAACAGACAACATTCAACTCTATTTGCATTCAAATAGTCACATTTTTCATATGAATACAGATAAAAATAAAACAAAGCGCACTTTGTCGTGACACTTTTACTATAAAATCAACTTTTTTGTAATAAAAGTCTTGTTTTTTCAAAAAAAATAGTTACCTTTGCAACCGAAAATTAATATAAAACACAAAAAAGACAGTTATGAATGTAAAAGAGGTTCTCGACAATTTAAAAAGAAGATTTCCGAATGAACCGGAATATCACCAGGCAGTAGAAGAAGTACTGGAATCTATCGAAGAAGTATACAACTCTTATCCGGAGTTTGAAAAAAATAATTTAATCGAACGCCTTTGCATTCCGGATCGCATCTTCTCATTCCGTATCACATGGGTTGACGACAAAGGCAATGTACAAACAAACATGGGATACCGCATACAACATAATAATGCAATCGGCCCATATAAAGGAGGA
>DOZP01000074.1:5185-10838 GCA_003517945.1 Porphyromonadaceae bacterium | reverse complement strand
CCGATGGGTGGAGGAAAAGGAGGCTCGGACTTTAATCCGAAAGGAAAATCCAATGCGGAAATTATGCGCTTCTGCCAGGCTTTCATGACTGAACTCTGGAGGTATATTGGCCCCGAAACAGATGTTCCGGCGGGAGATATCGGTGTCGGCGGCCGTGAAGTAAGTTATATGTATGGCATGTACAAAAAACTGGCGCGCGAAAACACGGGAACATTGACCGGAAAAGGGATCGAATTCGGAGGATCACTGATCCGTCCGGAAGCGACCGGTTACGGAAATATCTATTTCCTGATGAACATGCTCAAAAGAAAAGGCATCAATGACCTGAAAGGACAAATTGTCTGCATTTCAGGTTCCGGAAATGTAGCCACCTACACTGCCGAAAAAGTATTGGAATTGGGAGGTAAAGTCGTTACGCTATCCGACAGCAACGGATACATTTATGATCCGGACGGCATAGATGCTGAAAAACTTAAATATGTATTCGAACTGAAAAATATATATCGCGGCCGTATAAAAGAATATGCGGAAAAATACGGATGTAAATACGTAGAAGGCGGACGCCCCTGGGCTGAAAAATGCACAATTGCATTACCTTCGGCAACCCAGAACGAATTAAACGGGGAAGACGCCGAAACGCTTGTTAACAATGGCTGTATAGCCGTTTCCGAAGGAGCGAACATGCCTTCCACCCCCGAAGCGATCGAAATATTCCTGAAAAATAAAATCATGTATGCACCGGGTAAGGCGGCCAATGCGGGAGGCGTATCCGTATCAGGACTGGAAATGACTCAGAATGCAATCAAATTAAGCTGGTCACGTGAAGAAGTTGATCAAAAACTTCAGGATATTATGAAAGACATCCATGAAGCCTGCGTTCAGTACGGCACGATGGAAGATGGCTTTGTAAACTATGTCAAAGGAGCCAACGTCGCCGGTTTCATGAAAGTAGCCAAAGCCATGATGGCGCAGGGTATCTTATAAAATGAATCCGTAAATTTTAAATATCTGAAAAAGAGAGCGATTATCAAAAGGAATCGTTCTCTTTTTTTATCCGTACGGCAGATCATTCATCAATACCGGCAGACTATTCAATCATATTCTATCCGGGGAAGACTTTTACTCCTGCTTTCCACCCAAATATCCCCCCTTTGCTCGTACCGTGTAATAATCGTCTTTTTGTTCGTATAATCCCAGCGATACACATCTTTTATATTCAGCGCCGGATATACAACTTCCCGGAAATCCTGTAAGGGAACAGCCCCTATGTCTTCCGGAAACTCCGGAAATATGCGATGCCAATGGTCATGATCATATAAATTAGAATATAAACGCCCTGTCTTTGACATCTTCCCCGACACATCATACTCTTCAAAATAAAAAGTAGCCGGCATGGTACCATATTTCTTATTATATCTTTCACTTTTACGGATCCAGTGCCGCCTTAACCTTCCGCTTTCATCATAATCATATTTATTCGCATTCGTAACAATCGTCTTTTTTACGCCATCCGGATAATATTCAACATAATACTTTGACACGTTCCCTTTCCGGCAATAATACAGTACGGACTCCAGGGTCTTATCCGGCCGGTATATTCGTTCCATTCCTTTATTATCATCCCTGTACCGTATGCAGTTTCCTTGCTCATCATATTCAATCAACAAACCATATTTATATTTACGGCCGGAAAATTTATATTTTCGTTTGTAAGGATAATAAAGCGATTTCAATATGCCGTTTGCATAATATTCCTTTATGGTATCAACCGGTATTCCCTTTTTAAACCTACCGGTTATCCGGATATTTGTCCGGCTCTCATCATAATAGTCCGTTACCGCACCTTCACAAAGATCACCTGACAAATCATAAAAAGTATTCCCCTTCATCACTATAGAAAATCCTGCCGTATCCTGACTAAAACCGCTGAAAACCGCTGATGTTGAAAACAAATCCATTTCTGCGCCATATAAATGAATCGAAATCAACATAAAAAAACACAAAACTATATTTTTCATTATACTCATAGTAAATTAATTCTACACTAAAACAATCCTCGTACGCTAAATTTATCAGACTCAATATTACAAAAAAGAACCTGAATATAAAGATGCTAATCTTGATTCTTGTAAAAAAAATGAATACAAATATGACATTTATATTTTAAATACCCAAAAAACAGTACTAAAAAAAAAGACATCTTCCCTTAATTTTATCATCCGTCAATAATTCTGCAACACAAATGTTTTTTTTTTACATTTCCACAAAACACAAAATAAAACTAAAAAGAAAATTCTAATATTCACTTGCATTCACTTTTGGGAAACTTTTGAACAATTAAAAAACACTAAACACATAATAATAAATCAGTTAAGTAAAATATTGGAAAACTTTTGAACATCGAAGACTTTTATTATCCAAAAATTTGGACAAATCACAAACTATCCCTAAACTTGCACTTTCAAATTTAAAGGTTAGAAAAAAAATAAAATAATGAATCAAAAAAGCTACTCTTTCGACGAAGCGTACAAAGCTTCTCTTATCTATTTCACGGGTGATGAACTCGCAGCTAAAGTTTGGGTAAATAAATACGCCCTCAAGGATGGTTTCGGTAATATTTATGAAAAAACACCTGCCGATATGCACCGGCGTCTTGCTAAAGAAATAAATCGGATTGAAAACAAATATCCGAATCCCCTTTCGGAACAGGAGCTATTTGATTTATTTGACAAATTTCAATACATTATACCACAGGGAAGTCCGATGACGGGTATAGGTAATAATCACCAGATATCCTCTTTATCCAATTGTTTTGTTATCGGATTGGATGGTCATGCGGACTCCTACGGCGCCGTAATACGTATTGATGAAGAACAGGTACAACTGATGAAACGCCGCGGAGGCGTGGGGCATGACCTGTCACATATACGTCCGAAAGATTCTATTGTAAAAAACTCCGCACTGACATCAACCGGCCTTGTCCCGTTTATGGAGCGATATTCGAACTCCACGCGCGAAGTAGCCCAGGAGGGACGGCGCGGCGCATTAATGCTAAGTGTATCCATCAAACATCCCGATTCCGAAGCGTTTATTGATGCAAAAATGACAGAAGGAAAAGTAACGGGCGCCAATGTATCGGTAAAGATTGACGATGAATTCATGAATGCGGCGATAAACGGAACTCCATACGGGCAACAGTACCCTATTGATTCACCCGCTCCAATTGTCAAAAAAGACATCAACGCGACACAGTTGTGGAAAAAAATCATTCATAACGCATGGAAATCAGCCGAACCCGGAGTTTTATTCTGGGATACAATTATAAAAGAATCTGTCCCTGACTGCTATGCCGATCTGGGCTTCAGAACCGTTTCGACCAACCCGTGCGGCGAAATACCGTTGTGTCCCTACGACAGTTGCCGGTTATTAGCCATAAACCTTTATTCTTATGTGGTAAATCCGTTTACCCCGGACGCCTATTTTGATTTTGTACTTTTCAAAAAACATGTAGCGCTGGCGCAACGGATCATGGATGATATTATAGATCTTGAAGCGGAAAAAATTGAAAAGATCATCGAAAAAATAAAATCCGATCCCGAATCCGATGAAATTAAACATACCGAATACCATCTTTGGGAGAAAATCCAGGAAAAAACACTACAGGGACGACGTACCGGTGTAGGAATTACTGCCGAGGGAGATATGCTGGCGGCATTGAACCTGCGCTACGGCACAGAAGAAGCCACCGATTTTGCGGAAGAAGTACAGAAAATACTGACGCTTGCCGCCTACGGATCGTCGGTACAAATGGCCAAAGAAAGAGGCGCGTTCAAAGTATATGATTCCAAACGCGAAGAAAAAAATCCGTTTATAAACCGTTTGCGCAATGCCGATCCCGACTTATACAATGAAATGACGACTTTCGGACGCCGGAACATCGCGTGTCTTACCATAGCGCCTACGGGAACAACCAGCCTTATGACACAGACAACATCCGGCATCGAACCGGTATTTCTTCCGGTCTATAAACGCCGGCGTAAGGTGAATCCGAATGATCCGAATGCGCGTGTGGATTTTGTCGATGAAACCGGCGACGCTTTTGAAGAATATACGGTTTTCCATCACAAATTTGTAACATGGATGACAGCAAACGGATATTCCCCCACCAAAAAATATTCGGAAAAAGAAACGCAGGAAATGGTCGAACAATCGCCATACTACAAAGCATCCTCCAATGATGTAGACTGGCTTCAGAAGGTAAATATGCAGGGACGTATACAGAAATGGGTAGACCACTCGATCAGCGTAACGATAAATCTGCCGAATGACGCTTCCGAAGAATTAGTGAACGAACTATATGTGCAGGCATGGAAATCCGGATGCAAAGGTTGTACCGTATACCGGGAAGGCTCCCGGGCAGGAGTACTGGTCTCCGTCGACAATAAAAAGAAAAAGAAAGACAGCGATTGTATGGAACCGCCGGTCATCATGTCAACACGCCCGCGCGAACTGGAAGCGGATGTTGTTAAATTCCAGAACAACAAAGACAAATGGATCGCTTTTGTGGGGCTGTTGAACGGTCGTCCATACGAAATATTCACAGGTCTCGCCGATGACGAGGAAGGAATCATGCTTCCTAAAAACGTATCAAAAGGCTCTATCATCAAAAGCTATGATGAGAACGGAAGAAAACACTACGATTTCCAATTCAAAAACAAACGCGGATATAAACTGACAATCGAAGGACTGGATGGTAAATTTAATCCCGAATTCTGGAACTATGCCAAACTCATATCAGGAGTATTACGCTATGCTATGCCTATTGATCAGGTTATCAAATTAGTACAGGGAATGGAACTTAACGACGAAAGCATCAATACATGGAAGAACGGAGTGGAGCGGGCATTGAAAAAGTACCTTCCTGACGGTTCGGAGGCTAAAGGACAAAAATGTCCGAATTGCGGATCCGAAACATTAATATACCAGGAAGGATGCCTGATATGTAAAAACTGCGGAGCTTCAAAGTGTAATTAACAGATGAAAATTACATTCAATATAAAATATAATACCGTTTGGGGACAAAAATTGCTAATCACGGGTTCATGTACGGAACTGGGAGACGACAACATCCATGCAGCAAAAGAAATGCGTTACCACGACGAGGGAGAATGGCGATTGGAAATTAGGTTATCCGCCCCTGTTAAAGAATTAAGATACAATTATATATTAGAAGATGAACATGGAATAAGAATGGTGGAACAGCAGCATTTTGTGCGCCATGCTTTTTTCATTGATGATTACGATTCTTATTTTCTATATGATTACTGGCCGTCGGAACCTGTTGACAGGACATTTTATACATCGGCGTTTACCCAAAACCTTTTTGCCCGGCAAGATGAAAAAACAATCGCCGGGGCGGAGGGTAATCCGGATAATCCGAACGACATTATATTACGCCTGAATGCTCCGGAAATCACACCGGAACAGGTCGTTGCCGTAACCGGTAATCAACCATGTCTCGGCAACTGGAATACGGATCACGCCGTCATTCTTTCCGGAGCAAATTTTCCGCAATGGGAAATCAGGTTTCACGCCGAAGATATTTCATTTCCACTGGAATACAAGTTCATTGTCCTGGAAAACAAGACAAACA
>DOZP01000074.1:0-5139 GCA_003517945.1 Porphyromonadaceae bacterium | reverse complement strand
CGTTGAGAACACCGGATTTTTTATGGAAAGCCTGTGGCACCGTTATTCCGGTCTTTTCCCTTCGCTCGGAAACCAGCTTTGGCATCGGCGACATCGGTGACATCAAACTACTGATCGACTGGGTAAAACGAACAGGACAACACTTCATACAGGTTTTGCCGATGAACGATACCACAAGTTCGCACACATGGAAAGACTCATACCCTTATAGCGCCATATCTATCTATGCGCTTCATCCGCTCTACATAAACATTCCGATGCTGGGAAACCTGAAAGATCCGGAAAGAGCCCGGTTCTATAACGCAATACAACAAGAGCTAAATGCGACGGATACTGTGGATTACGAAGCGGTAGCCCTACATAAAACCGGCTACTTCCGCGAATATTTCAGGCAGGAGCATGAAGACATATTAAAAAACAATGATTTCAATAAATTTATTGCCGAAAACAAAGAATGGCTGATTCCTTATGCCGCATTCTCATATCTCCGGGATAAAAATAATACAGCTGATTTCTCTCAATGGGGAGAATATGCGCAATACAAACGGGAAAAGATCGAACCGTTCTGTCAGCCGGGAAACGAGGCGTATGATGAACTGTCATACTTGTTCTTCATTCAATATACACTCCATGTACAATTCGGAGTAGTAGCGGAATATGCACGCAAAAACAGAGTGGTTATCAAAGGAGACATCCCGATCGGAATCGACCGTAAAAGTGTTGAAGCATGGACGGAACCAATGTATTTCAATATGCAGGGACAGACGGGCGCTCCGCCGGATGCATTTTCCGATACCGGTCAAAACTGGTCTTTTCCCACCTATAATTGGGAAGTGATGGAAAAAGACGGATTCGCCTGGTGGAAAAAACGCTTTCATAATCTTAACCATTATTTTGACTGTTTCCGCATAGACCATATCCTCGGCTTTTTCCGGATATGGGAAATTCCGTTGGAATATACAGAAGGTTTATGCGGCCATTTCAGACCTGCACTCCCCTTATCCAAAAAAGAAATCGAAGATTATGGCATCATGATGTTCGACGAACAGTGGACCAAACCACGTATTCACATCTGGTCTCTTCCCGGAATATTCGGAGGAGAGACGGATACGCTTTATAAATACTTAAGCCATACGGACGCGGAACATCTGACGTTAAACGAAATCTGTTCGACACAAAGAAAAATAAAAAAACTCTTTGAAGGAAAAACAGATACAAAATCACAGATAATCAAAGAGGGGTTGATGACAATTGCGAACGAAGTATTATTTCTTGAAGACCCATATAAAAGAAAGCATTACCATCCACGCATATCAGCCTACAAATCGCATGTATATCGCGAATTATCGAACGAAAACAAATATGCTTTCGATAAATTATACAACGACTTTTATTTCCTGCGGCATAATGAATTCTGGAAACAAATTGCCCTGAACCGCCTCACACCTTTGATATACAACACTGAAATGCTTGTTTGCGGCGAAGATCTGGGAATGATCCCGGCATCCGTTCATGAAGTAATGGAAAAACTGAAAATCTTCACCCTCGAACTGGAACGTATGCCCAAAGTAATGAACCGTGAATTCACAGATCTCAATACATTACCTTACCATTCGGTCTGTACTACCTCAACACACGACATGAGTCCTATCCGCACATGGTGGCAGGAAGACAAAGAAAAAACACAGCAATACTACCATTCCATATTGAAACACGACGAGGCGGCTCCCGGGGAATGTTCGTCCGGAATAGCCGAACAAATCATTTTAAATCACCTGAAATCATCCTCTATGTTAACGATCATCCCGATTCAGGATTGGTTTGCGACAGACGAAAGTATAAAACGTAAAGACCCGGATGCCGAACGGATTAATATACCGGCCGACCCGGATAATAAATGGTGTTACCGGATGCATATAACACTCGAAACGCTATTATGCACCCGGGACTTCAACAACAAAATTAAACATCTTATAACCGCAAGCGGACGGAATATAAACAGTTCCCCGCAGATAAACGAACTACATTAGCAACGCTCTACGGATATTGTTTTATGTGCTTGGATTACCGTATGCTACCTCTTCTGGTTATTTGCAGCATTCGGATGAGACGATACGGGCGCTCCGTTCCCTTCTTTCCCGGACATCGTACACGAACCGTTCAACCTGGCTCCCGGCTCTATCTCCAATGTCTGGATAAAAATATCCCCTTTGATTACAGCGGATGCTTTCAGGATCAGACGCTCACGCGCACGGATAGAGCCCTCTACGTTTCCGAAAATTTCCGCATTGTCTGTCATGATATTACCTTTGACACTTCCTTTCGGTCCGATGACAATTTTACCCTTACAATTAATTTCTCCTTCCACACGTCCGTCAAGACGAAAATCTGATTCCGTAATAATTGTTCCTGTCAATACCGTTCCTGCTGCCAACACATTATGTAACCCGCCGCTAGGATCTTCATTTGTTTTTGCCATGATATTTCTTTTATCTGTTTTGTTGCAAAGATAATGCAACCCGGGGGAAGTTCAAAATAAACTTGTTTGTTTTTACTTCCGAGGCGCAACCTGTCTTCAACTGACAGTTAAAGAGAATGCAACAATAAATCCGCGTCTTCCGGAATATCCCAATAATCATCCCCGCCATCCGTACCGCCTATATTTTCATCCTCCAGTGAAGGATAAACAGGAGGTTCCGGCCCTTTGTCGCGAAAGTAAAAAGCAAATATAATTCCGGCGATCAGTCCGGAAAGATGTCCTTCCCATGAAACGGAAGTACCCTGATAAAGCGTTGGAAAAAAAGCCCAGACAAAACCGCCATAAAGAAAAGCAACCAAAAGCGCAAAAGCGCGTTGGCGGGGTACTTTCTTGATAACCCCACTTAAAAAATGAAAAGCGGCCAGCGCATAAACAAGCCCGCTTGCACCTATATGCGTGGAATCCCTCCCCATAAACCAGGTCAACAATCCGCTCAGAAGATACAAACACAACAAGATACGCCATGCGTCGCGCTTATAAAACAAAAATAACCCGAATATAAGCAATAACATAGCAGGCGTATTAGATATAAGATGCCCCCAGTCCGCATGTAGCAGAGGCATCGTGAAAATACCTGACAACCCTCCCCATTCAAGCGGTTTCAATCCGAATTGCTTTAATTGCAACGAAAACGCAACACTTACAATCTGTACAATCCACGGCAATGCCGTTAACAAGGCAGCATACCATACGGCACACTTCAGTTCGTTCTTCTCTGCTACTGATTTGTCGGACATAATGTAGCAAATATACATATATTTTTCGTACTTTTGCACATTGTTATGAGAGTCACAATCACATTAGAAACGATGAAGTTCCATGCCTTTCATGGCGTAACGGACGAAGAACATATTATAGGCGGATCATTTCTGGCCGACATATCCTATATTACAGATACGAAAGCCACTGAAACAGATAATATAACAGATACGATAAGCTACGCTGATATATATGACCTCGTCAAAGACGAAATGATGAAGCCGTCACAACTGATAGAACATGTAGCCGGACGCATCATGAAAGTCATCAAACACAGATTTCCGCAAATACAGGAGTTGACCGTCAAAATATCAAAGCTAAACCCGCCGGTTAACGGAGAAGCTGAAAAAGCGACGGTTACGATTAAAGATTAAAAAATATGCGCCAATGTTGCCCTACTTTAAAATAAAACCTCTATATTTGTGCGGGATTGTTATGCCTTCGGGGTATTAGCTCATCTGGCTAGAGCGTTAGACTGGCAGTCTAAAGGTGATCGGTTCGAGTCCGATATACTCCACTGATTAAATTTTATTAACAATAAAGGGCATATCCTTAGGAAAGGGGGTATGCCCTTTTTGCGTTGTTGTAATCAGAGATGTATAAGATGTGCCTTAAAAAAAACGGCATCAAAAATATGATGCCGGGTGTAGAGAACAGGTTTAATGTCAATTAAAAACTACAGTTCCACTACCGATAATTCTTTTCCGAGTTTATGTAATGCATTTTCAATTTTTTCAGCTTGAGGACGACGTGGTTTGCTTATTCCTGAAGCATAACGCTGCAACTGGCGTTGATTGATTCCGGTAATGCGTTCCAATGCTGCATTTGTAAAAATGCCGTTATAATGCTGCAGTAAACTTTGAGAGTCAAAACGGAATGACAACTCATACTCTCCTGTAAACTGTTTTGGAATATCATCTCCATCTTCGCGCATACCTTCCAAATGAAATTCGACAGCTTCTTTGATATTCTTTTTCAGTTCATCAAACGATTTACCCGTAGAAGCGCATCCCGGAAGACTTTCCAGAAATGCAGAATAATTATTTTCTGATAATTCAACTGTTACAACAACTTTTTCCATGATTAACTATTTTTTTACAAGGCTTATTTCAGTCCTGCCTGTTTTAAAATATTGTTTGCCGTTCCCGGCAATAAATCATCACTCAAATTTCCCGGAACCGTTACCCGCCCTTCTTTGGTCGGGTGTTTGAATTGCCGGTGACTTCCCCTTTGACTTACGAAATACCAACCATCAGCTTCTATATAGTTGATCATTTCTCTAACTTTCCAAATTTTCACAGAACTCCTGTTTTTAATTGACAGCACAAATATAGTTGTAATATTACAACTATGAAAATGTTTCGACAATTATTTTTGTATTATTAGTAACACACACATGAAAAAAATCACAAGTAGCACGATATAATCTATGCAAAACAACCTCATAGCCGCCTAAAAACAGGATTAAGCACCTGAATTTGACGAACGATTAGCGTAAGCTCTTAATTATCAGTTGACAGCTATCTCATTTATCAACTGCAAACCTTTTTTGTATTGTTGTAATCATCTAATCAAAACAAACTCCTGAATTTTGGCTTGATAATATACTCCCATTTTATTTTTCCACCTCTACTATTGTATCGCTAACATTATAAATTCCAACTATCCCGTATCCTCCGGCCACATTTGAGAATATTTTTACCGGTTCCTGAAAATTGTCCTCAGTCGAAGCCAGTTCCAACGAACGCAAGTATTTATACACGTTTTCGGATAGCGCATGAATCTCGACTTTCACAAAATGCCTGACGGATTCATATTCATAGACATTGAACCTGTCTTTT
>DOZP01000073.1 GCA_003517945.1 Porphyromonadaceae bacterium | reverse complement strand
ATCGTAGAACTAATGCCCGAAGCAAATGCCAAAGTAAAAAAGAACCGGATCGTTTCCGTTACCGTCAACGCGAAAACGGAAGAGACTGAACCTATTCCTGATATCGAAGATATATCTTTCCGGCAGGCTTACGCCCTGTTAAGAGCGCGCGGGTTCATGGATGTGGAATATAAATATGTATCAGGAGAATACCGCGACCTTACCATCGGCGTCGAATATGGAGGGCGGATGGTCAACGCGGGAACACGCGTACCTCTGACGGCCAAACTCATTTTGGTGATAAGCGACGGTAATGTTACACCGGAAGACAGCAGCACCGTTGATGAAGAAAATATTGAAATAATCGGCGGTGACGAAAGCTGGTTTTAGTTATGACATATCCGGAAAAAACAGAAGACATATTGCACGACAACGATTTGTTTGATCCCGAAGAAGATGATGACGAAAAGTCCTTATCCGGAAATGACAGTTCTTTGCATGAGCATTTCCGCTTTACAGCCGACAGAAACCAATCCCTGTTGCGTATAGATAAATTCCTGATAGACCGGTTGACAAATACCAGCCGCAACCGTATACAGTCGGCCGCCGAAGCAAATTGCATATTGGTAAACGGAAAAGCCGTTAAAAGCAATTACCGCGTCAAACCGATGGATATAATAACCATCATGATGTCACGGCCGCGTTACGAATCCGAAATAATTCCCGAAAATATTCCGCTCAATATTGTATACGAAGATCATGAACTGCTTGTTATCAACAAGCCGGCCGGACTGGTCGTACATCCCGGACATGGCAATTATCAGGGAACGCTCGTAAACGGCCTGGCCTATTACCTGAAAGATGATCCCCTGTATGATCCGGAAGACCAGCGTGTAGGACTTGTACACCGCATAGATAAAGACACCTCGGGACTACTCGTGATCGCCAAACGTCCGGAAGCCAAAACGAACCTGAGCCTGCAATTTTTCAACAAAACAACACAACGCAGATACATTGCCCTGGTTTGGGGCATCCCGAAAGAAGCGGAAGGACGTATTGAAGGAAATATAGGGCGCGATCCCCGTGACAGAATGATCATGACCGTATTTCCCGGAGGCGAACAGGGAAAGCAGGCGGTAACGCACTACCGCGTGTTAGAGAAATTCGGATATGTCGCCCTGGTAGAATGCCGCCTGGAAACAGGACGTACCCATCAGATACGCACCCACATGAAATATATCGGACATCCCATATTCAATGACGAAAGGTATGGGGGAAACGTTATCCTCAAAGGCGTACAATCATCCGGATACAAACAATTCATACATAATTGCTTCCTGGCTTGCCCGCGGCAGGCGCTACATGCCAAAACACTCGGATTCGTACACCCGGCTTCGGGAAAAGAAATGTTTTTTGATTCCGAAATTCCGGATGATATGAATCTGTTGATCGAACGGTGGAGAAAATATTACGGAGCCGGAAATCAGCCGGCGGCCGACAATTTAATATAAATATTCAAAGATGAAAAATATTGCAATTGTAGCAGGAGGAGATTCCTCCGAATATGAAGTGTCATTAAAAAGCGCGGAAGGAGTATACGGTTTCATTGATGAAAACCGCTATAACCGGTATATCGTTACGCTGCGAAACGGTGACTGGAAAGTAAATATGCCGGACGGAGCAAATTACGACATTGACAAGAATGATTTCAGTTTCCTGATAAACGGACGGAAAATAAAGTTTGATTATGCATATATCACCATACACGGCCGGCCGGGTGAAGACGGACGCCTCCAGGGATATTTTGATATGCTGAACATCCCCTATTCATCGTGTGGCGTACTTGCCGGAGCCCTGACATTCAATAAATACATAAACAATCAGTTTCTGAAAAGTCTCGGATACCGCGTAGCCGACTCCGTACGCCTGTTGGAAAACCGGCCGGTAGACACCGGAGACATCATTGACAAACTGGGCCTGCCTGTCTTTGTCAAACCGAATGACGGCGGGAGCAGTTTCGGCGTAACCAAAGTAACAGAAGCCTCACAACTGAAACCGGCAGTAGAAAAAGCCTTCTCCGAAGGACGCGAAGTCATTATCGAACGTTTTATCGAAGGCACCGAGATCACATGCGGCTGCTACAAAACACGGACGAAACAAATCGCCCTGCCGATAACGGAAGTAGTCACAGACAACGAGTTTTTTGATTTCGACGCCAAATACAACGGGCAGGTAGAAGAAATTACACCGGCGCGCATATCCGGAGAACTGACCGACAGGATACAACGCCAGACACTGGAAATATACGATATCATAGGAGCGCACGGCATCATACGTATAGACTATATCATACCGGCAGACAATCATCCCGTCTTACTTGAAATAAATACAAATCCCGGTATGACAACCACGAGTTTTATCCCGCAACAAATACGCGCCGCAGGCTTGGATATCAAAGATGTCATGTCGGAAATCATTGAGAACAGATAATGTAAAAAAAAGTTAAAGTCATGCGTATATTCAAATATCATTCGTATGTTTGTAGTCTAACCGGTATTAATGATGAACACAGATCATTCTAAATATAATTTTGATGACATTCGCCCTCTTAATGATGACGAAGTACATGATGCTATTGAAAGTCTTGTAAATTCGGAAGGATTTCAGCATGCGCTACGATACATCATGCCGGACTTAAAGTGGGAAAAGTTTGCAGAAATGATGCGTCAATGCAAAACAAAGGAACAATTTAAAACAACCCTCGCATATAATGCGGTTATGCAAATCGCTAAAATGACGACATTCTCGCTCACCATATCCGGTCGCAGCCGCGTCCCGAAAGACATACCCTGTACGTTCATATCGAATCACCGCGATATTGTGCTGGATGCCGCTTTTCTCAATGCGTTGCTGCTTGAGATCGGTCAGGGTATGACCCAGATAGCGATCGGAGACAATCTGCTGATACATCCGTGGATTGATACGATTGTGAGACTCAATAATTGCTTCATCGTCAAACGCGACATGCCGGTGCGCCAGCTCCTGAAAGCAAGCCAACAACTATCCGCTTACATTCATCATACGATCAAAGACGCGAAAGAATCCATCTGGATCGCACAACGCGAAGGAAGAGCCAAAGATTCGAATGACCATACCCAAAGCAGCGTATTGAAGATGCTGAACATGGCCGGGGAAAACAAAGACAACGTGTTGAAAAACCTGATGGATCTTAATATTGTACCTATCGCCATATCATACGAATACGATCCGTGCGACTTTCTCAAAGCCAAAGAATTCCAACAAAAAAGAGATAACCCTGATTTTGTAAAAAGCAAACGCGACGACCTGCTAAGCATGGAAACGGGATTGCTCAACGACAAAGGACGCGTTCATTTTACAATCGGATCGTCTATCAACGACAAACTGGCCCGGTTGGAAAACAAGAATTCAGACAAAAATGCGCTGATAACGGCGATTGCGGAAACGATTGATAAAGAAATATACAAACATTACCGTTTTTATCCGTGCAACTATGTAGCATACGATTTATTACATCATAGCGTATACTTCCGGACAAATTACGACCTGCGCGATAAGATGCTTTTTGAAACCTACCTGCAAAAACAAATCGACAAAATAGACCTCCCGGACAAAGATGAAATTTTCCTGCGGACGAAAATGCTGGAAATGTACTCGAATCCGCTGCAAAACCACATGAACAACATTGAGTAACGAAAACGGATAGAATGGCAAACGACGAATTGAAATATTACGAAAAAATTCCCGAACCGACACTTCGCCGGCTGCCTTGGTATTTAGCCTATGTGAAATTGCTGAAAGGTAAAGGCGATACGGTTGTTTCATCCACACAGATAGCAAAAGAAATCAATGTAGACGCAAGTCAGGTTGCCAAAGACTTGTCCTTTATAAACATTTCGGGAAAAACCCGCGTCGGATACGAAATCAACGCATTGGTCGACATCCTGGAGAACTTCCTCGGATTTACATCACAACACAAGGCCTTCCTTTTCGGAGTGGGACGGCTTGGGGCGGCGCTGATGAGAGACTCGGGACTCAACCAGTACGGAGTGGAAATTGTGGCCGGGTTCGACACACGCAAAGACATAACGGATACAGAAATCGACGGGATACCCGTATTCCGGATGGACACGCTTCCCGAAAAACAAAAAGAGTACGGAGCGACCATCGGCATTATTACCGTTCCCGTAGAAAAAGCGCAGGAAGTGACCGACTTCATCATAGAAAACGGCATAAAAGCCATTTGGAACTTTACCCCGTTCCGTATCCGGGTACCCGGACAAATCGTTGTCCAGAACACCTCCATATACGCCCATCTCGCCGTCATGTTTAACCGGATGAACGCCGTACACGACACATACGACTGATATTAACCCATTCACTTTCATTACATTTACGGATGTAAAAACAAACAATGTTCCACCGCGTTAATATTTTATACATATGAAAATCTTTGCCGTAGGAATGAATTATGCAAATCACAATAAAGAGATGCATCATGCGTTATTATTACCGGAGCCGGTTATTTTTATGAAACCCGACTCGGCGCTATTAAAGGATGATAAACCCTTTTTTATACCCGATTTTTCGTCGGATATCCACTACGAAACAGAGGTGGTAGTGAAAATTAACAGAATCGGCAAACACATTGCGGAACAATTTGCACATCGCTATTACGACGACGTGACGATAGGCATTGATTTTACGGCACGGGATTTGCAGGCAGAACTACGAAAGAAAGGATTACCTTGGGAAATATCCAAAGGATTCGACCAATCGGCTGTTACGGGAACCTTCGTTCCCCTGGGCGAAGCCGGCGATATACAAGGACTGGACTTTCACCTCGACATTGACGGCAAGACCGTGCAGTACGGAAATACGGCTGATATGCTTTTTACGGTAGATCAAATAATCGCCTATATAAGCCGTTTCTTCACGCTGAAAATCGGCGACCTCATCTATACGGGAACACCTGCCGGCGTAGGAACGGTTCAGATCGGAAATCACCTGCAGGGATACATAGGAGACCGCAAATTATTGGATTTCCATGCACGGTAAAAAAATGCCGGATTGTTGCGGTATTAATCAAAAGGAAGGAGCTTTTAAAAAAACTTATGTTACGTAAATTATACACATTACTAATATGCGCTGTGATATCGACCCTTGCCTGGGCCGACGGATCCCGGTATGCGGCAAAGTCAGCCTTATCAGAAGGTAAATGGGTGAAAATAAGCGTCAAAGAAACAGGATTTTACAAACTGACTTATTCGGAACTGAGAAAAATGGGATTCCCCGATCCGGAAAAAGTATCCATTCACGGTTACGGCGGCTGGCCTATGGACGAAGATTTTTCCAAAGCCGTATACATGGACGATGTCCCCTCCGTAGCAGTATGGAGAGGCGACGATTTCTTGCTGTTTTACGGAAAAGGCACCGTCAAATGGACGTACAGTTCCGTCGATAAAGCATTCATACACGAAAACAATGCATATTCCACGCTTGGATATTACTTCGTCACCGATGCGACGGAAGTAAACGAAATGACCTCCCTCCCTTCGGAAGGAAACGGCTCGCTTCAACTCAATACGTATGATGATTACATGGTGCACGAAAAAGAAGAAACATCCATCACAAACCCCGGACGCCCCTACTCCGGCCGCCAGCTTTTCGGAGAAAATTTCGACCTCAGGACATCACAGGATTTCTCGTTTTCAATCCCCGGCATTACAAACGACAACGGAAAGATTTCATATCGTTTCGTAGCAAAAGTCAAATCCGGAACAGGCGTTGTATCACTCAGCGCCGATAATAAACAATTGGCGCAAGGGACTATCAATAGTAATAGCAGCGTTTATGTAGCGGCATTAAGCTCCTCAAGAATAGTAGACTGGAACGGAGAAAAAAACGAAAAGACAACGGTCAACATCTCATTCAGCATGAGCCAGCAGACGAGCCACTTAGACTATATACGCCTGCAGATGAAACGCCGGCTGCAACCTTATGGCGCATGCACCTTTTTCCGCAGTCTGGAGTCCGAAAACAAAGATTCCCGTTTTACGATACAAAATGCGTCTTCCGGCCTACTGATTTTCGATGTAACGGAAGGAAACCCGGTGCGTCAAATCGAAACGGAACTAAACGGTACGGAAATTTCATTTTCAATACCCGCCGGAAGTTTACGCGAATTCGCAATGGTCGACGTATCTTCTCAGGAAATACCGGTTCCCGTCACAATCGGCGGAATAGAAGCGCAAAACCTGCACGGGATGGAACAAACAGATATGATTATAGTGACCCCTGGAGCATTCGTTTCCGAAGCTGAAAAATTAGCGACAGCGCACCGGTCACACAACCATCTGACGGTTGCCGTAGTAACGCCGGAGCAGGTATATAATGAATTTTCGAGCGGCGGACAGGAAGCGACCGCCATCCGCCGTTTCATGAAGATGTTCTACGACCGCAGGACGTCAGACGAAGATGCGCCCAAATACCTCTTATTATTCGGCGACGGCCGTTCGGACAACAGGAGGCTGACCAACATGTGGGAAAAATCAGACGATAACTATATCGTGACTTACCAGTCAGAAGAATCTATCGGTCAAAATTCCTATGTAACAGACGATTATTTCGGATTCCTTCACGACGAAGAAGGCAGCGATCCCGTGAACGCCAACTTATATCTGGGTATCGGACGCTTCCCGGTCAGCACACTTACGCAAGCCCGGAACGCAGTCGAAAAAGTGATCGCCTACATAGAAAATTCAAAATCAGGCCCGTGGAAAAATAAAGTATGTTTTGTCGCTGACGACGGAAATACAGCCGACGGTCACAGTACCAGGCACATGAACGAAGCCAACCAACTGGCCCAATACATGGAAGAATCTCACCCGCAGTACCTCTCCGGAAAGTTATTCTTCGACGCATACAAAAAAAGTAATGCAGGGGGAAAACCTACCTATCCGGACATCCATACCAATATCCAGAAATCGTTGAAAGAAGGAATATTGATGATCAATTACACCGGACACGGGGACGCCGAATCGTGGGCGGAAGAAAAAGTAATCACCCAATCCGATATAAACAATGCAACCTATACAAACCTGCCCCTCTGGATAACGGCATCCTGCGATTTCGCGCCATTCGACGCCATAGCCACTTCCGCCGGAGAAGATGTATTACTCAATAAAAGAAGCGGAGGTATTGCCTTATACACTACGGCACGCGTTGCATACAGTGACGCAAACCTGGAAATCAACAAATTATTCATGAGAAATTTGTTTGAGAAAAAAAATAATCGCCATCAAACCATCGGGGAAGTAATGAGAAACTCCAAAAATTCGTTTAAAAATTCCCAACCGTATGACAGGAACAGACAAATCATGAGTTTCGTTCTACTCGGCGATCCGGCCTTAACACTGGCATATGCCGACGAATACAACATGGAAATCAAGGCAATAAACGGTCAACCGGTATCGGAAGAGCCCGTCACGTTCAAAGCCTTTCAGAAAATTACGATAAGCGGGAACGTAAACATGCCTGACGGCTCGACGGCAGTAGATTTTAACGGCTTGGCATCTATTTCAATCTTCGACAGCCAGGCGCAACGAACCACATTAGACAATAACGGTACAGGATATAATTTCACTTATTCCGATTATCCGTACACGATATATATTGGGAACGACTCCGTACGCAACGGCGAATTTTCATTCACGTTTACCATACCCAAAGATATTTCCTACTTATATCAGAACGGTAAAATAAGTCTGTATGCCGCTGATGAAAACAACGGCAAAGAAGCGAACGGCTTTTATAAAAATTTTACGGTGGGAGGTACGGACGAGAATGCGGATGAAGATACAAACGGGCCGGAAATACGGGCGATGTACCTGAATACGGAAGATTTCAGGGATGGAGATAAAGTGAACGAAACACCTGTGTTTGCCGCCACGGTATGGGACGAAAACGGCATAAATGCCGGAGGAAGCGGCATAGGCCATGACATCACGCTTATCATTGATAACAACCCGGTAATGAGTTACGTGCTGAACAGTTATTATGGAAGCCACTTAGCAGGAGAAGAAGGAGAAGGCATTGTCAAGTTTCCGATCCCCAGGCTCGAATCCGGCAAACATACCGGAGCATTTAAAGTGTGGGATACACATAATAATTCCAGCACGCAGACCTTCAGCTTTGTGGTAACCGACAATTACAAACCGTCTATCATTAACCTGACGGCAGGCCCCTCCCCGGCCACCGATCACGTAAACTTCATGATTTCGCACGACCTGCCCGAATCAATGATCAATGTACAAATCCAGGTATTCGATCTGACGGGAAAGCTGCAATGGAGGTATGAAGAAAAAGGCGCTTCCGAAATGTTCGATTCGTACAATATAAAATGGGGGCTGACCGACGGTGCGGGAGCGCGCCTGCAACCAGGCATTTACATCTATCGCGCCGTCATAAGCAGCGACCGGCTAAACGAAGCCTCCGAAGCAAAGAAATTAATTATACTCGCACAATAAAGACATAAAAACAGAGTTTATACATTGCACATTAAACTTAAACAGGTATATAATTAACACATCAAAGCATGAGATTATTGAAATTCAATTTATTGATATTACTATGTTTTATTTCATCCGTAATCGCCCGCGCTCAGGGAACTGATGATGAAAAGAATCAATTCAGTCCGCTGAATACGGCCGTCCCATCCCTTTCAATCGCACCGGATGCGCGCGGAGGAGGTATGGGCGATAATGGCGCCGCCACCCTTCCCGACATATCCTCCCAATACTGGAACCCTTCCAAATATGCGTTTATGGAAAGTAAGGCGGGTGTAGGACTATCCTATACGCCATGGATGCGAAAAATCGTAAGAGATGTAGCATTGGCCTACCTTTCCGGCTATTATAAATTAGGGCAATATGACCAGCATGCTCTTGGAGCTTCGCTTCGTTATTTCACACTCGGAGAAGTACCCCTTACCGACATCGGCGGTTATACCTACCAGAACCTCAACCCCTATGAAATGGCGTTTGACGTAAGTTACAGTATCAAACTATCGGAAGGATTCTCATTAGGAGTTGCGATGCGCTACATACGTTCCGATATGGGAGCCAATGCGGAAGACGAACTAAGGCCGGGACAGTCTGTGGCAGCCGATTTAAGCGGATACGGAGAAAGATATATCGTCATAGGCAATAACGAATGCCTGTGGAGCGGCGGATTCAACATCTCCAATATGGGTAACAAAGTTTCGTATGACGGCGGAACGAGCAGCCAGTTTCTGCCGACCAACCTCCGGATAGGAACCGGTTTATTAATGCCTTTGGATGAATATAACCAACTGGGGTTCTATGTAGATCTGAATAAATACCTGGTACCCTCCAAACCCATCCGGATGGAAGATGAAAGTGATGATGATTATCAGACAAGGAATGATGAATATAATGACATGAAATTCATGCAGGGGATATTCAAATCATTCAGTGACGCACCCGGCGGTTTCAACGAAGAACTGAAGGAAATAAACGTTTCCATTGCCGCAGAGTACAACTATAACAGCCAGTTTTTTGTGCGCGCCGGTTATTTCTACGAAAACCAGATGAAAGGGAACCGCCAGTACTTTTCCGCCGGAGCAGGATTCAAAATGAATGTATTCCAGTTAGACGCGGCCTACCTGATAAGTACCGTGCAAAGCAATCCGCTTGACCAGACGCTTCGCTTCACGCTCTCGTTCGATATGGACGGCCTGAAAGGACTGTTCGAATAACCCTGCCGCTGCATCCATGCGCATAGGATTCGGATACGATGTACACGCCCTGGCGGAAGGTCGCGAACTGTGGATAGGAGGAGTCCGCATTGACCACCCTTACGGA
>DOZP01000016.1:6652-11229 GCA_003517945.1 Porphyromonadaceae bacterium | reverse complement strand
TTTTTTAGATAAGGTCGAAGCATTTGAGTAAAATTACTCATAAGAAACCTGCCGATTTGAGTAATTTTACTCATTGACGAAGGCAAAATACGGGCGTACCTTTGCGTTGTGATTTTCAATGATTTTTTAACATACATAGTAATAAAATGAACAGACAAATTATTATCAGAGCAATGGCGGCGATAGCCCTCACCCTTGCAGTAAGTATCAACGCAGAGGCGCAAAGCATATTGCAACGCGCCCGCAACGCCGTACAGGCAACAACAGATGGAAACACCACAGAAACGAACAACGCCACCGGACAGGCTGCTGTTACGGCACCATCGGCAGGACAGCAATCGGGCGGCGGCGTAGTAATGCCGGCAGCAACCAAAACGCCACAGCAGCCTTGGGCGGTAGGTGAAACAAGTTCGTCGACAGCCCCCGCCACAGCGGTACAGGCAACCTATGCCGACGGCGTACTGACCATCAAAGGCGCAGGAAAAATGCAGGATTTCACCATTACGATGCACAATGACAACCGTCCGTGGGCGGCTTATGCAAAAGAAATCACGACGGCAATTGTGGAGGAAGGCGTTATCAATCTTGCCGAATTCGCTTTCTATGGTTGCGAAAATCTCACATCGGTTTCCTTGCCAAACACACTGACCAACATTGCAAGCGCCGCTTTCTTCGGTTGTCGGTCGCTTGCGTCGATTACGCTGCCCAAAAACCTCGACGTTTTTTCGACAGGTACGGTGCCCGACGGCAAAGGAAAGGTAAACATGGTGGGCTTGTTTGGACAATGTACGGCATTAAAAGAAATCAAGGTAGCCGACGGCAGCGCCAAATACAAATCCGTTGACGGCGTTTTATATGTCAATTTCAGTACGCGATGGAGGCTTGCCGCCTATCCCGCCGGACGCACGAACGCCACGTTCAATGTGCCCGATCAGACGCCCGTTATTATGGTGGGAGCTTTTTCTTATTGCACAGCTCTGAAAGAAATCACCATGCCGCAAAGTCTGGGAGAAATACAGACGTCGGCTTTCTGGGGATGTACCGCTTTGGAGAAGATAACCCTTTTGCAGCCGACAGGGGCTGTAAAAATAGGAGTAAAAGTGTTTGAAAATGTGGATATGACCAAACTCAAAATCCATGTGCCGAATAAAATCCTTGAAAATTATACGACGAGGGCGGACAGCGACTGGCGGCAATGGGCAAGCCAAATCGTCGGACAATAAATGATTAAATAAAGGGTTCCCCGTTCAACCATCATGAATTCGCTCATACACACGGTTGTTTTAGACGACCAGACGTTCTACCGTTACGGTATGTTACACGCCTTCGGAGGATGTTCCGATATCCGGGTATCGGGCGAAGCTGCCACCTGTGCAGACCTTTTCGCCCTTCTTGACCGCATGTCGGTTGACGTGGCGATTGTGGGCGTCAATCCGTCCGGCAGCGTTGAATATGCGGAAATAGCGCGTCGTATCAAGAGCGATTATCCCACAGTTAAAATACTTGCTGTAGCCTCCGAAGACACCGACGTCATCATACAATCCATGATAGAAACAGGCATCGATGGCTACATCAGTAAGCGCCAAGCCTCCTCAAGCGAACTTGCCCAAGCCATCCGCTGCATAGCCGCCGGAGGCATTTACAAGTCCGACTTGTGAGGTAGCAACATTGGAACGGTAACCGAACACGAATTTTAACAACATGAAAACAGCAATAAATATGAAACGAACAATCATTGCGGCGGCATCGGCACTGATGCTGCTCGCAGGTAGCAACGCCTACGCACAACTCGGCAACGCACTCAATCGTACCCGGCAGTCCGTGCAAAAAACTACGGTAAATAAGACCGGACAGCAAAACGCGACGAATAAAACAACCGCCAACAATGCGGCAACTCCGCAGACAGGGAACATCCTGTATGTGAGCGCATCTACCGGCGCGGGCAGCCGCACGGCCGACGGCAGCAAGGAAAAACCCTACAAAGATCTGCAAGCGGCCATAGATGCCGCTCCCGAAGGTGCGTTGATCCGCATCGCCGAAGGCAACTATCTCGGCAAGATGGACCAGGGATTTATCGAAGTAAAGAAGTACATCAGCCTCGAAGCGGGATGGAACACCGACTTCACCGAGCGCAACTACGTAAAGTACCTCACCTCTGTCCGACCCACCGAGGAGGTCGCAAAGGCGGGAACTTCGGGCAGCCACGCGCTGATGGACGTAGTGGTAAAAGGCAATCGCAAGGGAACGGTCAGTATTGACGGCATCTTCTTTGATATGGGGCAGTATAATCTATATGTCGGCCCGTTGTACGACAATCCGGTGGCGAGCGCTCCCGCAGGCTGTGAGACCGGGCGGATAATACTTCCGGACGAATCGCCGTCGGGCGTATCCACCGTGGGCGGTGTAAAAGGTTCGCGCCAGTGCCTTTACGGTGCGGTAGAAGGGCGACTCGTGGTGCGCAACTGCGTTTTCGCAAACGCGATGCACTACGGCATCCAGATGGAGAACATCGCCGGGCATTGGGAGATATCGAACAATATGTTCGTGGCGTGCCGCATGGCGGGCTGCGAGGTACGTGGAAACGGCGTTGCACCCGAAACGGAGACAACCCTCGATTTTCACCACAACACGGTAGTTTTCACCTGGACGCGTACCAAGCTGCTCGAAGACATGGGCTACGGATTTCGCTACATGACCCGCATGAACTACGACGTGCACGACAATCTGTTCGGCGGCAACTACTACGGCGCGCTTGATCGCACCCGCTTCGACAGCGACCTGAAGCGCGACAAACTCCGCGAGACCAACGCCTACGACAACCTATTCTTTGCCAACCGCATGGGCGACGTGTGCCTGCCATCGGGCGGCGGGCTGTGGAACTGGCAGTACGCCAAAAACTTTGAAGAAGTGGAACAGTTCAAAAAGTACGAGGGCAACCGCGAGGTGAACGAATCCGAGATAAAGATGCTGCAAAAGGCGATCAGCGACCCCTACCTGAAAGGCTATATCGGGCTGACGATGAGCCAGAATTCGTCCTACGCCGAAAACTCGGCGATGAATACTTTCCGCGCGGCGATGGGAATGAACAAACAGGGAACGGAGACCGTCCGCGTCAGCATGTACGGCAACCGCTATCCCTTTGAAGAAATAACCAAACTGTGGGGAGTCATTGCCGGCAAGGGTGCGCAGATGCCGTAATTACAAATCGGTGGGCGGCGCATTTACTCCCCCTGCCGGAATGGATACGTTTTATTTAACTATTTTCATTAACAATTAAAATTTTAGATGTATGATTAATTTTTATGTAGATGCATGGAAAAAGTTCGCCACGTTTGGCGGCAGGTCGCGCAGGAAAGAATTTTGGTTCTTTCTCCTGATTAACGGGGCGATTGGTTATCTTTTGGGACTGATCACCGGAAGCCTCGGCATGGCCGGGATGATTATTCAAGCCGTTTTCGGGTTGGCTATTCTCGTACCGGCAATTGCCGTATCCATCCGCCGGCTGCACGACATCGGTAAAAGCGGCTGGTGGGTATTCATCAACTGTGTGCCGCTGATCGGCTCCATCTGGTTTATCGTGCTTGTTGCAAAAGACAGCGTGCCGGGCAAAAATCAATGGGGCAATTGTCCAAAGTGATACTGGTCATGCTAATTCCGGAAAAAACGTAGCACGTTTCAAAAACGTGTTACGTTTTGAATGTAACCAAGCGTTTCAGAGAACGCAAACGGACAAAAAACTGTCGATAAAGACCGCCTGTGGAAACTTATCCGTGACTATTGCGCCAAATTCTGAACCTTTTCGGTTATTTGCGTTTGAAGAAGAAAAAGCTACTGACTAACAATAAAAAAAACTTTTAAAAAATGTTACGAATAAAACTGTTTTTAATAAGCCTCGTCGCCACCCTTGCCCTGCAGGCGCAGGCGCAGACGAAAACGATCACCATTCTTTCGGTGAACGACATGCACGCCGCCATCGACCGTTTCCCGCAATTCGTCGCTCTGGTAGACAGTATGCGGACGGTTTATCCCGACCTGTTGCTCTTTTCGGCAGGTGATAACCGCACGGGCAATCCGGTAAACGACATGCATCCCGAACCATCCTATCCAATGGTGGCGTTGATGAACAGGGTGGGATTTGACATCTCAGCCGTCGGCAACCATGAATTTGACGGCAAGGCGGAGGGATTGCGAAGCATGGTCAACAGCGCCGGTTTCCGGTACGTTTGCGCCAACATGTATACACCCGATACGATGCGCCTGCATATCGAACCGTACAAAATCTTTGAAATAGACGGCATACGGATAGCCGTACTTGGGCTATTGCAGCAGGGAGTAAGCGGATTGCCCGACACCCATCCCGCCAACGTCAAAGACATGGTCTTCCGTCCGCTCAAACAGGTAGCCGACCGGTACAGTTGGCTGCGCGACCAATGCGACGTTTTCGTATTGCTTGCGCACGAAGAACACGATGCCTGCATTGAGTTTATCCATCAGTATCCATATCCCGATGTGCTGATCGGCTCGCATACGCATAGACGCATCGAAGGTACGGAGATACACAACGGCGTACTTGTCAC
>DOZP01000016.1:5275-6558 GCA_003517945.1 Porphyromonadaceae bacterium | reverse complement strand
GTGGATGATTTTAACAATAACGAAGCGTTATTCCGGGTGCTGACGCAGGCTGTCACCGACTTTGGCAGTTACGAGGAATTGGGTTACCTAATGGCCGATGCCATCCGGACGGAAACAGGCGCCGATTTTGCCTTCCAAAACCCCGGCGGAGTGCGTATTGAAACGTTTCCCAAAGGGCCTGTGACTGTCCGCGACGTCTATCAGCTTGACCCTTTCAACAATGAAGTTATAGAATTCTCCCTTACCGGCCGGGAAGTGTTGCGCCTGATTGAAGCGGCCTGCATTGCCGAAAACAAACAGCCGCCTTACGTTTCGGGGTTCGTCTACGAGATGGAGTTCGACCGGCAGAAAAACGTCAGGAACATACGGGTGACAATGGAAAACGGTTCGCCGCTAAACCTGCAACGCACCTACAAAGTGGTAATGAACAGTTACCTGGCCTCTATCAGCAACTACGAAAAAACCGACCCGGGCAAAGGCCTTTTCCGCACAACCGCCGACCTGACCATCGACTATCTTGAAAAACAGCCCGCCATCGACTACAAAGGAGTGAAACGGATGAAACACAACTAAAATGAAACATGACAATTCACTTTAACCCCCTCCTCCCCCCTCCGGCTCATACCGATGAAATTCAGGCAGCGGTTGTTCCGAAGGCGGTGGTGGTGATAAATCACGGAATGAATTTCAGAAAAACCTTTCCTTCCAATGGTTTCGCATGTCCTGTACTCAGGAAATAATTCTGCTGTCCCTGCGGCCCGGTTTCCTTTGCCGGCCTGAACTTTGTGCCTACCGGACTGATGGCATTCAGGATGGAAAGCTGTCCGTCGGGGAATATTCCCAATGTATTGTCATTGTTTCGCCTCACCGGTTTGTCCGGCGTAAACAAATGGAGAAACAGGTCTTCGGAAGCGGCAACCAACCGTATCACCCCTTCGTCCGTCGTCAGATCGGCAGCGTACAAATTGGAGTGAAATCCTTTAAATTCGGGGTATTCCCAGGATTCGCCGGTGACCGTATTGTTATACGCTTTTTCCCAGATATTGAAAGTAACGCCTTTCAACCGGTTTTTCCAAACGCGGTACGGCCCATTCCCCAGCCATTTGATATGTTTCACCTTGTTTTCAGGGTAATCGAATGTTATGCCGATAGGATCGTGGTAGCCACCGATATCAAACGTATACGCAATTTCTACCCAACCCGACGGCAACAAGGCCAGTTGAATAACATTCCGCTTCCCCGACCGGCGATTTTCTTTTTGGACAAATAGAAACTGCGTCTTT
>DOZP01000016.1:5144-5268 GCA_003517945.1 Porphyromonadaceae bacterium | reverse complement strand
AGCGTAAACCGGGGACCATTGGTAAGCGATAAGCGCTTCCCGTTTACGGCTATTTCGCGGATGATACCTTTCGATTTATCAACCGTCATCTTCGTATCCATTGACCGGAAAATGATATCATCAC
>DOZP01000016.1:3054-4958 GCA_003517945.1 Porphyromonadaceae bacterium | reverse complement strand
GCTATTTGCAGCAAGCCGCTGAATCCCGGCAACACATCGGGCGCCGTCACTTCCGTCTTCTGCGTTTCCGATTTCCCGGACAAGTAATCAAACTTTACCCATTCGGCTTTAAAACCGCACTGGTTCAGGTTGGTGAAATGGTACCGGTTCTGCACCCGGAAAATCCCGTCGAAAGAAGGTGGGAGAAAGGTCGTACCTTCCAGGTAAACGGGTGACCAGATTTCTTTGATGGTATAGAAACTGCCCTCTTTTTCACGGTACGGCCCTACGATACCGTCAGCCCCGTGATTGCCGTCCGTATCGATTTCATTGTTACGATCGTTCCGGACGACGCCGGCATCCGCAAAATCCCACAGGAAGCAACCGGCGCTTAACGGATTAGATTGCATCAGGTTCCAGTAATCATCCAGTCCGGCCCCATGTCCGCCGTCGTATAGCCCATGAATCGCTTCGGTCGGGAAAAACACCTTATTCCCGTTGAATAGAAAATGCGTTCCGATACCGTACGAAGGATAATGGTAGGTAGTGGTCATTTCTTCTTCCAGCCAGGGATGAAACACATGCCGTCGTTGAATATCGTACTTCATGTATTCAGGTACCAATTCAAAATTGAATCCGCCTTCGTTTCCGTTTGCCCACATGACCACACAGGGATGATTGACATCGCGTGTGATTAATTGCTTGACTTTCTTTTTGCCGACTTTCGTATCGTAAGGCGGATATTGCCAGGCGGTCAGTTCGTCGATAACATACAAGCCCAATGAGTCGCAAATATCCAGGAAATGTCTGTCGGGCGGATAATGTGACATACGCACGGCATTCATATTCATCTCTTTAATAAGTTCGGCATCCTGCAAACTGATCGTACGATTGACCGCCCTTCCGCTGGTAGGCCAATGCGTATGGCGGTTGACTCCCTTGAATTTGATTTTGGTTCCGTTTACATAAAAACCGTCTCCGGGACGCAATTCGACCGTTCGGAAACCGAATTTTTCACTGATCGTATGTACGACCTTTCCCTCTTTCAATACAAAGACTTCAACCAGATACCGGTTTGGAAATTCGGAAGACCACAGGGCCGGACTGTCGAATTTTCCGGTCAAACGAACGCAGGAGTCTTTGTTTACCGTAGCGCGCAGCATACTGCCAAACGGCTTTCCGTCTAAGGTTTTCACCTGCGCCGTTATTTCCGTTTTACGGGCATTGCCTCCCGGAAAGACATCCATTGCGAAAGACCCGTCGCATTTGGCATCAATAGCCACGCGTTCGATATGCGTCACGGGAAGCGCTTCCAGCCATACCGGACGGTAAATGCCGCCGTAGATCCAAAAATCCGCTTCCAACTCCGCCGCTACGACCGTTTCGTTGGCAGATGATTTATGAACGGTCACTTCCAGCAGGTTTTCCTTTCCGAATTTCAGCAGCTTATTGATGTCATACCGGAAACAATAATATCCGCCCTGATGCAGTTCGCCGGCCTTACGACCATTGATCTTCACTTCCGTATCCGTCATGACCCCTTCAAAAACGATATTCACCTTTTTATTTTTCCAATTTTCCGGAACGGAAAACCGGTAACGATACATTCCGCTTTCGTTTATCCGCTCCTTATCGTGGCCATACGTAAACTGCCCGAACCCTTCAAATTCCCAGTTGGAAGGCACCGGGATCTTTGTCCACTCGCCACTCTTGCGTCCTGCCGTACAGAAAAAATCCCACACGACGGTGTTATCACTCCCTGTTCCCGATAAATAAAGCGATTCCGTTTGTTGCGCATGCGACGGTACGATTACGAAAGACGATACCGCCAAGAAAAAAATAAGTAATCCGATAATTTGTTTCATTTTGTATTCCATTTTTGTATTTCAAGACGCTAATGTAATCAATTTCGAGATGATCAAACA
>DOZP01000016.1:1006-2925 GCA_003517945.1 Porphyromonadaceae bacterium | reverse complement strand
GTAAAGATTTTGTAATGAGGCCAGTTCCACCAGTTGCGAACGGTATCGGTGCATGTCAGGGCGCCGGTTTCAGGATGATACAATGTCAGATTTTGACCATAGTAGGAGGAGGATACTTCGTTGTATTTAATGGAATCCATCCTTGCCCAGTTATCCGAAACAACTTATCGTTTATTTTTTTATTTGTTCCTGTACAATCGCATCAATAACAGCTACGGTGGTGATGTTTATAATATCGCGTACCGAGCTTTCAATGTCGGTAAAGTGGATGGGTTTGTTCAATCCCATTTGGATGGGACCTATCATTTCCGCACCTCCCATTTCCTGCATTAATTTCTGGGCTATGTTAGCCGAGTTCAGATTCGGGAAAATAAGCGTATTTACATCTTTTCCCTTCAGTTTGCTGAACGGATATTTGGCATCCCTCATCTTTTTGTCAAGCGCAAAATTTGCCTGCATTTCACCGTCTATGACAATATCGGGATATTTTTCATGCATATACCGGATGACATTGTGCACTTTTACCGGACTGCCTTCCGTATCCGCTCCGAAGTTGGAATAAGACAACATGGCCATTACGGGGTTATGCGCAAAGAAAGAAACGGCATGATGCGTCAGCCGTACCACATCTATGAGCGTTTCCGTAGACGGATGGCGATTGATGAGCGTATCTGCCAGAAAAAGCGTTCCCTTTTTCCCCGTCATGATATGTATGGCGCCGAAATGATTGTATCCTTCCCTGATTCCGATTACTTCTTTAGCGACTTTAATCGTATTGGAATATTTGGTATAAACACCTGTAATAAAGGCATCCGCATCGCCTGTCTCGACCATCATCATGCCGAAATAGTTACGTTCAAACATTTTATCTTTCGCTTCGTCGTAGGTGGCCCCTTCCCTTGCCCGTTTTTTGCAAAGAATCTCGGCATAGCGGTTCCGGCGTTCTTCTTCCCGGTCGTGGCGAAGGTTCACAATTTCAATCCCGTCCAGATCCAACTGCAACTCTTCCGCCAGTTTTTGTATACGCTCGTCGTTCCCCAGTAAAACCGGATGACATATACCTTCCGCCCTGGCCGTCACAGCCGCTTTCAACATATTCTCATGGCTACCTTCGGCAAAGACCACCCGTTTGGGATTCTGTTTGGCCATTTCCGTAAGCCGGCGGATGAGCTTATTATCATGCCCCATCAATGCATTAAGACGGATTGCGTACGCATCCCAATCGGTAATGTTTTTACGTGCAACTCCTGATGCTATGGCGGCTTTGGCTACTGCCGCGGAAACAACCGTTAATAATCTCGGATCCATTGGTTTCGGAATGATATATTCTTTACCGAAAGATATTCTTGACAATCCGTAAGCGGCGTTTACCACATCGGGAACCGGTTCTTTGACAAGTGACGCGATCGCTTTTACGGCGGCCAGCTTCATTTCTTCGTTGATGGTGGTTGCGCGAACATCCAGCGCACCGCGGAAAATGTACGGGAATCCGAGTACATTGTTTACCTGATTCGGATAATCCGAACGGCCCGTTGCATATATCAGATCTTCACGTGACGCTTTCGCGCTTTCGAAAGATATTTCCGGGTTCGGATTGGCCAATGCAAAGACAATCGGATGGTCATTCATTTTACGAACCATCTCTACCGTCAGCACATCGGCGACGGATAACCCCAGAAATACATCGGCTCCTGCAATGGCTTCTTCAAGCGTATCCACTTCTTTTTCCGTAGCAAAAAACTTTTTTGATTCATTCAGGTCCGTACGACGAACCGAAATGACGCCCTTGCTGTCGCACATCACAATATTTTCTTTTTTCGCGCCCAGCGCAATGTATAATTTCGTGCACGAGCTGGCCGAAGCGCCCGCTCCGTTTACGACAATCCGTACATCTTCAATCTTTTTCCCCGTCAGTTCCA
>DOZP01000016.1:276-963 GCA_003517945.1 Porphyromonadaceae bacterium | reverse complement strand
CGCGTTTCTATCTCAAAACATTCGGGCGCTTTGATATCCTCCAGATTAATACCGCCAAACGTAGGGGCAATGGCTTTTACCGCGTCAATAAATTTTTGCGGGTCTTTTTCGTTGATTTCAATATCAAATACGTCGATACCGGCGAAGATTTTGAATAACAGGCCTTTTCCTTCCATAACAGGTTTGCCCGCCAAGGCGCCGATATCCCCCAATCCCAATACAGCCGTTCCGTTGGAAATAACTGCAACGAGATTTCCTTTGGCCGTATAATCATAAGCCGTTTCCGCATTTTTTTCTATTTCCAGGCAAGGTTCCGCAACTCCCGGAGAATAGGCTAACGATAGATCTCTTTGTGTACTGTGTGGTTTTGTCGGAACGACTTCTATTTTACCCGGCTTTCCTTCGGAATGATACTTGAGAGCCATTTCTTTCATACTTTTTGCCATAACCTAAACGATTAATTTAAATAATAAACTTTTTCCTCTTAGAAAATGCTGTAAAAGTACGAAAAAAAATATAAATATTTCCGGTATTCCGGTATTTTATAACCAATGCGTCAATTGTTATTTTTTTTATCACACCAGGTCTGTCAGATTACCACTCGGGGTCGTCGTGGTAACCACTGTCGTAACCTGATTTAGGTTCATAGGAACATGATAAAGTAAGTCAAACGCATCTTCATATATA
>DOZP01000016.1:0-126 GCA_003517945.1 Porphyromonadaceae bacterium | reverse complement strand
TCAAAAGTCAGTTGCCTGATCTTGATTTCCGGATCGGCAGGAAGAAAGTTCAGTAATTCTATATTAAATTCGGAAATATCAGCCATTGTAAATGTATGTATAGAAACCGGTTCTCCTAATTCTACA
>DOZP01000322.1 GCA_003517945.1 Porphyromonadaceae bacterium | reverse complement strand
TACGGGCGGCTGTCGTCATACGGGAGTCATAGAAGTTAAGATCATAGCGAAAGAATACCTCACGAAGGCCGGTTTTTCAATCAACAGTCCGGCACAATGTTTTGAGGATCACGTTTATAGGTTTACCAATCAGACGGTTTTCACTTCTCCGAACAGCTTAGTCGGCTATTTGTGGGATTTTGGAGACGGATCAACCGGCACGCAAGCCAATCCCACACATACATATCAACAGGGAGGCGTCTATGATGTCACCTTGATTGCCTATGGTACGATTGTAAACGATACGATCAGGAAGAGTATCCGGCTGCTTGCTCCTTTTGTTGAACGGCCTGCAGATCAGGTGGTTTGTGTGAGTAACTATACGGAAGAAGTGGTTTTTGAAGGAACGGCTGATATGTATCACTGGGAAAGCGGCCGTCAGACAGGTTTGTCGGACGGAAGGGATCCGGTTCGTATTTCTTCGTTTATAACTAAAAACGAGGGCAACCATCCCGTTACGGATACAATTACGGTAACGCCGGTCATGTCGTCCGGCAGTCTGGAATGCCGTGGCGAATCTGTTCGGTTTTATATTACCGTCAACCCGGCAGTCGTACCAACGATTTCAGGCCCTGTTTCCGTATGCTACGATACGGAAGAAACCTATACGACCGAAAGCGGTATGCGTAATTATGATTGGGTGACGGACGGAGGCCGGCTCGTTGCCGGAGGCGGCCCGGATGATGATTACGCGACGATCCGGTGGAACGATTCGTCGAATGGAAGCGTTTCGGTTCGATATTCGGGGGACAACATCTGTTCTCCTTCGCAGACGGCGACCCTATCCGTAACGGTCGATCCGGAAGTTATAATCGTTAGTCAACCGGTTGAAAGTGTGTCGATTTGTAGTGGAGAGGCTTTGGATTTAGAAGTGGTTGCTTCCGGAGCGGATTTGGCGTACCAGTGGTATTTGAACGGGAAAGCGATCGCCGGAGCGACCGCACCCGCATACCGTGTGCCGGACAGTAAAGTTTCTGACAGCGGCGATTATTATGTAGTGGTAACAAGCGCTTGCTATACCGTGCAAAGCGCCACCTCCGGCGTCAGTGTCGGTATCCCCGATATTGTCGTACAAAAGTGGGAAAACGTATTGGCGGTAGTATGTGTTCCGTCCGAAAACGGCGGCTATGAATTTGCGTCCTTCCAATGGTATAAGAACGGTGACCTGATGCAAGGTGAAACGAAATCTTACTTGCATGTAAGCGGGGTGATTGATTACGCTGCCGTTTATACCGTAAGACTAACCACCGTCGCCGGCAACGTGTTTTACACCTGTGGCCGTACTTTTACGGCGAAGAACCGGATGCTGGTGAGTGCATACCCGAACCCGGTAAGGAAAGGTCAGACGTTGAATATGGAAATCAACGGAGTAAGTGAAAATACGGCGGTTGACTGGCTATTGATCGACAATAAGGGCGTGATTTTACAAAAACAATCATTGAACGGCAGTCAGGCAACAATTACAATGCCGGATGTATCGGGAATCTATATTTTACGGGTACATATTGCAACGCCTGAACCGGAAAGTAATTATTTCAAGATAATCGTGAACTAAGTGTCTGTTTTAAATTAAAAACTAAAAAGTAAGACAACGATGAAAAAAATAATATTCATTTCCATACTTTCCGTATTTGTTTATTCCGTCCATAGCCGGAATCATATAGCTGTTCGAAATGTTTCATATCACAATGACACTATCCGGACTGCATATAAAGACGTATCGAAAGAGAAACGGCATGAAGTAAGCGTTTGGTTAGGGGGAGGTTACTCCTCCCTTCGCTACAAACCGGCTGTGGGGGATTACGCATATGGCTTAGGCGACCGGGCCGGGATCGGTTATACGTATTTATTCAAGCCGCAGTGGGGTATTTCTACCGGCCTGGAATTGGATGTTTACAAGGCCTCGACATCCATTGCCAACCATCGCGACCGCTACCGGGCTATTGATGACGAGGACCGGTATAATCAAATGACGTTGCTGGTAGATAGGTTTGATAACTTTGAAGAGGCGCAACGGGCTTTCTATCTGAGTCTTCCCGTTATGATCCAATACCAGTCCAACGGAGAAGAAAGCCGTACATTCTATGCCGCTTTGGGCGGAAAAATCGGTATCCCGGTTCAAAGTAAATACAAATCGACCGGAGATTACCTGACCAGGGGGCAGTATGATTTTACGCAGACCGTTTTTGAAGATATGCCGGAACATGGTTTTGGCGTATATGAAGACCTGAAGGCGAATGAGAAGCTGCGGTTGAATCCGGATTTCCGGTTATCGGGCGAATTAGGCTATAAATGGCATTTGGATGAAAACTGGTATTTGTATACCGGCGTATATTGTGATTACGGATTGAATGATATTCGTAAGACAAAGAACAATCCGTATCGTGTGCTTCAATATAACCGGGAAAATCCGGTTGAGTATACCATCCACAGCATAGCGGAATCGCAATATACGGATGATAAGGGTACCCGTAGCTATATAAAGAAAATGAATACGCTTTCATTTGGCATCAAGTTGAAAATTGCTTTTAAGTTGGATTGAAACGGCATGGAATCGTAAACATCCGGCCATCTGTTACGTTTATCTATTGAGCGTGCACAATGCCGCTTTTTTACAATATATTGTTCAAATAAATATATTTTGTGCAATTTATTTGGATATTATGATAAATAAATATATTTTTACTGCCAAGTTATGACGTAAATATCATTTCAAGGCAGATGAACAAAAATACTTATACCCGTCCCGCATTCCATAAGGCAATATTGATCTGTATTGTTTTGGCTGTATACTTCCCGATCCTGTGGAATGACTTCCTGTATTATTGGGACGATCAGTGGCAGGTGATGAACCGGTATACTGAAGGAGGCCTGCACTTCAACAATCTTTGGGCGATCCTTACCGGGTTTTACGGCGGACAGTATGCGCCGACGAACGAATACATGTATCTGCTGATATATACGCTGTGCGGA
>DOZP01000328.1:6199-7374 GCA_003517945.1 Porphyromonadaceae bacterium | reverse complement strand
GATAAAGATGACAATATTGCTGATGGTAATTCTCCAATAGAAAGAGATAATTCTCCAATAGCGTGTGTTTGTCAAGGTTGGTTCAGTCTATGCCGTTACCAACAGGCGTGTAATCATCAAAACAGGGGGTAATCAACCGTCGGACGGTCGAGCTGGTACTGGCAAAATGCGAGGGCATTCAGGTAACGCAGGATATTTTGGGGTGTATCTTCGGGTATGGCTCTACTGTCGTTACTACCGGAGGGGCTGCCAATTGTTATTACCATGTTGCCAATCCGTTTGGGTTTAAACAGGCGATAAATGTGCAGATAGCTCTGTTCCGAATGTAGATAAGCGACATGAGGCAACTCTCCGAAATACATTTGGCAAGAGATTTTATCAGGCGTTTTTTTATGAGTATTTTTGCAGAAAATATCATTCCTGAAAAACGGAATATAATATGAATAAATATACTTTGAACACCGTACATGACGATGAGTTATTATTACTAACAGAAAAACTTGATTTAAGGAATAAATTTAATCAAGGGAAGTTCGAATGTAAGTTTATTGGAACAGTTATAACTTTTGATAAAAAGAGAAATTATGGCAAAACAAATATCTGTAAAATCAGAGATTTATTATATAATAACAGGAGAATAAAACAATGACAACCGAAAATGTAAAATGGGATTTTGAGAAAGAGAGATGCGTGCTTATGGTGATTGACATGCAGAACGATTTTGTGCTGGACGGCGCCATCATGCAGGTGAAAGAGGCGGGAAGGCAGATTCCGAAGATTCAAAAACTGATAGCAACGTGCAGAGACCTGTCCATTCCCGTTATCTACACCGTCCACAAAACAGATCCGGCCTATTGCCCGCTCGAAATAGCTTCTTTTCCGTGGCTCAAAGATGCGGGTATGCGCGAAGGAACCGACGGAATAAAAGTGGTGGACGAGTTGAAGCCCGCGCCGAACGACATGATCATATACAAGCGCAGGTTCAGCGCTTTCTACCAAACAGACCTCGAGATGATTCTGCGAAACATCGGAAAACCGTCCTCTCCGGCAGATACGCTGATCATCTGCGGTACGGTAACCAACATCTGCTGCGAGTCCACGGCCCGGGATGCCTTTTTCCGCGACTACAAAGTGGTTTTTGGCAGCGACATCTGTTCTACGGATGACAAAGATGC
>DOZP01000328.1:0-6181 GCA_003517945.1 Porphyromonadaceae bacterium | reverse complement strand
CATTATCAAATCGTTGGCAGCACAGTAAACCGTGGCTAAACGGGCTGTAGGATATTAAAGTTCAACCGTTACGTCTATACTTTTCAGGCCCGAATCGGCTGAAGTGCCACCGTACAGAATCGTATAGCTGCCTGCCTTGACTTTCAGGTCATCGACCGTTTCGTCATAGAATGCAAAGGCATCGGGTTGGATATTCAGTTCGACGTTCTGCGCCTGCCGCGACGCGATAGTTACCCGCTGAAAAGCACGAAGCGATTTGACCGGCGCCTGCGGATCATCATTGCGTTTTACGTATACCTGAACGACTTCTTCTCCATTCCGGTCGGAAGCATTGGTGACGGGAATCGTGATGGTCATACCTTCTCCCGCCTTGATCTTGCTTTCCGCTACTTTTGCCTGGCCATACTCGAACGCCGAATAACTCAAGCCGTGTCCGAAGGGGTAAAGAGGCGTTTCTTTCATATACCGGTAGGTACGCCCTGCCATGTTGTAGTTCTGGAAACCGGTATGTTGCGGATTGTCCGCTTTTTCCAACGCGCCGTCCAATTGTTCGAGTGTGCGGTAGAAGGTTACCGGCAAACGTCCGGCGGGGTTATAGTCGCCAAACAGCACATCGGCCACGGCAGTCCCGGCGGCTTGTCCGCCATACCAAGCGCAAAGCAGTGCGTCATAGTTCTTTTCGTCTTGTTCCAACGCCAGTGAGCTGCCTGTACAAAGAACAAATATCACCGGCTTTCCTGTCTTTTTCAGGTCGGCAAGGAGACGGCATTGCACAGCGGGAAGATTGATCGACTCCTTATCACCCCCCTTGAAACCCTCTGCATTGACGGCCATTTCTTCTCCTTCCAAACGGGGAGACAAGCCGCCGACGTAAACAATCACATCGACATCGCGGATACGTTTGGTGAGTTCCGCAAACTCGGCCTGTTCTTTACGGAAGACGGAGAAATCAATGCTCACCCGGCGACCGGTTTGAGCCTGCTCCAGTTTTACAGCATACTTTTTCCCTTCCTCAGCAGGCAGGGTATATTCGGTAGGTACATTGGCTTCACGTCCGGTTTTCGACAACACCTCTTTACCATCCACAAAGAGTGTGTATTTGTCGGACGTGCGGGCCGAGAATACGATTTCTCCGGAATAAGGGGCGGTAAATACGCCCGAAATGCGGGTAGAAGTTTGCTCCATATTTACTCCCTGGGCAAGCGCCGTTCCGCCGGAGTTGTTATAATTGATACCCTCGGCATTCACAACCGTTGCGGCAGGTTCGCCTTTCCATTCGTTGTTATTATAGAACTCCACTTTCAGCCCGCTCGCTCCGTTCGCCTCGCTTTCGAACCCTTCATACAGGGAAGTTCTTACCCAGGGATCAACCAGGTCGCAACCTTTATCATAGATAACCTCGGCAGCGGGGACTTTGGCTTTGATGCCATCGAGTATGGTCGTCGTTGCCGAAGGAAAACCATTGTAATTTCCCCACAGCATAACACTATCGGCCGCATTGGCGCCAATCACGGCGATGCGTTTCACGTCTTTGCGTAGCGGCAATACGTTTTCATTCTTCAGCAAGGTCATGGATTCGCGCGCCACCTTCAAGGCCTGCGCCCGGTGTTCGGGCGAGTCGACGATGGAATAAGGCATGTCGCTCCAGGGTACTCTTTGTGCGGGATCCAACATGCCGAGTTCAAACCATCCCCGCAACACCCGGCGAAGCGATTGGTTGATCTGCTCTTCGGAGATCAGGCCGCTCGCCGCCGCCTTCACCAGATTTTCATACGTGCTTCCACATTCCAGGTCAGTGGAATGGATAACCGCATCGGCCGCCGCAGATTCCGGATTGGGATGCGTGGCGTGGTTGGTCTCTACAAAAAAATCGTTGATGGCCCAGCAGTCGGACACCACCATACCGTCGTATCCCCACCGGTTCCGCAGGATGTCGGTCAGCAACAGATCGCTCCCGCAGCACGGTTGTCCCTCATAGGCGTTGTAGGCACACATGACTTCCCTGACGCCCGCTTCGTGCACCAGCGCCTTGAAGGCCGGCAGATACGTTTCCCACAGGTCACGGTTCGACACCGTAGCATCGTAAGAATGCCGGTTCCACTCCGGGCCGCTGTGCACGGCGTAATGTTTGGCGCAGGCGTGCGTCTTATAATAATCGGGGTCATTACCCTGTAAACCTTTTACGGCAGCAACACCCAGGCGAGTAGTCAGATACGGATCTTCCCCATAGGTTTCCTGTCCACGCCCCCAACGCGGATCACGGAAGATGTTGATATTCGGCGTCCAGAACGTCAACCCGTAATACCGTCCCCGGTTATCGTTGCGCACCGCTTCGTTATACTTCGCACGGGCTTCATCGGAGATGGTGGTAAAGGTTTCCAAGTGTCCGGGTTCGTTCCATGTAGCTGCCATGCCGATGGCTTGCGGGAACACGGTAGCCAGTCCCGAACGAGCTACGCCATGCAGCGCTTCGTTCCACCAGTCATACGCCGGGATCCCCAAACGGGGAACGGGTTTGGAGGAGTTCACCATCAATCCGGCTTTTTCCTCGATGGTCAGCAAACTCAACAAGTTTTCTACCCGTTCGTCTACCGGCAAATCGGGGTTTTGAAACGAGTATTTATATTTCGGCCCGCAACCTGCCAGACCGGCGAAAAGCAACGATAAGCAGATCGTTCTTACTACTATTTTCTTCATCTTCACTTTTTATTTTATTCAAAACTTATCCAATCTATTTCCACAGGCTGATGGCTGCCGGAAAGAACAAACAGATGTTGAATCCCTCCCGGATTGCCGGTAACAGGAGAATCTATCACCAGAAATCTTTTCGTGCTTGGAATCTTTATTTCCGAAACAACAACTCCTTCCGCACCTTGCACCCTGACTTGTAAAACTCCTCCTGATTCCGCCATCACTCTGGCTTTTACACGTTTTAATTCCTGCTTTCCGAAATCAACGGTATTATACCGCACCCAACTATTATTTCCGGCGAATATCGTTTTCCAACCTTCAAATTTATGGTCTCCATCCAAAAACTCAATCCGGGCGCCTTCGCCTATATCACTGTAACGGTCAAGCTGAATTTTACTTGTAGCCTGCGTCACGCCCACTCCCCGATAGGTAGGTTTCACTTTTTGAATGCTGCCATCCGGATTAAAGAATAGCGAATCAATGCGTGCCGACCTGTTTTTGTCGAACTCCGGCGAATAATCATTATGATGATAAAACAAGTACCACTGATTGTTGTATTCAACAATTGAATGATGATTCGTCCAACATTCGGAAGGCCATTGATCCATGATGAGCCCTTTGAAATCAAAAGGCCCCATAGGAGAACGGCCTATAGCGTAAGCCAATGTTTCCGTTTTGTCCTGCACCCACGGAAATGTAAAATAATACATGCCGCCACGCTCAAATACGAAGGGGCCTTCCATAAATCCTTTGGGAAGATTTGCGATCTGAACAGGATCGGCAGCAAGCTCCGTCATGTTATCCTTCAACTTTGCCGCATGCATTTTGCTTCCTCCGCACCAGTATATATAAGCCTGCCCGTCCTTATCGACAAATACACAAGGATCAATTCCTTTTACTCCTTTGATAGGATCGGCCATGGGAGTAAAAGGGCCGTACGGTTTATCCGCAATAGCAACTCCTACGGCAAAACCTCTTCCTGCAGTAGTATCACGGGGCGTAGTCGGAAAATAGAAATAATACTTTCCGTTGCGGGTCACACAGTCGGGCGCCCACATGGAATAAGAGTCAGGTTTCACCCAGGCAACGTCGTCCTGGCTGACAATCATCCCGTGATCAGTCCAGTCGGTCAGGTTTTCCGATGAAAATACATGGTAGTCGGCCATGCAAAACCATTTTTCCAACCGCTCTATCGGACTGCGGATATCATGAGACGGATACACATATATTTTACCATCAAACACCCTGGCAGTGGGATCGGCGGTAAACTGACCGGTAATAAACGGATTCTGAGCCGACAACGTGCAATTGGCAGCAATCAGCATAATGAATGATAATACATAAAATCGTCTTTTCATATCAATTTGTTATTAACAATATAAATAAATTAGTTTGTATTCAATCTTCATCATTATGTACCGGCAGAGGTATACATAAAATTGATGCAGTCAAAATTAACCATATATTTTCATATTACTTTAAATATTTGTTACATAGCCTTTTCCCAATGTTACATACCGACCGCAGTTTGTTTCAATTAGTATCTTCATTGTTACATAAGGGGGATAAAAATTACTCAGCGAAGCATCGCCGGCATCCCGTAGAACTGTCACCGACCTTTTACAGAGCGATTTTCATCCTTTCCTCATAAAGCCGATATGTTACATGAGCAAAGATAGATGTAACATTAAAAGCAAAGTATGTAATGATTAAAAAAGACCATGTAACATAATTGCGTATGCGGTTTTACATTGTGACCTAACTTTGCAGTAAATAAAAACAGCTTTTATTTTATGAATAAAAAACCGTTTATACAATCAACACTAACAAATGTATAAGAAAATTCATTAACACTTAAATTATAATAACATGGAATATAGTAGTAAGAATGAATGATTAATTATTAACTATCTTAATTATATAAGGTGGCTGAAAAGAGAAATGTGTAATATTTTAAACTAATTGTAATGAAAAATGCGAGAAAACAATTTCAAAAGATTTTCTACTCGTTTCTGTTTACGGTGTTCTGTAGCCTGACGGTTTTGGCACAGCAAAGAACAACGGTGAGAGGAACAGTTGTAGACGACAATGATGAGCCTGTTATTGGAGCTTCCATTATCGTAAAAAATGCCCGGTCAGTAGGTACGGTCTCTGATTTGGACGGTAATTTTGTTTTAGTGGTTCCCGGTGAGAATTCAACTCTTATCGTTTCATACGTCGGAATGACGACGCAAGAGGTGAGGGCCACAAGCAGAGGGACTATAAGAGTGGTTTTAAAAGATGACTCACAAATCTTAGATGAAGTAGTGGTAGTGGGTTACGGCCAGCAAAAGAAAGTGAGTGTGGTAGGCGCCATTACACAGACCTCGTCCAAAGTGCTTGAACGTTCGGGGGGTGTATCGGACTTGGGGTCGGCCTTGACTGGTAATTTGCCGGGGGTTATAACAACAGCCAGTACGGGTATGCCCGGTGAAGAAGACCCACGAATTATGATTCGTGGTATGAGTTCCTGGAACAACAGTTCACCACTGGTTTTGGTGGATGGTATCGAACGCCCGATGGCCGGCCTCGATATTAATTCGGTTGAATCGATTTCGGTATTGAAAGATGCTTCGGCAACAGCCGTATATGGGGTAAAAGGTGCTAATGGCGTAATTCTGATTACAACAAAGCGTGGACAAGATGGCAAAGCAACTATCAATGCCAGCGCCAATATGGTGCTGAAGATGCCATCCAAATTGCCCAACAAACTTGATTCGTATGATGCCTTCATGCTTCGGAATGATGCGTTGGAATACGAAATAGGGTTGACTCCCGACTCATGGACTTATATGATGCCGCAAACACTTATAGATAAATACCGTCACCCGGCTAATCTGGAGGAAATGGAACGTTATCCTAATGTCGACTGGGCAGACTGGATGTTTAAGAATCAAGCCTTTTCCGAGAATGTGAATGTGAGCGTAAGCGGAGGTACCAAATTTGTGAAATACTATGCCGCTATCGACTATCAGCACGAAGGCGACTTGTTTAAGGAATACGACAACGGACGCGGATACCAAACTACTTATGGATATAATCGTGTTAATATGCGTAGTAACCTTGACTTCCAATTGACCAAAACGACCCTGTTAAAAACAAATATTGCAGGTTCGCATGGTGTGAGGCAAGGCCCGCGCACAGCATACGAATACAACATTTGGGGTAGCGTGTATACAACCCCTCCTAACGTATTTATGCCTCGTTACAGCGATGGCGCATGGGGATACGACCCGGTAAATAATGCCAATAACTCGGTTTCGGGATTAGCATTGTCTCCGCAAAACACCCGCACGACTACCCGGTTGACTACCGACTTTGTGTTGGAGCAAAAATTGGATTTCATAACAAAAGGATTGGGAGCCAGAGCCTCGGTCTCGTGGGATAATGTTTTTCTGGAAGAAAACCGCGGTGTGAATACTACAGACGGTGCATTATACAAGTATATCAA
>DOZP01000186.1:9739-12499 GCA_003517945.1 Porphyromonadaceae bacterium | reverse complement strand
TTCATTCTTGAAAGAGGGGTTCGATTCCCCTACGGGCTACAAAAAAAAGAAGAAGCGTTGAATTTGAGATGTTGATATTTAAAAGTAAATAACTGAAGGTATAAATAAAATGGCTAATCACAAATCGTCCATAAAAAGAGTTCGTCAAACAAAAGTTCGTACTTTGCGTAATCGGTATTATGCGAAAACGATGCGTAACGCTTTGAAAAAAATCCGTACATCAGAAGATAAAGATGAAGTAAAAGAGTTGTATCCGAAAGTATGTTCAATGCTTGATAAATTGGCGAAGCGGAAAGTTATTCATAAGAATAAGGCGGGAAATCTGAAGTCAAAAATAACGAAGCGCGTTAATGCGATGAGTGTTTAATCGTTGGTTTTCCGATTGAAAATAAATTGGGCCGGGCTTAATTGTCCGGCTTTTTTGTGTTGACCGGTTTGCTATATATGACCGGAATGTGAATTTTAATCGGCTGTTGTTTTTTATTTTCAGGAAAAACTGCTATATTTGTTAGCTTTTTAAAGAACTAAATTTATATATATTGTAAAGAACTTATGAGCGAAGAAGAATTGAAAGAAGCGAGTAATGAATATTCATCGAAAAATATTCAGGTGCTTGAAGGTCTGGAAGCGGTCAGAAAACGCCCGGCCATGTATATTGGCGATACGGGGGAGAAGGGGTTGCACCATCTGGTCTATGAGGTTGTTGATAACTCAATAGATGAGGCATTGGCCGGTTACTGTAAGAACATAGCGGTTGTGATTAATGAAGACAATTCTATCCGTGTTACGGACGACGGCCGGGGTATTCCTGTGGATTATCACGAAAAAGAGGGGAAATCCGCATTGGAAGTTGTGCTTACCGTTCTTCATGCGGGAGGAAAATTTGATAAGGGTACCTACAAAGTATCGGGAGGATTACACGGTGTCGGCGTGTCTTGTGTGAATGCTTTGTCTTCTCATCTGAGAGCGGAAGTGCACCGTAACGGAAAGATTTATGTGCAGGAATTTTCAATCGGGAAATCGTTGGGCGATATTCAGGAGACCGGTACAAGTGAAACGACGGGTACTATCATTTCCTTTAAGCCGGATACGGCGATTTTTACGGTTACGGAATATAAATATGATATTCTGGCAAACCGTATGCGCGAACTTGCGTTCCTTAATGCGGGAGTTAATCTTACACTGACGGATAAGCGCGTTGTTCGTGAAGATGGTACATTCAGATCCGAACTTTTTCGTTCCGATGAAGGTTTGAAAGAATTTGTCCGTTATATTGACAGAGCCAAAGAGCCTCTTATTCAAGATACTATACATATTGTTACAGAGAAGCAGGGGATTCCCGTTGAAGTGGCGATGACCTATAATACATCGTATAATGAGAGTGTTTTTTCGTATGTGAATGACATTAATACGATTGAGGGAGGTACGCATCTTTCGGGGTTTCGCCGTGGGTTAACGCGTACGTTGAAAAAGTATGCCGAAGATTCAAAATTGTTGGAGAAAGCGAAAGTTGAAATACAGGGAGATGATTTCAGGGAAGGTCTTACCGCTGTTATTTCAATAAAAGTAGCGGAGCCGCAGTTTGAGGGACAAACGAAGACGAAGCTGGGGAATAATGAAGTTATGGGCGCCGTCGATATGGCGGTAGGAGAGGCGCTTGGTTATTTTCTGGAGGAACATCCGAAAGAAGCGAAAACGATTGTAGACAAGGTGATACTGGCTGCTACGGCGCGTCAGGCCGCACGCAAAGCGCGTGAAATGGTGCAGCGTAAGTCGCCCCTTACGGGTGGAGGATTGCCCGGAAAACTGGCCGATTGTTCTTCGAAAGATGCGACAGAATGTGAGTTGTTCCTTGTGGAGGGTGATTCGGCAGGAGGAACAGCCAAACAGGGCCGTGATCGTAATTTTCAGGCCATTTTGCCTTTGCGCGGTAAAATTTTGAACGTGGAGAAGGCGATGGAGCACAAAGTGTTTGAAAGCGAAGAGATCCAGAATATTTATCGTGCCATGGGGGTTTCGATCGGGACGGAAGAAGATCCTAAAGAGTTGAATCTTTCAAAATTACGTTATCATAAGGTAATTATCATGACGGATGCGGATGTGGACGGAAGCCATATTGCTACGTTGATATTAACATTTTTCTTTCGCCGTATGCGCGGATTGATCGAAAAAGGATATGTTTATCTGGCGACACCTCCGTTATATCTGTGTAAAAAAGGTAAGGCGGAAGAATATTGCTGGACAGAACAGCAACGTCAGAAATTTATTGATACGTATGCCGGAGGAAATGAAGGCCAGGTACATACGCAACGTTATAAAGGGTTGGGTGAAATGAATGACCATCAGCTATGGGATACGACCATGAATCCCGAAAACCGTACGTTGAAGCAGATAACAATTGATAATGCCGTGGAGGCTGACTCTACTTTTGCCATGCTAATGGGAGAAGAAGTGGCGCCTCGCCGTGAGTTTATAGAAGAAAATGCAACGTATGCCAATATTGATGCATGACAAAATACGATTTTATATTTATGGGGTAATCTGACAGATTGCCCCTGATTGTTATAGGATAGTAAATAAATCGGATGCCATGTCTTCATTACTGGGTTTTCTGTATAAAAAAGCAGATGATAATACTTCGGACGGTTCCTACAGGCGGCCGGTGATCGGTATTTCCGCGAATCGCAGAGACGGAACATCCTGTATTGCCGATCCCTATTACCAGTCGGTGGTGATGGCGGGCGGCGCGCCTGTCTTGCT
>DOZP01000186.1:0-9715 GCA_003517945.1 Porphyromonadaceae bacterium | reverse complement strand
TTTCGGGAGGCGGCGATATAGATGCCGGCTACCTGGGTGAAGATCCGGTTCCGGAACTCGGGGATACGGATTCGTACCGTGATGAATATGATTTTTTGCTGTTACGACTTGCTTTTAACCGTCAGTTGCCCATATTCGGTATTTGTCGCGGCCATCAGGTCATCAATGTGGCTTTTGGCGGAACGCTTTATCAGGATATCCGTACGCAATATTCCGGCGACGTTTTGATGCATAGTCAGGAGGCGGCGCGTGATGTGGCTACTCATACGGTTATCCTTGCGGATATTCCTTCAAAGCTAAGGCAGGCGCTCAATCAGCCCGGAGAACTGCCGATCCCTGTTAATTCTTTTCATCACCAGGCTGTCAGGGAGGTTGCGCCGGAATTTATAGCTACGGCTACATCGCCCGACGGATTGAATGAGGCGATGGAACATCCGGAATATCCGGTTTTCAGCGTTCAGTGGCATCCCGAACCCATGGCGGCGGCCGGTAATGAGGTTATGCTGGGTCTGTTTCGTTATCATATCAGGCAGGCGGATCTATTCGCAAAAGCCAAGAGTCTGCACCGGCATATGTTGACGATTGACTCTCATACGGATACGCCTATGATTTTCAAATCGTTCAATCTGGGATGCAGGGAAGGGGGGAAGGTTAATCTCCCTTTGATGGAAGAAGGTTTTCTGGATGCCGTGTTTATGGTGGCTTACCTTCCGCAGGGAGCGCGTGATGATATTTCTTTTCAAAATGCTTATACATATACCCTGGAGCGTCTCTCTGAAGTTACTGCTCAGGCGGCTTTATATCCGGAACGTATGGGTATTGCCTGTACACCGGACGATGCATGGCATTTGAAATGTAAGGGAAAAAAGTCTGTTTTTCTGGGTATTGAGAACGGGTATGCAATAGGACGGGATATTCGTAACCTGAAACGGTTTAAGGATATCGGAGTATCTTATATTACACTTTGCCATAACGGGGATAACGACCTCTGCGACTCGGCTGCCGGAGGCGGAGAATGGGGCGGTTTGAGCCCTTTTGGTCGTGATGTGGTGGCGGAAATGAACCGGTTAGGATTGATGATAGATGTCTCACATGCTGCCGACAGTACATTTTATGATGTGCTGAAATGTAGTAGCAGGCCTGTTATCGCTTCACATTCTTCTTCAAGAGCGTTATGCGCTCATCGTCGTAATCTGGATGATAGCCAGTTGCGTGCATTGGCTTCGCGGGGAGGTGTTGTGCAGGTATGTTTATATAAAGAGTTTATTAATGAGAAAGCCGGTCAGGCTTCGTTGCGTGATGCTGTCAGGCATATATGCCATATAATTGATGTTGCGGGGATAGATGCGGTTGGGATCGGTTCCGATTTTGACGGTGACGGCGAACTGATCGGTTGCCGGGCGGCGAACGAGTTGATGCAGATCACGATGCGCCTGATTGCGGAGGGATTTAATGATGAGGATATAGCCAAGATCTGGGGCGAAAATCTGATGCGGGTTATGCAACAGGTACAGCAGCCTTTGACCGGTTAAAACCGAATGATATGGATTACATAGATCATGAAAGATATGAATAAGTTTATTTGTTTGTTTTTGGGAAGTTTGTTATTGTCGTGCTGCAGTCAGAAGGGCACGACAAAAGGAAGCGATGTCTTTACGGAATCTACCTCCGGAGCAAATACCGGTAATTCGGTGGAAACGCCTTCTTTTGATGCGGATAGCGCTTATGCTCATGTGGCAAGTCAGGTTGCATTCGGGCCGCGTGTACCGAATACTCCGGCGCATAAGGCCTGCGCCGCATATCTGGTGTCCGGACTGGAACGTTATGGAGCTGAAATCTATGTCCAGGAGACTGTTCTTACAGCATACAACGGAGATAAATTGCAGGCTAAGAATATCATAGGCGTATTTAATCCTGAGAATAAAAAGCGTATTCTTCTGTTTGCCCACTGGGATTCGCGTCCCTATTCGGATCATGACCCGGATGAAGCGAATCACCGGAAACCTCTTGACGGCGCTGATGATGGCGCCAGCGGAGTAGGCGTTTTGCTGGAAATTGCTCGTCAGATTAGTTTGAATAATATCCAGACGGGAATTGATATTATCTTTTTTGATGCGGAAGATTATGGTTCCCCTGAATTTGCGAAGGAGTATAAGCTGAATACGTGGTGTCTTGGTTCGCAGTTCTGGGCTAAAAACCCTCATATACCCTCTTACAAAGCGGATTTTGGTATCTTGCTGGATATGGTAGGTCATAAAGACGCGACCTTTTACAAAGAGGGTCATTCCGTATCTTATGCGGCGCCTGTTGTGGAGAAGGTTTGGAGTACGGCGCGAAACCTGGGTTATGGTAAATATTTTATCAATGCGAAAGGCGGTACCATAACAGACGACCATCAGTATGTTATCGAGGGGCGTAATATACCTTGTATAGATATTATTAATCTGAAGCCTGATACGCCGCATGGATTTGGAATGCATTGGCATACACAGAACGATACGATGGATAATATTGATGAAAATGTTCTGAAGGCTACCGGTCAGACGGTTCTTGAAGTAATATATAATTATTAGAAATTTAAAGCTGTTTGTTATGACGATCAATGAAAGGCAGGATGAGATAATTGAGGAATTTTCGGTTTTTGACGATTGGATGGATAAATATGCTTTACTCATTGACATGGGTAATTCGTTGCCACCGCTGGATGATAAGTACAAGACGGAAAATAATCTGATAGAAGGATGCCAGAGCCGTGTATGGCTGGATGCCGGATATACTGACGGGAAGGTGTTCTATCAGGGGCAGAGTGATGCCGTGATTGTAAATGGAATCGTATATTTGTTGATCGGTGTTCTTTCGGATCATACACCGCAGGAGATCCTGGATGCCGACCTTTATTTTATTGATCGTATCGGGCTGAAGGAGCACCTTTCTCCTACACGTTCCAATGGATTGGTGTCTATGCTCAGGCAAATGAGAATGTATGCATTAGCTTTTAGTGTTAAAAAATAGTTTTTTATGGCGGAAGCGCAAATTATAACAAGTCAGTATGTTCAGATAGATCAGACGCCAGCGGGGATTGGTGAGCGTATTTTTGCACGTATGCTGGATTATCTTATTATGTTCGTCTATACGATAGGGATGATTTATCTGATGGACTCAACGGATTTATATTATTTTGTCAGGGGTGCGTATGCTGAATTATGGCTTTTCATGTTCTATCTTCCGGTTGTTTTTTATTCGTTTTTATGGGAGATTCTGAACCGCGGCCGGTCGCCCGGTAAGATGGCTTTTGGTATGCGTGTCGTCATGCAGGACGGAACAACCCCTACGATCGGCGCTTATTTCATGCGTTGGATGTTGCTGTTGATCGATACCTGGGCGTGGATTGGAATCGTCATTATTCTATTGAATAAAAATAATCAACGTTTGGGGGATCTGGCTGCCGGAACGATTGTGATTAAAGAAAGAGATTATCATCGTATACAGGTGTCGCTTGATGAGTTTGATTACCTGAGCCGCGGTTATCATCCCGTTTTTCCTCAGGCAGAGAATCTTTCGCTTGAACAGATGAATACTATTAGTGAAACCCTGATGCGTATGGATATTCACCGTCCGCAACGTCTTGCTATGCTTTCCGCCAAGGTGAAGGATTTTCTCAAGGTTAGCCCGAATATGGATGATGAAACTTTTCTGCGGACACTTACACGTGATTATCAATATTATGCGATGGAAGAAATTTAATTAAACTCTATATAAGCATGAAACGGAATTTATTTTATACGTTACTATTTATTATTGTGTGTGGTCGGGCCGTATATGTTCAGGCGGATGAAAAAGCATTTACCATGACGGTGTCCAATGAATGGTCTGATTCCAGGGCGAATGAACCGGTCGTATTGGATGTAAAAGGATTGAATTGCGGGTTCGATGTGGTCTCTGCCGTTGTGACGGACGGGGATACCGAAATACCTTCGCAGTTGGATGATCTTGACGGAGATCTGGTGGCGGATGAGATTGTCTTTGTTACGGATGTGCCGGCATCGTCCGTAAAAACGTTTCGTGTGGTTGTTTCGTCGGATAAGAAGCAGAAAGCATATCCTTCCCGTGTTTTTGCCGAAATGCTTGTCAGTGATAAAGGCGGGAAGCATGTGCCCATTTCTTCACTGACCATACCGGGAACCAGTAATATTTATAACCAGTTGCATCACCATGGTCCGGCTTTCGAATCGGAACTGGTGGCTTATCGTATCTATTTTGATCAGAAACAAACGGTTGATATTTATGGTAAATTTAATAAGGGATTTGAAATCGAAGAATCTCAGTTTTATCCTACGGACGAGCAGTTGGCACGCGGTTTTGGTGACGACGTATTGCTTGTTGGCGGCAGTTGCGGGTTAGGTGCGCTGAAGGGATGGGACGGAACGAAAGCTATGCATATAGAGCCCGTTGCAAGTCGTACGGAATCCGTACTTGCTTATGGGCCGGTACGTACGGTGGTTGATGTATTTGCTAACGGATGGCAGTATCAACAGTCGGTTTTGCGCATGAAAATACGTTATATTTTGTATGCCGGACATCGTGACTGCGAAGTGCAGGTGTCTTTTGATCGTCCGCTGAAACAGGAAGTTTTTGCAACGGGGGTGCAAAACATAAAAGGTTCCGTTTCCTGGTCCGACCATAAAGGTCTGGTTGCATGCTGGGGTACGAATTGGCCTGTAAATGATACGGTTAAATATGCCAAAGAGACAGTCGGTCTGGCCACTTGTCTTCCGCAGGAAATTGTCCGTTCGGAAATATACGACAACGTGAATTACCTGTATCAGGTAAGCGCGGAAGGAAAACAGCGCTTTACCTATCATATCATGTTCACTTCCATGAAAGAAACATTCGGCTACAAGACCCCGGAAGCATGGTTTGACTACTCGAAAAAATGGAAGGAATATCTGATGTATCCCTGTAAAGTGACTGTTGATGCGGCTTTATAGCGTTACAGCCTTGCAGGATCTCAGTAAAGTCACCATCCGAACGCTTCGTCCGTCATCCACAGGCCCTGTATTTTCATGGTCTGTTCGATGATGTCGCGGGCGACTCCGTCTCCTCCGTTTAGCGGGGAGATGTATTTTGCCAGCTGTTTGATTTCGGGGGCGGCGTCTGCGGGAGCTACAGGCAGACCGGCTCTTTTCATCACCTCGTAATCGGGAACATCGTCGCCGCAATACATCACTTCTTCGTCTTTCAGACAGGTCAGCATAAGAAAATCTTCATAATCTTTCAGTTTGACACTGCTGCGCATATAAATGTGCCTGATGCCTAAACGTTCATATCTTGTCCTGACGGCTTCGGTATATCCGCCGGTAATGATTCCGACTTCAAATCCTTTTTTTACGGCCAACTGTAGCGCATATCCGTCTTTTATATTGACTGTACGCATCGGGTCTCCGTCTGATGCAAGCGTAATTCTGCTTGATGACAGCACGCCGTCCACATCAAAAATAAAAGCCTTTATTTTATTTAAATCGTAATGGATCATGATGTTGTATTATTTGTTTGACAGCTTTTTATATATGTTTTTGCTTATTATTTCATATATTTCGCGTATTGCCGGATCTTCCAGCAGGGCAAGGTGGCGGTTCATAATATCGCGGTCATATCGTATGGCAGGGCCTGTTTGCGCCATATCCGGACTCATTGTACGCACTTTGTCTGCCGTTTCATCAATCAGGGGTTGCAATATATGTCGGTCGATGCCTTGTTCTTCAAGCAATTGTGTGGCTATGCTATACATATGATTACTGAAATTGCATGCAAAGACGGCCGCCAAATGGAGGTATTTACGCTTTTCGGAAGTCATGGCATGTACATTTTCAGAGAGTATCTCTGCTATGTGCCGGATTTTTTTTTCGCTTGCCGGCGTATTGCCTTCGATGAACAGAGGCGTTTTATGAAAATTAATTTTACGGGTTTTGGATAAGGTTTGCATGGGATAAATCACCCCATACTGTTTTGCATGTTTCTCAAAGATATCCATTGGGATACTTCCGGCCGTATGTATCCAAAGTCCTTTGTTGGGCGGGATTTTGCGGATCAGATCCGGCAATGCGTCGTCTTTTACGGAGAATAGATAGATCCCGGCATTTTGATCAATATCTTCAATGTTAACGGTATAAGGACAGTTTAATTGATCCGAGAGATTGCGGGCGCTTTTTGGGGTATGACTATATACTTGTATGATCGAAAACCCTGCTTCTTTCATCGCTAAAGATAAATGCACGGCTACGTTACCTGCGCCTATAAATACGACTTTGTAACTTTTTTTTCCGGCATTTGCCCGGTCTCTTTCTGGGGACAGCATTGATTCGGATATTTTGTAATAAATTCTATGCCATCCTGTTTTTATCAGCAGGAGAAAATGTTTCTATATGAATTTTTTCCCAGGTGAGTTTTGTTAAGTCATTAGGTTTACGTTCCTGTTCTTTGTGTCCGATGCCTATGATGCAGAGGATGCCGAAATGATCAGGAATATCAAGTAATTCTCTTACATATTGTTCCGACTCCAGATTGCCGGTGAAACGGTTGCGTACGTGGCACCAGCAACTGCCGAGACCCAGATCTTCGGCCTGCAACTGTAAAAATACGGCGGCAATGGATGCGTCTTCGATCCATGCATCGGTTATTGTTTTGTCTCCCATGACAACGACGGCAAGCGCACATCCCTCCAGAAAAGCGCCGCCGGCATCTTTGCATACGGATAGCTGCTGAAGCAGGTGTTTGTTTTCAACAGCTACAAATTCCCAGGATTTGCTGTTTTTCGATGTGGGAGCCAGCAAAGCCGATTGAAGTAGTTTTTGTACATCTTCCGGCGATAGCTGTTGTCCGTTGAATTTACGGGTGCTGCGCCTTGCAATAATCAGTGATTCAAAATCTTTCATTCCGATATTATTTTTGTATGCAAAGGTAGTGCAACCCGGGAAAAGTACAAAATGAACCTGTTTTTTATTTTGCAATATTTTAGCGGCCGGTATACGCTTTGCGCTATTTTTGCGTTTATTATAGTGTTGCAAAAAATAAGAATATGAAGATTCGTGCACTTTTCGTGGTGATTATATATATGTTGTTGACTATAAGTGTATCCGGTCAGGAGAGTAAACGCGCCAAAATATCCGGACATGTACGTGATGCCGAGGGGTATCCGATCGAACTGGTTAATGTCAGTGTGAAAGGGACCGTTATCGGTACGGCTACCAATGAGAAAGGGTATTATTCGCTGTCGGTAAACAAGGGTGATTCCGTTACGCTTGTTTTTTCGTGTCTCGGATATAACAAAGCGGAGCGTATTATACCCGAATTATCTCAGGATATGTCTTTGCATGTGAAGATGAGTTATATGTCTTTCGGGCTTGAAGAAGTAACCGTGACTTCTCATAGAATCCGGACGGATATGATGGAGTCGCTGGATGCGAGTAAAATAAGGCGTTTGCCGGATCCTTCCGGCGGTAGTATTGAAAGTCTGGTGGTTACTTATGCCGGCGTTTCGCAGAGTAATGAATTGAGTTCCCAGTATTCGGTGAGGGGCGGGAGTTATGATGAAAATATTGTTTATGTGAACGGGCTGGAGGTTTTCCGCCCTTTTCTGATACGTTCCGGACAACAGGAGGGGTTGAGTTTTATCAATCCGGAAATGACTGAAAATGTGCAGTTTTCGGCCGGAGGTTTCGAAGCGAGGTATGGGGATAAGATGAGTTCGGTGTTGGACATAACTTACAAGAAGCCGGAGGGTTTTGAAGGCTCGGTGAGCGCCAGTATGTTGGGAGCGAGCGCCTATGTCGGCAGTTCGTCCGGTAAATTTACACAGATAACGGGATTGAGGTATAAGACGAACCGTTCTCTTTTGGGAACGATGGATACGGATGCCGAATATAATCCTAATTATACGGATTTGCAGACGTATATAACGTATCGTCTGACGCCTAAACTGGAAGCTGATTTTTTAGGAAACTTATCGGTTAATAATTATAATTTTACGCCTCATACCCGCGAAACTCTTTACGGGACGGTTCAGAATCCGCGGCTTTTCAGGGTTCATTTTGAGGGAAAGGAGCGTGACCGGTTTCAGACATTGTTCGGCGCATTGACGCTGAAGTATACACAAAGCGAAAATATACAGTATGGCGTCCAGACTTCCGCATTTAATAGTCGTGAGGAGGAAAGTTATGATATAACGGGTTCTTACAGCCAGAATAGCGCGGAAGCCGGGGCTTCAACGGAAGAGATCGCATCGCCGCTTGATGTGGCCAGTTATCATGAGCATGCCCGTAATAAACTTCATTCGAATGTGGCGAACATCGGTTTTTTCGGTAATGCCAGGATTAACGCAAGTAATACGTTGAAATTTGGAGTTAATGCTCAGTATGAACATATTATGGATCGGATAAGCGAATGGGAAAGCCGGGATTCGTCCGGATATAGCCTTCCGCAAAACGGTTCTACGGTGAATGTGATATCAAACTTGTTTTCAGATAACGAATTGGAGAGCTGGCGTTATTCGGGATATGTTCAGGATGTATTCAAGTTTCGTACGGAGAAGGGGATATTTACGGTGATTGGCGGTTTGCGTGGCAGTTACTGGGATTATAATAAAGAATTTATTATTAGTCCCAGATTGTCGGTAGCGTTTATCCCGGTTGCAAATCAGCATTTGATCCTGCGTTTTGCAACAGGTTTTTATTATCAGCCTCCTTTTTATAAGGAATTGCGTATCACGGAGCAGGATGAATACGGGAATAATATCATTGCGCTTAACAATAAGTTGAAATCCCAACGTTCTACTCATTTTATTCTCGGAGGCGATTATACGTTCCGTGCAGCGGGACGGAATTTTAAGTTTACATCGGAATTATATTATAAAAAATTGGATCATGTAAATCCGTATACGGTTGATAATGTGAAGATTCGTTACTATGGTGAGAATTGCGCAAAAGGATACGCAATGGGCGTTGATATGAAACTTTTCGGTGAGTTTGTACCCGGAGCCGATTCCTGGCTGAGTGTTTCGTTGATGCGTTCGAAGCAGACTATCAATGAGACGCTTAAGGTGCCGATGCCTAATGATCAACAGTATAATATATCGTTGTATTTTCAGGATTATTTTCCGGGAAATAAGCGGGCGATGGTTAATCTGAAAGGGATCTTGTCCGGCGGACTTCCGGTTACCATACCCAACAAGGGTTGGGAATCGTATAAGCGCCGTACTCCTCCTTATCGCCGGGTGGATATCGGATTTTCGTATCAGATTGCCGGCGGAAAGGATGCTATAATGGATCGTCCGTTCTTCCGTAATTTTAAAAATATATGGTTGGGCTTTGATGTTTTCAATCTGTTTGATATAGGTAATACGAATTCATATTATTGGATCACGGATGTTTATAATGAACAATACGCGGTTCCTAATTACCTGACCGGGCGTCAGCTTAATTTCCGGTTAAGTGTCGATTTTTGATTTTTACGGATAAAGATTCCGGTTGTATAACCGGTGAAAACCGTAAATAGCTGTTTTTTTGTCAAAATATTTTTCTACATTAATATATAGAGGGGAAAATTTCCAAAAAAAATACTTCAAAAAAACATGTTTTATAACAGGTTGTAAATTAGTCGCTTGAAAAAAAAATGAAAAAAAAAGAGAAAAAAGTGCCGAAAATATTTGGATGGTAAAATC
>DOZP01000137.1:2094-2790 GCA_003517945.1 Porphyromonadaceae bacterium | reverse complement strand
ACCTACTTTTTCACCTTTGGCTGTCAGGTAATCAATCGTTTCACGGATAGCTTCCGTCACAGAACCCATTGCAATAATCACACGGTCGGCGTCAGGCGCTCCGTAATAATCGAACAATCCGTATTTACGCCCCGTCAAAGCGGAAAGCTCTTTCATATATTCTTCTACAATTGCAGGAACAGCTTCGTAATAGGAATTGGATGCTTCACGGTGTTGGAAGAATGTATCCGGATTTTCAGCCATACCGCGGGCTACCGGTTTTTCAGGGTTTAATGCGCGTGCACGAAATTCGGATAGCGCTTTTTGGTCGATAAGAGGAGCCAGGTCTTCATTTGCAAGGGCTTCAATCTTTTGTATTTCGTGCGATGTGCGGAAACCGTCGAAAAAATTAACAAACGGAACACGTGACTTGATAGTTGACAGGTGAGCAACAGCGGCCAGGTCCATTACTTCCTGAACCGAACCTTCGGCTAACATGGCAAAACCTGTCTGACGACATGCCATCACATCCTGGTGATCACCAAAGATAGACAACGCATGTGAAGCCACCGTACGGGCCGAAACATGAAATACACTCGGCAATAATTCGCCGGCTATTTTGTACATGTTGGGAATCATCAGCAACAATCCCTGTGAAGCGGTGTAAGTCGTAGTCAGTGCACCTGCCTGGAGAGAACCGTGAAGAGCGCCTGCGGC
>DOZP01000137.1:0-2060 GCA_003517945.1 Porphyromonadaceae bacterium | reverse complement strand
TCGTCTACATATTCTGCCATGGTAGACGACGGAGTGATCGGATAAATCGCCGCTACTTCACTGAACATATAAGAGATATGCGCAGCGGCCTGATTTCCGTCACAAGTCAAAAACTTTTTTTCTTTTGTCATAATCTTAAATCTTTAAATCGTTATATAAATCACTTTATTTTTTCAGTACAGAAATCCGAAAAGCCAGATCGGGATGACATTGTTCTCACTGGTGTTCATATCATTCAATACATAGTAATACTTCGGATTATTTTTAAATGTCCTGTTTGTTTTGATACAGAAATAACATTCATTATCAACCGTAAAATCGGAATATTTTGTCCCTTCGTTTATCAATGAGTCTTTTTGCATCTGATTGTAGAGAAATGTTTTATATTCGGAAGACTCATTTACCTGTTTCTGATTGATAACGTGTAGCAGGTTTGTATTGTAAATATACACTTTAGACGGTTTTTTAGGAAAATCTTCGCCCACATGATACAACATGTTTACTAACCGGGCATCTGTCAGGTACTTGATATAGTTCATGACAGTCGCACGCGACATATTGAGCTCTTTGCTTAATTGGCTTATATTGGGTGTACATGGAGCTTCGAGTGATATCAGGTACAAGAGTTTCCGTAATTTGGGGAGGTATCGCTGTTCTATCTGCCTGATGTACGAGACGTCTACTTCGAGTGTCATATTCATCGTTTTGAGCAGGTTTTCCGAGTAGTTGCGTTTTTCCAAAAAGAACGGGTAAAAACCGTGATGCAGATAATCTTTAAAATCCCCCCGCAGCTTTTGTTTCATCTGCCCGATGATATTTCCGGCTATCTGCTGATGGTTTTGTAGAATGTCACTCAGCGTATATACCGGAAACTGTTTGTTATTCATGAGATTCAGGTATTCGCGGAACGAAAAGCCACGTAAATGATATACTGCGGCTTTGCCCGAAAGATCCGGATTTTCTTCTTTTAAGCGCATCACGGAGGGACCTGTGAAAATGATTTTCAGATTGGGAAACCGGTCATAGCAGATACGTAGTTCTTTTGACCATTCCGGATATTTGAATACCTGGTCAATAAGCAGGGTTTTGCCTCCGTTTGCATGAAATTCCTTCACAAAATCTACGAGTGTGCGTACGGTAAATATAAAGTGATTCAGGTTGATATACAGGCATTCACGGTTATCTATTCCGTAAAATTCTTTTGCATACGAAAGAAGAAATGTTGTTTTACCTATACCGCGCGACCCTTTGATTCCAATCAGACGTTCATTCCGATTGATTTCATCCATCAGGCCCCGGCGAACCAATGAGGCGGGAAGATGAGACAGTAAATATTGGTGTGTCCGGTAGAAGCTTTCCACTACAAATTGTATTTTGTTAAAAAAATTCGGTACAAAAATAAAGAAAAAAGCAAAAATTGCAAAGTCCAGTTTGCAATTTTAAGTTTTTTTACAGAGGTACGTACTTTTACGATAGAGATAAACGTATCTTGTCGGAATATCCCCTGAAAAATCCTATCTTTGACGGTGAATAAAATAGTAATACAATGGAAGTGAACCGTATCAAAAAGGCTTTGTAAGAGCTAATTAATGGGTACGGATATTGATCTTGCGACACAAATCACTATTGGTAAAAAAAGAAAAATAAAGAAAACAAAGGATGAAATCAGAAGAAATAAGAGCATTATTCGCGCAGTTTGAGAACGCATCCGCCGAGATTGAAAGCGTAGAGTGTTGGAGTGCACGCGAGTTGCAAACTTTATTGGGCTACTCACAGTGGCGAAGATTTGCCGAGACCATTGATAGAGCGAAAGAAGCATGTCGAATTGCTGGCGAAGATGTTAGCTATCATTTTGCCGACGTCGGCAAAATGATAATAGTAGGTAAAGGTGCTGAACGTGAGATACATGAAATGCTCCTTACCCGCTACGCCTGCTACCTGATAGCACAAAACGGTGATAGCCGTAAGGAACAAATAGCCTTTGCTCAAAACTATTTTGCCGTACAGACACGCCGCGCCGAGATCATTGAACAGCGGATGCTTGATTACGAGCGTGTAGA
>DOZP01000020.1:2500-8072 GCA_003517945.1 Porphyromonadaceae bacterium | reverse complement strand
TTTGGTTTGAATTTTGAATTTTAAAAATTTTGTACATTATGAAATCTCTAAAATATAGTTTGATATTTATCATAAGCCTGATCACGGTTTCTTCCTGCGACGAAAGCAAATTTCTGGAAGAAAAACCATTAAGTATCTATTCTCCTGAAAATTCGATGGAAACAAGCGCACAGTTTCAACTCTCGCTGAACCATCTGTATAACCGTGTGCGTTACACGCTTTGGAGTATGGATCCGGATAGCCGTCTGGCTTTTTATTATGCAACGGATCTGGCATTCAATGCAACGGATTATCATACTCCGGCCAAACTGAATGACTATAAGAATGTAATGGTGCCGACTTACGGCGTTGTCAGCAATGTATGGAACAATACATATACAGTTATAGCTAATGCAAATGTGATTCTGGACAGATTACCCGGAACATCGGTTGCGGAAGCCGAAGCCGACGTAATCCGCGGCGAAGCATTATTCTTCAGGGCGTATTCTTACCGCAACCTGTGCCATCTGTATGGCGGCGTACCGCTTTCACTCGAGGAAGTAACGACCCCGCGCCGCGACTATGTACGCGCAAGCCGTACGGAAACGTACGAACAGATACGTAAAGACCTGGAGGAAGCCGCTTCCTTATTACCGGATGTGGATCAGGTAAAAGACGGAAAAGTAAATAAACAGGTCGCACAACATCTGCTGGCTGAAATTTACATCTCACTGGGGCTTTATGACAACGCCGTCAGCGTGGCAAGCGAAGTGATCAATCATCCCGCTACCGGTTTAATGACGGAACGATTCGGTTCCCGCAGAAACGAACCGGGCGACGTATACTGGGATTTATTCCGGTTAAACAATCAGAATCGTACTTCGAACGGCAATACGGAAACGTTATGGGCCTTGCAAAACGAATATCAGAACGTAGGTTCTGCAGACTGGAACATGCCGTGGTGTATCATTCCGTATTACCAGAATCTTCAGATCACAGCCCGGAATGATGCGGGCGAATCCGTAAAAACAACCGCTTTTGCCGGAGTCACCGATGTAAAAGGCGGCCGTGGCGTAGGATGGATGCAGGGAACAACCTATTTCTTCGACGAAGTATGGGATGATAAAAACGACATACGCAATTCGGAACACAACATTGTCCATGATCTGATCATTGACAACCCGGCTTCTCCCGCCTTTGGCAAGTGGCTTGTTGCCGACGGATATGCCCAGACAATAGACGACCCGATCCGTTACTGGTTTCCGTTGATTACCAAGTTCTCGCGTGTAGGTAATTTCCCGGCAGATCTCCGCTCTGTGAATTCCGCGGGAGAGCCTCTGATGACGGCTTACGGCGAATATCTGATGATAAACAATGCCAACAGCAATTATAAAGACGAATACATGTTCCGTCTGGCCGAAACATACCTGCTACGCGCCGAAGCCTACATGAACAAGGGCGACAAAAACGCTGCTGCGGCCGATATCAATACGATCCGTACAAGAGCGCACGCTGCTCCGATAAGTGCGGACCGGGTAGACATCGACTTTATTCTGGATGAACGCCTTCGTGAGCTTTATTATGAAGAACTCCGCATGGTCACGTTGTGCCGGCTGGGCAAACTTGTTGACAGAAGTCGACGCTATAATCCGAAAACAGGCGCTTCGATCGAAGATCACCACAACTTGTGGCCGATACCTTATTCCGAAATCGAACGGAATGTTTTTGAAGTAATCGAACAAAATCCGGGATATAAATAGAAAATTTCCCACCTTTGCAAAAGGTGGGAAATTCTTTTTAAATTGCATAACTATGAAACTTAAATTACTACTATTCTACGCATTAAGCCTGTTGCTGGTGGCTTGCGGACCGAAAAAAAAGGAATCTTTACTGCTTTGGTATGACGAACCGGCTACGAACTGGAATGATGCGCTCCCCATCGGTAACGGACATGCGGGAGCCATGATATTCGGCGGCGCCGGCAAGGAATTATTGCAGTTGAACGAAAATACGCTTTACAGCGGCGAGCCATCCGTCATCTTCAAAGACGTACAAGTAACTCCCGAATCGCTGGAGCAAGTTGTTTCCCTGCTCAAAAACGGCGAATACGGAAAAGCAAACGAGATTGCAACAAAGCAATGGCTGGGTCGTTTGCATCAGTATTACCAACCTTTCGGCGACTTGTACATTGAAAATAACGGAAGCGGCGAAATTTCCGGATACAGGAGAGAATTAAACATTTCCGAAGCCATTGCCAAAACAACATTCACACAGGACGGCGCGACGTATACACGTGAAATTTTCGCTTCCCATCCGGATCATGTAATGATCATCCGGCTGACAAGCGACCGGCCGGCCGGAATAGACGTAAACCTCCGCTTTGGCGGCCCGCACCCTACGGCGTCACAACATGCGGCCAATAATCAACTCCTATACAAAGGAAAAGCGCCGGGCTATGTGGAACGTCGCACATTCGAACAAATAGAAGCATGGGGCGATCGGTACAAACATCCGGAACTATACGACAAAGACGGGAAACGTAAATTCGACAAGCGCGTACTGTATGGCGAAGAGATCGGCAATAAGGGGATGTTGTTCGAAGCCCGGCTGGAACCGGTTTTTCCCGGAAAAGGAAAAGTGGAAGTAACGGAGGAGGGAATGCGCATATATGATACGAACGAAGTATACCTTATCATGGCGCTGGCGACCAGTTTTAACGGATATGACAAAAGTCCGAGCCTGGAAGGGATTGATCCGTCGGAAAAAACGGCAAGCCTGCTGACAAACGCGTTAAAATATGATTACAGAACATTGAAAAAGCGCCATACGGATGATTACAAATCGCTTTTCGACCGGGTATCCATCTGTCTTCCCGCTGCGGAAGAGCAGAAAAACCTGCCGACCGACGAACGTATCGTCCGCTTTGCCGAACAACCGGATCCCGACCTGGCCGCGCTGTTATACCAATTCGGCCGCTACCTGATGATCAGCGGTTCGCGTCCGGGCGGACAGCCGCTTAACCTGCAGGGAATGTGGAATAAAGAAGTGATTCCGCCCTGGAACTGCGGTTATACGCAAAACATTAATTCGGAAATGAATTACTGGCCCGCGGAAATCACCAATCTTCCGGAATGCCACGCCCCTCTGTTTCGACTGATAAAAGAACTATCCGTTACCGGACGCGAAACGGCGCGGAACATGTATAACCGCCGGGGCTGGGTAGCCCATCACAACACATCGATCTGGCGCGAATCATTGCCGAACGACAACGTGCCGACGGCCTCTTTCTGGCCAATGGTACAGGGGTGGTACAGTAGTCACCTGTGGGAACATTACCTGTTCACCGGTGATGAGGAATTTCTGAAAAACGAAGCCTATCCGATCCTGAAAGGCGCCGCCGAATTTTATGCCGACTGGCTGATCGACGATGGTCACGGCAATCTGGTAACCCCTGCGGGCGTATCGCCGGAAAACGCATTTATCACCGACAAAGGGGAACGGGCGGCTTTAAGTATGGGTCCGACGATGGATATGGCTATTATCCGCGAAACATTTACACGTACGATCCGGGCATCCGGAATACTTCATACGGATACCGGCCTGCAGAACGAATTAAAAGAAAAGCTGGCCCGCCTCTTACCCTACCGGATAGGAGAACGCGGGCAAATACAGGAATGGATGCATGATTTTAAAGAAGCGGAACCTAAACACCGTCATATCTCCCATCTGTACGGGCTTTATCCGGGAGACCAGATCACACCGGAAACCGGAGAACTGTTTAAAGCGGCGGAAACATCCCTGAACCTGCGCGGAGACGAAGCTACCGGCTGGTCTATGGGATGGAAAATCAATTGCTGGGCGCGTCTGCAGGATGGAAACCACGCTTATCAAATCATACGCAATCTATTCAATCCCGTAGGGTTTGGCCGTGATAAAGAGAGCCGGAATGGCCGCAGCACCATGGGAGGCGGCGGATTATACAAAAGCATGCTGGACGCGCATCCCCCTTTCCAGATTGACGGCAACTTCGGATATACGGCAGGCGTCACCGAAATGTTGCTGCAAAGCCACGCGGGCTATATACACTTATTGCCGGCATTACCCGATGTCTGGCCCGAAGGCGCCGTAAGCGGACTGAAAGCAAGAGGAAATTTCGAAATATCCTGTCGCTGGACAGATTGCCGGTTGCAGGAAGCGACCCTGCAATCCATGGCCGGAAAACCATGCCGTATACGAACATCCCTACCCGTGATTGTCCTGAAAGGAAAAACAGAAATCACAAGATCCACGCCTGTTGAGTCAAACGGCAAGACATATTACGAGACATCGTTTCCAACCGGAAAAAACGACATTTTCAAACTAATCCCCTGCCATTAAATCACTTAGAGCCTGTTTAAATTTAAACAGGCTCTAAATTACACCGGCAATCCGGCAAAAGCAAGGCTTTTTAATCCGTAATTTCTATGAGATTTAAGACTATTTCAAGCCTTCAACTATTCCTTCATACATCCCGTTGCGGTTGTATCCCGATGTCCAGGGACAAACTTTATTACCTGTGCTTGTCTCGGTTATACTCGAAATTGAAATACCGTATTGCTTATCCGACGCAATAGCCCTCCGGTATTCTTTCATGATGAAGGTCATATAGTTGGCAGCGGCTGTCCGTTCGTCGGCCGTCAGTCTGCCGGCTTGAATGAGATTACCATCCGCATTCTCCACCATCATGCTGAGGTCGGATACGCGTACCTGCTTGCCGGTCTGTGCCAATTTGTCGAACAATTGGGTAATCATTCCCTCATTGGTATGTTGGAGAGTGGCGTCTTTAGAATAAACCGCATGGAGAATGATGTTGTATCCGTCAATTTTAGTCACATTGTCTGCTTCCCAGGCATTTACCAACGCGATCATTTCATCGGCCTTTTGACCCATTTCGTCTGCTTGATTAAACGTGTTGCCGACGAAGAGGTCAAGGGCAACTTTCGCCGTATCACGAGCCAGCTTCACGGCTGTGCGTGCATATTCTACATCGCCCAGGTACTCACCCCAGTCGAAGGTGTTGGCATCCGTGGTTTTGTCAAGCGGTTCACCTATAATGTTCCATGCGTTTACAGCCTCACCGCCGGAGTTTATCATACCGCCGATCCACTTGTTCAGTTCTTCCGTCAAGAGATTCTTTTTCTCTTCGGGAGTTTTCTCAATGACGGTGTCTTCGGCTTTCCAATGGAGGTTGATATTCTTGACGTAAGCGTGCCACTCGCCCGAACCTGAACCTACAGCCACTTCTATTTCGGTCAAATCCTTCATGGAGTTGGGGATGGCTATTTTTCCGCCTCCCGACGCTTCGCCTTCTTTCAGGAATGTAATATAGATTTCTCCCCATTTGTTATCTTGACAGCCGAAATTATACGGTCCCTGCCCGCAGTTGAATTCTTGCCCGTTAATCACGACTCGCATGCCGTCGCCCCAGCCACCTTTGCCGTCTACCAGGTACATGTCAAGCGAAATACCTACGTAGTCGCCCAACGTTTTCCCGTCTTGCAATTTTAGGGTAAATTTAGGGTAAGACCTGTTGCAGGGAGTAGCGGCTGTACCT